>CAZGOS010000017.1:0-27431 GCA_964527795.1 uncultured Rhodothermales bacterium | reverse complement strand
CATTCGGCCGATCCGATAATGTACAGTTTCTGCCTCTTAGCGAAAACGGGGATGGATTGTTATCGGTTCGCCCGATCGCCTCCCCCACGTAGCCACATCGACGATTATTCATCCGTAGTCGGTAACTTCATTCCTGTAAGGTCGTAGAGCCAATACACCACTCTTCCCTGGATCAAATTTCGGTGATGAAAAACAAACGACTTGTTCGATTTCAGCTGATCCTGCTTGTGCTCGTAGTGGGACTCGTTGTTTGGAAGAGCAGCCAGGGACCCAGTCCGCCTGACGGCGTCGTTGTATTTGCAGACATGGCCCCAGGAAATCTATACCGGACCGGTTTACAGGTCGACCGCGAATCGGAAGTGGTAGTGTCGTTGATGGCAGCCTACGAAACCGATGATGACGCGGCGTTGCTCGCCACGTATGGATGGATTCTTCGCGGTGTTACCCGAGAACTAGTGTGGTCCACGGAAGCGGCCGAACTTAGACGCGAGGGCATACTGGCCGAACTCGTCGATACCATTCATCTTGATCCCGGACAATACGACGTTTTTTATACGACGCTGGGACCTACCGAACGTTCAATTCATGAGGCGCCTTTTTTGGGACTTACACCGTATTGGACCAATTACGAGACGGCTCTTTACATGAGCATTTCAGAAGCGGATGGTTCCGCCGCACCGCGCGCTCTGATTCGAAAGGAAAGCGCGCAGACGGCAAAGCAACTCTTTGAAAACCCGATCTGGTCGACGGGTCCCGTCGGCTCAAGGGAGATGCGCACGTTCCTGTTTCGAGTTCGTCAGAAGGTCTCTATACAGATCTACGCAATCGGAGAGCTATGCAATACGGGCTGTGACTACGGCTGGATTGAAGATGCGCGGACAGGGGAGAAGGAATGGATGATGGATTGGGAGAACACGAGAGCCGCCGGTGGGATGGAGAACAATCGTACATTTGACGGTTTCGTGGATCTGGCACCAGGTATATATCGGGCCGTTTATCGAACGAATGGCGCCCATTCCGTGTCTCGTTGGGAGGCCAATCCTCCGTATGATCCGGACGGATGGGGAATGACGATCTACGGCGCCGCAGAAACGATTGTCTCAGAGTTTGATCCCTGGATCCACTCTGAACCGTTCATACGGCTGACCGGTGTGGGAAACAATGAGCATCGTATGGCTCAATTTTCGGTGAACGACACGGTTTGTATCCTCATCTCATCACTGGGTGAGATTACTTCGCGAGGCCAGCTCTACGACTACGCCTGGCTGGAAGACAACGAGTCTGGAGAGATCGTCTGGAAAATGAGCCGCGAAAACTCTCTTCCGGGAGGAGGAGATAAGAGTAATCGTGTTGAAACAGCCTTTATCGATGTCGCACCGGGCGCTTATACGATTCATTTTAAAACCGATGGCGGGCACGCATTTGATAACTGGAGCCTGTCGAAACCTTCGCATCCGGAACGTTGGGGGGTAGCCGTTTTCTCCGTTTCGGAAAAGCCACTCGAAGAAGATGTGATTACCATAATCCCTTCTTCCGGTCGTTTCGGCACGGCGACTCAGGCGGCCGATGTCACCGCTCCGGGGTCGGTTGACCTGGGTGAATCGATCGTTATTCTCGAACGAGTCGGAAACGATGCTGACCTGTATTCCTCGTTTGAGCTGGCGGAAGAGACCGAGGTCTATATCATCTCGCAGGGTGAAATCGCGACGAGCGGCAGGTGGGATTACGGGTGGATTGAGTCGGTTGAACTGCAGGAACGCATCTGGGAGATGACGCTTCGAAACACGACGGATGCCGGGGGCGACGATCGAAATCGCCGTTTCGAAGGGAGCGTCACGCTGCCGGCCGGAACGTACAAGGTTCGCTACATCTCGGATCTATCCCACGCATACGGGGATTTCGGTGACGAAGAGCCTGACCGACCGGAAGATTGGGGGATCCGTATATTTTACCTGCCCAATTGATTCTTTGGTTATTCTGACGTCGTCTGGTGTCCTGTGCTCCACGATGGAGACGGTGGAAATTTTAATTTCTGTTACGGCGGATCTCCACGATTTTCTTGTTGCTGAGCTGCTCGATCTTCCGGTCGAAGGATTCGAGAATCAAGATGAGAACCTCAAGATCTTTCTAAAGGCCGAAAACTGGTCCGGTATCGAGCAGAAACTTGTTCGAGACGCGCTCACCCACCTGGGCCTTTCCCCAACCTGGCAGGAACGTCGTATCGCCGAGCAGAACTGGAATGAGGTCTGGGAAAGAAGCGTACAACCCCTGTGGGTGGACCCGTTTTATATCCGTGCCACATGGCAGGCATGCCAAACCGGAATAAAGAACTGTATAGAGCTCGTCATCGATCCCAGGATGAGCTTTGGAACGGGCCACCACGAAAGTACACGCCTTGCACTCCGCCTTCTTAGCGACAATCGGGACCGTCTGACAAACGTTCTGGACGCCGGGACAGGGACCGGTATTCTCGCCATTGCAGCGGCGAAACTGGGGGCAGCGTCCGTACTCGGATTCGACGTTGATACGTGGTCATACGAAAATGCCGGGGAAAACATCCGGCTTAACGACGTGTGTTCTATGATCGAACTGCGCCTCGGGTCGATTGACTGCGTGGACGCGCGTGGCTATACACTGATTCTTGCGAATATCAATCGCAATGTGCTTCTGAATGATCTTCCAGCCTATGTAGCCCGTAGCTCAGACGACGGAGTCATCATTGTCTCCGGTTTGCAGCTCGGCGACAGAGAGATCATGCTGAGAGCCATCAGGGAGAACAATCTGGACGTTCTTCAGGAAAGGACCGAAGCCGACTGGTGGTCCGCGGCTGCAATTCGCAGACCGGCATTTTGAGAGATTTCTGTAAAACGCGTCAAACACCTGCCGCGCGAAGGAACTTCAGGCCGCGTATGGTACGTATGGTCGTCTCCATCGAAGAACAGGTAAAATCGCGTGAGTATTAACATAGATCAAATCATCGATGCTCTCTCAACTGTAATGGACCCGGAGAGCGGAAAGGACATTATCCGTCTTGGACTGATTCGCGACTTGAACGTCACTCCTGCAGAGATTTCGTTTACCATTTTTCTGGATGATCCACTGAGCCCGTTCGCAAACCAGGTACGCGACCTTTCGGTGGCGGCCGTAAAGCAGGTAGCGGGGGATGCTGTTTCGGTACTGGTTGAAATGGATAACGCGATGATTGAACTTGGCGGTCTGCTGGATGGTCAGGAAACTCAATCTTCGCTCGGGAAAAATGTACTGAACACCATTGCCGTTGCATCCGGAAAAGGCGGAGTAGGGAAGAGTACGGTAGCGGTCAATCTTGCCATCGCGCTCGCACGGGAAGGATACGATGTGGGCATCGTCGATACGGACATGTATGGGCCTTCGATTCCGACGATGTTCGGTCTTGAGGATGCGCGTCCCGCAGTCAACGACAACCATCGAGTCATTCCTGTCGAGAAGTACGGTGTAAAGGTATTATCGATGGGATTTCTTGTTGACCAGGATCAGGCTGTGATCTGGCGAGGCCCGATGGTGTCGAGTGCAACCAAACAGTTTCTTGGGGAAACGGAATGGGGGGACCTCGATTATCTGATTCTGGATCTTCCCCCCGGCACCGGAGACATCCAGTTGACCATCGTTCAGACGGTTTCTCTGACCGGCGCGATTATCGTTTCTACGCCACAGAAAGTCGCCCTGGCCGATGCAAGGAAAGGCGTATCCATGTTTAAGCAGGTTGGCGTACCCGTACTGGGAATTATTGAGAATATGTCCTATTTCGTACCTCCTGATGCGCCCGAAAAGAAGTATTACATTTTTGGCGAAGGAGGTGCGACGGCGCTGGCTGATGAACTGCACGTTCCTGTGCTTGCCGAGTTGCCTCTGGAAGAATCATTGCGTTTATCGTGTGATGCAGGCCTGCCTCTCTCGGCTACTGAATCAGGATACGAGGTGTTTCAGAGAATGGCCCGTTCCGTTGCCCGACAGGTGGCGTTTCGTAACGCAACACGAACGGCCACCAAGAAAATCGAGATAAGCACGTGATGGTGCGTAAGCCGAGTGCCGATCTTTTTGTTTGCAGACGCGTTTTAAAAATATCGAGCAAAACGGTATCCACTACGTCAGCAGTGCCTGATATGTAAGATTCAGTATCTATGCGCGAAAGACAAATCGAACATTCGGGCAAGGATCCGGCGCTTATTAAAAGCGTCGAGGATGCGCTCAATTCATTACGGCCCTATCTAATGGCCGACGGCGGTTCCGTTCGCCTGGTTGAGATTACGCCTGATATGGTGGTCGAGCTGGAACTACTCGGGGCGTGTGGCACATGCCCCATGAGCACAATGACGCTCAGGGCAGGCATCGAACAGGCCATAAAACGATCTGTCCCGCAGATCGCGCGCGTTGAAGCCGTGAACGCCCTGTAATGGGCACAACCTCAGGCGTCTCCTGCTCCACGGGGATATTTGAAAACAGGCTTAAAGGGTCTGTTAACACTTCCTGAAATCGTCCTGCTGGAGGCCATTTTCTTGTCCAGCAAGGCAGAAGACGCGCAGTGTAGCAGCGCTACATAAGCGTCTGATAACGAAGCTGGGGATGAAAATGGCCCCAGCCCGAGGGGTAGCGCCTGAAAAGACGCTCCTCTGCGTTGTTCGTCGTTCATATGATTCTACCATATTTCTCTCCTCACGCCTTGAATAGCATCTTTTCAGGCAGCTACAGGGCGCTTGCAGGAAGTGTTAACAGACCCTAATTGAAACCGGTCCCGGTAGTGGCTGGACGTTCGTCCTGGTTGGCTATTTGCCAGGCCGTGGCAAAAATCAACTGACTGATACGCGACATACGCTCGTATTCAATCTTGCCCGGCTCGTCACCCACGCCGTGGTAGTCCTCGTGAGTACCGGTGAAAAAGAAAATGAACGGAATGTTGTTCTTGCCGAAATTCCAATGATCGGATCGCCTGTAGAACTGGTTTGGATCGTCTTTTGAGTTGAAACGCTCATTGAGGTCCAAATTGATTCCGACCAGTTCATTGACTCGCTGGTTGATGTCGTGCAGTTCCTGCGAAATCAAATTGGAGCCGATGATGTAGACATAGTCCGAATCCTCTCCGGGATGTGTCGGGTCGATGCGGCCGATCATGTCGATGTTCAGATTCGTAACCGTATTCTCAAGCGGCAGAATGGGCTCCGAATCGGTATAGTACGCTGAACCCAGCAGACCCTTCTCTTCGCCGGCAACGTTCAGGAAAAGGATCGAGCGACGTGGACCAACTCCATCGTCCCTGGCTTTGGCGAAAGCTTCAGCAATTTCCAGAACGGCGACCGTACCGGATCCGTCGTCATCGGCTCCGTTTGAAATGCCGTCCTCGTCTCCCGCATCGCGCATTCCGATGTGATCATAATGGGATGAGATAACCACGACTTCGTCTTTCAGATCGGGATCGGAACCTTCGATATACGCCACAACGTTTTCCGAACCGGCCGTATACGAATCTTGCCTGATACGGCCGGACACTTCAACGCCCGGAACAGCCATTACGACAGGCGTCAATGACGCGTTGATCTGTTTCTGCAGTGCTTCGATCGTTTTTCCCGTCGTTTTCAGCATTTTGTCGGCGAATGAACGCGAAATAGCGAAGACCGGTGGGAAGGTCCTGCGTCGGCTGCTGTTGCCTTTTCTCGGTTCGAGGGACAGGCTTCCGACACCTTGCAGGGAGCGTGCAGATCGCGCGGCGGCATCTGCCACGGTGCCTTCAAATCGCGGACTGCTGTCCACTACCAGGAGAATGCCCTTGGGCGAGACAGCACTGTTCGCTGCTGAAATTTTTCGAAATCTACGCGTCGTCCATGCGGAGGGCTCGCCATTTTCCGTCGCGAGAAGACTCTTTTCCGCTGATTCGAGCGGTTCGTCCGCCAGGACCATCAGCCAGGATTCTTGGGCGGAGATTCCAGCCGCTTCAAGGGCCTTAAAGTCGTTGTAGGCGAGACCATCGTCTCCGATGCCGTATCCACCAAAAACGAGGCCGCCCGTAACTTCGGGCGTGCTGCCGAACACGAGATAAGACTGCCCATCCGTCTCGGTAGCGGAGTAAATGGATGTGCCGATCGTAGTTCCACCCTCGGAAATGGACAGCTCCACCGATCCGATGCGAGATCCATACAGATCGAACGGCTGGAAATAGGCTGACGGATCCATGGGATTGTCGGGATTCTTCGTTCCCTTCGGTGCTACGCCCATTTTCCGATACTGCGACGCCAGATATTGGGCCGCCAGCTTCTGGCCGCGAGTCGAGGTTTCACGCCCTTCGAAAAAATCAGAGGCAAAAAAATACAGGTGGGCCGCCAGGTCTTCGGCCGTGATCGTGGACTGGTACTGCAAGACGAGTCCGGGATTATCGAACGCTGTCGGCGTGTTTACCGGCGTTGCCCGTTGCGTCGCAGAGTCGGTATCCTGGGCCGCGGCAGCCGACGGTAGACTGATAAACACCAGCACAATTACAAACGCGCGCAACACACCGGCAGAAATGAATGACTTCGTGATCATGTAATCAGGCATGCGAGATAGATCGGCTTTTTATTTACAGTTTTCCAGAAAGACGAACGATTCGGAGTGCGGCAGTCTACGTTAAGCGGTTCCTTTTGTTTAGGTAAGCCATGAGTGCCGTGCTGTAGGGCTCGGAGGTGTCAAGCTCGAGGAAATCGATGTTTCGTTCTCGGCAACGCAGTCTGAATCGCTGTGAAAACTCTCGAACCGTCTCCTCATAGTTTTCTCTGATCTGAGCTGGATTCAGCGACATTTCCTCTCCGGTTTCCATGTCTACGAATCGTATGGGCACGTCCGGAAACCGAAACCGCCGTTCGGTCTCCGATTCGAGCACATGAAATACCAGGACCTCATGGCCGCGATAACGCAGATGTCGGAGGGCATTGAGAAGCGTCTCGTGCTCCGCAACGTTTTCAAAAAGATCCGTGATGACGACGACGAGGGACCGGCGTGATATTCTCTCAGCTACCTCGTTGAGAACGGCGGCGGCTCCGGTGTGCTCTCCGGCCGGCTGCAGATCCGTAAGTCGTTCGAGCGCGCCGAGCAACGTTCGTACGTATCCGGACGTACTTTTCGGTGGCAGGATTGTGTGAATTTTTTCGTCGAAGGCGATAAGACCGGTAGCATCCCGCTGACGAACCATCATGAAATGGAGCGCACTTGCCAGGTAGGCTCCGTATTCGAGTTTGGAAAGGGTAGACGTGTGCCTGTAACGCATGGAAGGAGAGGTGTCGAGCACAACGTAGTGCCTCAGATTGGTCTCTTCTTCGTACTGTTTGACGTAGTGCCGATCGGTCTTTGCATACACTTTCCAATCGACGTGGCGGAGTTCATCCCCCGGATTGTAGGGTCGATGTTCCGCGAATTCAACAGAAAAGCCGTGGTACGGACTTTTGTGCAAACCCGTGATAAAACCTTCCACAATTAAACGAGCCCTCAGCTCCATATTGGAAAGCTGAGAAACAAACGCCGGATCCAGATACCGAAGTGTTTTTTCTATGGAAGGCACGCTGTTAAAAGGCGTCTTGAGTCACAGGAAAAGGTTCACTGGTACGTATGAGCCGGCCTTGGTTCCAGAGGTTCGGTAACGGTCCTGGTCAAAATCTGAAGGAGTGAACTCGGAATTCATGGGGTTTCTTCCCGAGACATCCGCGTAGCGTGACGATCGACTCCAAAAAATGGCGTAACTTTCTATGATGAATCGGCAGGACATCGTCAAAGCGCAACTGATGGACGATCGAGACCTGAACAGAACGCTCGATCGAATGGCCAGGCAGATATTGGAGACCTTCCCACATGAAGGAGGGGAGGTTCCATTGATCGGTATGGTCGGAATGCAGTTGAGAGGCGTCCATATTGCTCGACGTCTTCAAGAGAAAATCCTGGAGGTGGAGGGTCTTTCCGTTCCACTGGGTGTACTGGATGCCACCATGTACCGGGACGATTTTCGCCTGCGAATGAAGCAGCCCCAGGTTCGGGAAACGAAAATTGACTTTGATATAACCGGGCGCCACCTGGTACTTGTTGACGATGTGCTTTTTACAGGGCGAACGGTCCGGGCCGCCCTGGGCGCACTCATGGACATGGGGCGTCCCGCGTCGGTTCACTTTCTGGTCATTATCGATCGTGGGCTGAGAGAACTCCCCATTCGGGCCGATTTTGTGGGCCGGCGCGTACCCACATTTCCGGGTGAGGAGGTCCGGGTAAGACTTCGAGAAGTGGACGATGCAGAGGGAGTATGGCTGGTTCAGAATTCGGACTGTGATTTGGACTCGACGAAAAAAAGGAATAAGGAGAACAGATGACGAAGGAGACGAGGACGGAATCGTCCCGGGAGGCACGGCTGGACAGCTTGCAGCACCGACATCTCCTGGGGCTCTCAACGTACTCAGCCGAAGAGATCGAACTCATTCTCGAAACGGCGCGTCAATTCAGAGAAGTTCTATTCCGTCCAATTCCGCAGGTACCCACGCTGCGTGGTGTTACCGTCGTTAATCTGTTTTTCGAGCCGTCGACAAGAACTCGCATTTCATTTGAGCTGGCTGAGAAGCGGCTTTCGGCTTCACCGGTAAACTTTTCTGCAACGGGGTCTTCGGTATCGAAAGGCGAAACGCTGAAGGACACGGCGCAGAACATCGAGGCGATGAAGATCGATATGGTGGTGATCCGACATCGATCTGCAGGAGCAGCACATTTTCTAACACAGTGTGTGGAGGCAGTCGTCATCAACGCGGGTGACGGCGCGCATGAACATCCGACCCAGGGTTTGCTCGACATGTTGACCATGACGGATACATTCTCGGATCTAAACGGACTCAACGTATCCATCATCGGAGATATAAAATACAGTCGCGTCGCGCGCTCAAACGTACACGGCCTGACGGCTCTGGGTGCCAATGTGACGCTTTGCGGCCCTCAGACCTTGTTACCGGTCGAGCTGGACCGGCTCAGTCGGCACGGAAATCTTCAAATCACGTCCAGTCTGGATGACGCTCTCGACGGTGCGGATGTGGCGATGGCGCTTCGCATACAACTGGAGCGCCAGGGAAATAACCTCGTTCCGAGCCTTAGAGAGTACCACGAGACGTTTGGAATCAAACTGGAACACCTGGCACGACATAAAGATTTGGTGATTATGCATCCGGGTCCGGTCAATCGCGGTGTTGAACTCGCAAGCGACGTAGTCGACCACGAACGCGCTGTGATTTTGAACCAGGTTACCAACGGCGTGGCCGTTAGAATGGCCGTTTTATTTCTTCTTTCGGGGGCGGGGGAGAGCGAGGCTTAGCCCGTCACCGCTAGCGGGGAAACCTTCACATAGAGTATTGGGGATTCCTCATTCAAGATTACCGCCGAAACTCCGATACTTGGGCCGAGCACATAGCTCGGAAGCAGGTAGTGTCCAGTCTAAAAAGACGTCTGGCGCGGGCCTTTTGAATTACCCGGAAACCAAACGTGGTCACGAAGCGACAATTTCAAAATGTCTGAAAGCGTAAATGCCTTGACAAATCTAGCGTCAAACCGTATCGTTGGCGTGATTCAGCATATATCGCGTCACAATTCTGACGATCGCTTCGCATGCAAAGCCCGTTCGGGTGAACATGTAGCGAGACGCTCAGCTCAAGAAGAGCCGTCGAGATACCAATTCTCTCATTATGGAACCATTCAATTTGCCGTCGTTTGTTTCTGGAAGCGCTTCCAGAATTCCGTGAATCTATGCGTAACCCTTTTTAGAATCCTACACGTTAACCAAACCCATGCCTTCAATGGAACTATCCCATACGTCGTTAGACGCCTTCATGGCGGAGCTTAAGCGCAGGAATCCAGGAGAGCCGGAGTTTCAACAGGCGGTTCAGGAAGTGGCTGAAAAAGTCTGGCCGTTTCTGGATGAGCACCCGGAGTATAGAGAAGCTCGCGTTTTCGAGCGTCTTACGGAACCAGACCGTGTTGTCATGTTCAGAGTCAGCTGGCAGGACGATCAAGGAAGAGTACAGTTCAATCGTGGTTACAGGATTCAGTTTAACGGAGCGATTGGACCCTACAAGGGTGGGCTGCGGTTTCACCCGAGTGTAAACCTGGGCATTCTGAAGTTTCTCGCATTTGAGCAGATTCTGAAAAATAGCCTGACAACGCTACCGATGGGCGGTGGCAAAGGCGGATCTGATTTCGATCCGAAAGGGAAATCAGATTCCGAAGTCATGCGATTCTGCCAGTCATTCATGACTGAGTTGGCTCGCTACATCGGAAAAAATGTTGACGTTCCGGCCGGCGATATCGGCGTTGGAGAGCGAGAAATCGGATATCTCTTCGGTCAGTATCGTAGACTTCGAAATGAGTTCACAGGTACAATGACAGGTAAAGGTCTTTCCTACGGCGGCAGCTTGATCAGGCCCGAAGCTACTGGTTACGGCACGGTTTATTTCGCCAAGGAAATGCTGGCAACGCGCGGCGATTCGTTGGAAGGCAAACGTTGTGTGGTCTCCGGCTCCGGAAACGTAGCGCAGTACACGACCGAAAAACTCATTGAACTGGGCGCCAGAGTACTGACGTTATCTGATTCCTCCGGTACCGTTGTCGATCCTGACGGAATCAGTACGGAAAAACTGGAGTTCGTCATGGACCTGAAGAACAATCGTCGCGGTCGAATCAAGGAGTTTGCCGAGGAATACGGGCTTGAGTTTTTCGAGGGTGGCAAACCCTGGTCAGTTCCTTGCGATTGTGCCTTCCCGTCCGCAACTCAGAATGAGTTGGACGAAAACGACGCACGTGAGCTGTTGAAGAATGGATGCTTTGTCGTTGCGGAAGGTGCCAACATGCCCTCCACGGCGGACGCGGCAAAACTGTTCAAAGACGCCAAGATACTTTTCGGTCCAGGAAAAGCCGCAAACGCCGGCGGCGTGGCCATCTCCGGAATCGAGATGACTCAGAACTCGATGCGCCTGCAGTGGACGCGCGAAGAGGTAGACGAGAAGCTGCAGGATATCATGGCAAATATCCACGCGAAGTGCGTACAGTACGGTCAAGAAGATGACCACATCGATTACGTAAAGGGAGCCAATCTTGCCGGTTTCGTAAAAGTTGCCGACGCGATGCTCGCTTTTGGCGTAGTCTGATCGGATCCAAACTGAACGAAAAGGGGCGGATGCCGGCATCCACCCCTTTATTAATATGTCCCTTCGATCGAAGAATCAGTCGTCATTCATGCAGAATAGCGATTATCTTCGCTGTTCATCCGATATCCGTCAGTAAGTTTGATTTCGACGCTTGATGTCTCAGTCACGCTCTTCAGGCAATCACATCATAGACCCGGCAAGGCGCAAATCCGTACGAAAAGGCCCCGAGGAAAGTGTGAGGCAGGCGGTTATATCGTATTTGACAGGTACGATTGGAATTCCGCTGGGTCTTCTCTCGGTGGAAAAAGTACTAGACGATCCTGAAACGAAGTATCGTGCTGATATTGTCGTCTATAGGCGCTCCGGAGTGCCATGGATGCTCATTGAGTGTAAAGCCCCTGATGTTGAGTTGTCCCAGGATGCATTCGATCAGATTGGAAAATATAATCGAATAGTGCAGGCAAGATATCTTCTCGTTACCAACGGACGGAATCATTATTGCTGTGAATGGGATGAGTCTGGGCAAAGTGTCGATTATCTAGACCAAATTCCTTCATATCCGCACGAATAGAATCGCCGTTGCAATTATCCATGAATCCGAACCGCGAATATTCAATCGCCATTGCTGCCGTACGCGAAGCCGCAGAGCTGTGCACCAACGTTCAGGCACAACTCGAAAACTCGTCCTTTCAGAAGAAGGATCGTAGCCCGGTTACAGTAGCAGACTTCGGAAGTCAGGCTCTTGTCTGCTCGCGGCTCCGGGCCTCTTTTCCCGACGACCCCATTATTGCCGAAGAAAATGCCGACGTTCTCCGTGAATCGGGTAATAAGGCACTTTCAGAGCGCGTTTTGCGTGAAGTGTTGCGGTTGCGCGGAGACGCAACCAGAGACGATATATTACACTGGATAGACCTTGGCGGCGCCAAGGAATACTCCGACCGATTTTGGACCCTCGATCCGATCGACGGTACGAAGGGTTTTCTCCGAGGAGACCAATATGCCGTGGCGCTTGCCCTCATTGAAGCGGGCAAGGTGGTGCTGTCGGCCGTTGCTTGCCCCAATCTCTCGGTCACGCAAGCTGATTCTGAGACCGGTGTTTTACTGGCAGCAAGAAAAGGCGACGGGACGCTCATCTATCGGCTCTCGGATATGGCCGTGATAGGAGAGGCTCGCGTGAGCGCCCATGCAGAGCCGGCGTCAATACGCCTATGCGAGTCCGTCGAGTCGATGCACACGTCGCATTCGGGAACCGGACGCGTCGCCGGCATTCTCGGAATCACGACAGAGCCTGTTCGCCTTGACAGTCAGGCAAAATATGCCGTCGTGGCCTCTGGAAATGCCGAGATGTATTTGCGACTTCCATCGGATCGTCGTTATGTCGAGAATATCTGGGACCATGCCGGCGGTTCTCTTCTTGTGGAAGAAGCCGGTGGAATCGTTACCGATATCCACGGGAATCACCTGGATTTCGGTCTTGGATACCAACTGAAGAATAACCGAGGCGTCATCGTCTCGAACGGGCAGCTTCACGATCGGCTTCTGGATGCAATTCAAGAAGCAGGTATTGATTGAACCACCCCTGTATTCACAGAAGCGCCTGTTTAAGTTGGTCACACGCCTTTTGAAGAACCGGCATTTCTTTTGCGAAGCAAAAACGAAGAAAAAAGCGTCCGTCTTCCGGATCGATGAAAAATGAGTTACCAGGCACGGTGCCAACGTGCGCTTTCTCGACCAACGTTTTGCAGGCAGCAACATCGTCACTGAATCCTTCGAGGCGGCTACTGAGTGGGGAAAAGTCGGCCAATACATAGTATGATCCCTGCGGCCAGGCGATGTTAAACCCGATCTGCTCCAGCGTCGAACACATCAGTGTTCGCTTCTCGTCGTACGCCTTGCCCAACTCATCGAAATATTTGTCCGACATCTGAAAGGCCTCGTATACACCGTGCTGAAGGGGTGTCGGAGCACAAATATAGATAAGGTCGCTCAACAGACCCATTTTGTTTATGATGGGCTCCGGACCAATCGCGTATCCGATCCTCCAACCCGTCATGTTATAGGTTTTTGAGAAACCGGAGATCGTGATGGTTCGATCAAAGGCGCCCGGAAGCGCGGCAAGAGAGAGATGACGCCTGCCGTCGTACAACATGTGCTCATAGATCTCGTCCGTAATAGCATAAAGGTCGTGCCGAATTAGAACGTCGAGCAGTCTCTCCAGATCGGATTCACTCCATACTTTGCCGTGTGGATTCCCGGGTGTGTTGATTACAATGGCCTTTGTGCAGTCGGAAATAGCCTCTTCGAGTCTATCAAACGGGATGTCCCAGTCTGGTGGAACCGTGGGAATAAAGCGCAGTCGAGCTCCCATGACTTTGAGCAGATTCACATGGTATCCGTAAAATGGCTCGAAAATCACGACTTCGTCGCCAGGATTGAGAAGGGCAAACATGGCTGCTACAAAAGCACCGGTTGAACCGACCGTGACCATAATTTCGTCGGGAGATTGAACCGGAATTCCGTTGTACGATGCGGCTTTCTGTACAAGAGTTTCTCGGAGTGGAAGGATGCCTCCGTAGTACGAATAGATGGATAGATTCGAATCAACAGCCTTCTTCGCGGCTTCCTTGATTGGCTTCGGTGTCGGCATATCACAAATGCCCTGACCAAGATTGATGCCGCCGGAGTCCTTCAGCATCAGCGTTACCGCTCTGATGTTGCTCTGTACCAGATCCTGCGCACGATCAGCCAATGGTTTCATGGATTGACACTTCCTGTCGGGCTATTTTTGTGCGTGGCAATATAATGGTTTTCTTCGGTCCGTCATTTCTGCCCTACACTGCTTCCCAACACTGCATCCCTACATTGCTGCCCGACATTGCTTCCCTACATTGCCGCACGCGATTTCTGTACCAGACTGTCAAATACGATCCGAATTCAGACATGGCCCCAGATCCTTCCGAGTACATGAGAAAAACGATCGACATGGCGATTGAAAACGTCAGTGAGTCGGGAGGAGGGCCCTTTGCCTGTATGATTGTACGCAATGAAGAGATCATTGCCACGGGAGTCAATCAGGTAACGGCTCATAACGATCCAACGGCGCACGCGGAAGTCATCGCAATTCGCAGAGCGTGTAGGGTTCTAAAAGATTTTCAACTGAAAGG
The DNA here is from genome assembly GCA_964527795.1 of uncultured Rhodothermales bacterium. Taxonomy (GTDB): domain Bacteria; phylum Bacteroidota; class Rhodothermia; order Rhodothermales; family UBA10348; genus SMXL01. The sequence goes on along the minus strand of CAZGOS010000017.1, from coordinate 13,102 downwards.
AATGGATATCTACACGACGTGCGAGCCCTGCCCGATGTGTCTTGGTGCCATTTACTGGGCGCGTCTTGATCGCATTTTCTATGCGGCTTCGAGGTACGATGCATCGGAAATCGGGTTTGACGATGAGGTGATTTATCGGGAGATCAGCTTGCCTCCCGATGAGCGACGCATCCTCACAAATCAACTCCTGCAGGACGAAGCGCGGAAGATTTTTAAGATCTGGCTTGAGAATCCCGATCGACTACTGTACTGAAGGTGGACTCTTCGCCCCGAAATGACTGCTATTTCGTCTGAGTTGAATCGGTGGTTGGAGACACTATCTGCTCTGGTTGACCGGATAACAGCCAGCCAAATAACTTCCTCCAGAAGTTCTTCCACGATGAAAATTCAGTCTGGTAGGAGAGACCGGCACCTGCCGTATTCGTAAGGTCGGCACTCTCAAGAATATCCCCTTCGCGCCTGAAAAAGACCTCTACTGAGACGTTCGGACTCAAGCGCACCTCAACCTGGAATTCACCCTGCAGACTCTCGTTGGCGGTTGATACGTTTGAGCCCTGATAGACGCCTTCTCCGCGAATGATTAAACGCTCGTTGAGGAGCCTGAGAGCAACACCGTAGGTAACGTCCAGCTCCTGGGCGCTTTCTCCCTGCAGCCCGAAATTAAAATCTACGTTGGGGAGCGCTTCATTGATGAATCGGTTTACCTGGCTGGAGACAAGCTGGGAAACGCTGTTGAACGCGAGCTGGCTGCCAGACCCCGAGCCGAAGCTGTCCGTGGTCAAACGAAACGAATTGGTGAGTAGAACCGACGTGGCGTATTCCGTGGCACGGTCAGGAGAATTCAGTTGGGCCTCCAGGGCCTCCATGGATGCGTAATCACCGAGAATATTCTGTCTCGAGCGGTCGATTGCCAGACCCAGCTCAACCGCTGGCGAGTCCACGGTTCCCCCGATCTGGAGTGAAACAATGAGCGGAATCAATCCCACCGTATTGTCCTCGTATCCGGGCAGACCATCTAGCGAGGCTCTCGTGCGATAAGACGCTGGAATGTCGAGCGTTGCATTAACGGGATCTCCGTCCCAGGAGATCGATCCTCCGTCATCAATAATGAAGCGGCGGACAAAAAAATCTCCCGCTGTAAATAGATAGTCTCCACCGCTGACCTGCAGATCTCCGAAAATCGAGAATTCACCCTCGTCCCGTTTGATCTGCACACGGCCCGTGCTTTCAGCATTGATGACGTCACCAATAAGCGGATCAACAACGAGGTGGATCGTAGATCCGGAAGGAGCGAAAATACTCAGATCCATGTCAAGTGCGTCCAAAAAACGGCGCTCCGCGTCCGGCCTTGCCCCAAGAAGTGACGACCTTGTAGCCAGTTGCCTGAAGTCGGGAAGATATCCCGCAGAATCTGTAAATATGATGTAGGCGTCATCGGTTCCTGTCGCTGATTCAACAACCGGTATGAAGATTTCGGAATTGTCCGATACCGTGGCATTCGTAGAATGAAGCGACGCACCCGACAGTTGGCCGTCCAGCGTAACGGATCCAGATGCCCAGAGAAATCCGTAGAACGGCAATTCGTCCGAGAAGCCGACATTCATGATTTGGAAGTCGTCCAGATCGAAGCCCAGGTCCAGTGAGAAGAAGCGGTAATCGTTGAATAACACGCTACCGATGGCATCTGCGGTACCGCCCCTGCGATCGCGCAATCGTGCGCCGTCTATCTGGATTCCTTCCCCGTCAATTCGCAGGTCGCCGGTCAGCGCGTATTGGAGATTGAATTTTGGGATTCGAAACCGGCCTTCCTGGAGCGTGAGATCCAAATCAAACAACGGACGGGTTGGAGTTCCCTCAATTCGGCCGGATCCACTTACAAATCCTCCGATGTCCTCCAGATCATTGAAGATGTATTTCAGGAAAAAAAGGTCGGCCCGGCTGATTGTGGCATCAAGATCAAGCGCGCCTTTGTCGATGGATCCATCGTTGGAAGTTCTCGGAAATCGAACCTTCCCGTAAATCTCCAACTGGTTCGAAACGTTTCCAGCAGGGGTGTCGTCATCATAAACCACGATCATGGCGAGCGTATCGGCGCGAGTAAGTTCAAGGCGCACATCCAAATCCGGTGATCCGGGGATAAAGCGGCTGTCTAGAACGAGGTCACCCAGGATGCGATAGTCGAGACCAAACTGCTCTACAAACAGGTTGCCGGCAACCGTGGGTTGATTCTCGCCACCCGTGATACTCAGCCGAGCGTCAAGTCGACCATCCAGATGCGGCTGTATGGAAACGAATCTCGACAGTTCGTGAAGGGCAATGGCGTCGGTCTGGATGTACAACGTATCCTCATCCTGGCTGGAGAAGAGACCGGAGGCCATGATTCGGGGTCCGGTGGGGCCATCCGATCCGAATTGAAGTAATTCTATGTCTGATACCGTCAGTGCATCGCTGTAGATGTTGATGAGTGCCGTGTCAGGGCTCGTCCAATAGGTCGTGTGCCCGTCGATACGTAAACGATCGAACAGGATCTGATTGCTGTCTTCGCCGAGCACGATTCGTGAAACCACGTCGATTTCATCGACGCGGCGAGATCCCGGCGAATGCAAGGTCAGGAGGCCCTGGCGATTCTGCATTTCGAAATTCAGGGATGGAGAACGAAATGGTTGACCGGATACAACGAGTGAATCCGATTGAACCGTGACGATCGCGGAAAATGAATCCACGATCGAAGGAATGCGGCGCGATTCTACGTGGCCGTCGATCTGAAAGCCGGACAGATAAATCGTTCCGATACGAATCGAGTCGGCGACATACGAGGCGTCGATAGCCATGCGTTCGCCACTCAATTCGACGATCACCTGTCCGGATCCTGAAGACTGAAGGAGCGGAAGGGGAGGCCAGTAAGATGAGATGAAATCCAGCGCGTGAACACTGGCTGTCAGATCGATTCTTGCAGCATCGCCGTCGAAGAAGTTTTCTGCCGCATACGACGCATCTGCCCATAGAAGCGATTCTCTCAAATCGTCTTCATCCGAGCCCGATGTCGGGGTCGCATAGAGCGGTTTTCCGGCTTGTCGGGAGACTGCCCTGCTGAATCCAACGAGCCAGGCTGTGCCCAACTTGGCCAGCGCCTGGAATTGCACATCGCCGTTCACATCAAGATCAACAATATCTCCTCTGAGCGTGACGCGCGGGCCGACTGATCCTGGCCTGCGAACAGCGAGTCGTTGTTCATGGGGGCGGATAACGGTCGATTGACTGCCCAGCGCTACGTCAGACGAATCGAAAACTATGCTCAGCTCGCCGGCAAGATCACGGGTAGACAGACCGGTGCCCTGCAAGGCTGCCTGCACGTTGAGCCTTGTCAAAAGAGAATCAATTCCGACGAGCGGTCCCACATCAAGGGATCGAGTTTGTAGAAAGGCCGCATAATCGATCGTGTTTTCCGTGAAGCTTCCATTTACATCGAGTTGGAATCCGCCCGTTACCTGAGTTGCAACCAACGTGGTCTGGAAGCGCCCGCCGTCGGTCTGACCCGTTAATGTTACAGCTGGAATGTGAGCCGGGCCGAGAATAAGATCCGTCAGGTCAATACGAAACTCGGCAAACATTCGTCCCGGGACATATCCAGATCCAATGAGCCGAAAAGCTCCGTTGAATGAGGTCGGAAATTCTCTATTTCCCGTCCAGTATGAGAGATCCGTATTATTCGAGGTAAGCGCTAAATCAAAAGCCAGTTCGTCTGAAAATGGGCCTTCAGCCTCGAACGCCAACGTTATGGCGCCGCGATTGGAAGACACGTCGATGTTTCCACTTGCTTCCAGAAACGGTTGTTCCAGATCCATGCGATAAACGCCGTTCGCGTCACCGCCCACAGCCAGGCTATCCATGCGCAAGACTTTCGGGAAAGGCGATGTCGGGAGCCACGAACGGAGATCTTCGGGTTCGACGTGATGAGCTACAAAAGAGATATCGAATGCGGCCGAGTCGGGCAGACCCGATACCATCCCTGAGAGTTCAAGGTCGGAACGATCATTTCCAATTCTTATCCATGATATTGTGATATCAGAAGCTGGACCTTGAATCAATGCCGATACGTTTGCCTCGCCGGCAACTGGAAGGATTGGAAACAGCGTGCCCAGTTCATCGAACGACACATGGTTGGCCGCCAGGTCAAATAAGAATGGTATGTCCCACCATTCACGATCCTTTTCGGACTGAAAAATATTTGCGAAACCGCTGAAAGACAGAGTGGAGCTACCGAGCGAAAACTCAAAATTATTAACGGATATACGTGGACCCTGGATCAGCAACTGGCTTTGATTGCCCGTGATTGCAAATCGGCCATGGTCGATTGATCCAGAATATGCCAGCAAGTCAATCTGTCCGTCCGGCGCGTTCCAATCGATGCGGGCTTCAAGGTTCAGCTTTTCAAAACTGGTATTCGCAAAATCGAAGGCGCGATCGGACACCGCGGATTCATCTGGACTTGTCAGGTCGCGGGTAACGACACGTCCGTCATGCAACCTCAGTGTCGCTGATTTGAAAGTCCAGGCGGATGATGCATTGGTAGTGTCCACATTTTGCACAGAAAGTGCCGCTGCGAGATTGAGATCGCCATTCTCATCTCTGCCGATCTCAAATACCGGATGGTGGATCGAAATAGTCTTTACGGAAAATGTCCTTCGGATGAGATCCGACCATCGCGGTTCAATCACCACCGAATCGATCGAGGCAACAAGATTTCCGTCCGGTCCGGATAGTTGCACATCCTCGGCATAAAGCGTATACAGAAGATTACCGGTAAGTCTACCAATCGATAGCTCGCCCTGATACGTTGAATTAAACGATTGAACGAGTTGTCGTTTGAGTTCATCCCTGCCCACTTGCGTTCTTGTCGCGGCAAAAAAGGCCGACAGAAGCGTCAAAATGACGAATCCTGTCATATGCACCGCACGTTTTGAGATATGTCCGAGGATCCGGCCGAACACGTTGAATCACGTCTCGATTGGTCGCAGAGTTGCTTTGCTGGTTTCTAAACTACGTCCGTGCCGGGAAGTGCCCTGAAATACCCGGTTTTTGGCAGGTGTGCCCAGGGCCTGTTACCGCTTCCAGGAAGCGTTAACACGCCCCAATTCAGACCGCGACGGAAGATCCCTGAAACTACTGTCACAAAAGCACGCTTTGCCATGCTTCTTTTGCATCCGTCTCGCTGATATCCGAGTCCACGTATGCTTCGCCAATGGACCTCAGGAGCACGAACCGAAGTCTGCCCGCATCGACCTTTTTATCCGAGTGCATGGCGTTCATGAGCACATCGATCTGCAAATCGGCTGGAAGATCAGGCACCGGCAGGCTCGATAGGAGATTGGTTGCGGGGGAGAATTCCGATTGGGGATGTCGGCGAGAAGACAGATATATCGCGGCCTTCATGCCCATCAAAACCGCGTCACCGTGCGACAGCGCACCGTATCCTGCCACCTTCTCCAGAGCATGTCCGAACGTATGACCAAAATTCAGGATGGCTCGCACGCCACGCTCTCGTTCGTCTTCTGAGACGATCGCAGCTTTGATGGCCGCCGCACGCTCGATCATTTCAGACACGTTCGATATTTTCCTCTCCAGAATGCCGGCCATGTTTGCGGCCAACCAACCGAGAAAAGACGCGTCTGCGACAAGGGCATGTTTAACAACCTCAGAGAGTCCGCTCGTCCATTCCGATTCAGGAAGTGTATTCAGTACCGCAGCATCGCTGCAGACGAAAACAGGCTGATGGAATGATCCAATTAGATTCTTGCCGGACTCATGGTTGATTCCGGTCTTTCCACCGATCGCACTGTCGACCTGTGCGACCAAGGAGGTGGGTAACTGAATAAAAGGCAGGCCACGCAATAATGTTGCGGCCGCGTAACCGGCGATATCGCCAACGACTCCGCCGCCGAGAGCGATTACGGGTGTCTGTCGGTCAATTTTCCATTCAAGTGCGACGTCGTAAATCTCCTGCAGATAGGGCAGCGATTTGGATGCTTCGCCAGGCGGCAACGTCACAATCTGGGGAGTCCACCCGTTTTCATGAAGGCTCGCCACCAGATTCTCTGCATACAGAAGACCAACGTTCTGATCTGTAACAATCAGGCAGCGACCAACTCTTAATGCATGCTGCTGCATGAGCGCGGTCGCATCGCCAAGTGGCCGCTGGAAAATGGAATATCCTCGATTTTCCGGAAGCTGCACGCGGATCGATTTACGTGATTCAGTTGACGCCATCATAAAGTATCGGGGTGGTGCAGGTTAACTCGGAAGGCCTGGACCTGCTCGCATGATGAGCGAAGATACATGTCAGCCGCTTATTTTATGATTGATGCTCCATGTGTAAAACATCAGAAATCAAGAGTATCGCATGTGCCTTATCCTGTTAGCCTATAAGGTATGCGAGGATTATCCACTCGTCTTCGTCGCCAATAGGGACGAGTTCCTCGACAGGCCGACTCGCGCTGCAGGTTTTTGGGATGATCGACCGAATATCCTCGGCGGTAGGGACCTGAAGAGTGGCGGCACGTGGTTGGGCATTTCTGCAAATGGTCGCCTCGCTGCCGTTACCAATTATCGAGAGCCTCGCGCGTATAACGCGGACGCCTTATCACGCGGGTCGCTCGTCTCCGATTTTCTGGATGGCTCGGTTTCGTGGAGATCCTACCTGGAGGACGTCGAGAATCGAAGATCCGATTATAACGGTTTCAACCTGCTTGTTTGGGACAGCGTGGATCTCGGCTACTATTCAAATCGAAGCAATCGAGCCCCGGAGGTTCTGGCTCCCGGATACCATGGGCTCAGTAACCACCTGCTGAATACCGCATGGCCCAAAGTACGCCGAGGGAAGACCGCTTTAGAATCAGCGCTAATGGACGGCGAGCCTGATCCCGAGCAACTTCTTGATATTGTCTTTAATTCTCAGCGCGCTCCGGAAGAGGAATTACCCCACACGGGTGTAGTGCTTAACCTGGAGACAGCATTATCGTCAATGTTCATTCGGACGAACGGTTATGGCACGCGCTCATCTACGGTTGTGCTCGTTCGCTCAGATGGCAACATTCGTTTCATAGAAAGAAGTTTTAACTCCGACGGCGAACCAGACGGCACAGCCGAATTCGAGATTCGAATTAATTTGGACAAAAACGGGTAACGAATGCATTCTTCAACGCTTCAGTTTGAAAATTCCGATGGTGAACTGCTCTCCGGCAAACTCGACGTTCCTGTGGATGGTGAACCGATCGCCTGCGCGATCTTTGCCCATGGTTTTACGTGTTCGAAGAACCTGAAGGCGGAGCGCATCATCAGCAGGGAGCTGACCAGACAGGGGTATGCCGTCCTGCGGTTCGATTTCACGGGTCTTGGACGCAGCGAAGGGGAGTTCGGCAGCACAAACTTCAGTTCGAACATAGACGATTTGATTAGCGCTGCCGATTTCATGGAAAAGAATCATGGCGCGCCGAGTATTTTGATCGGACACTCCCTTGGCGGGGTCGCTGTACTGCACGCTGCGCACAGGCTGCCGTCTGTTCGAGCGGTGGCCACCATCGGTGCGCCCTTCGATCCGGTGCACGTTCGGAACCTGATTGCGGGTCATGAAGACGAGATCGCGCACACAGGCGAAGCAGATGTGAACATTGGAGGCCGTGCGTTTCGCATACGGAAACAGTTTCTGGACGATCTGGAATCACACGATGCGGCCGAGCGGATTCGAAATCTCAAACGTGCGCTGCTCGTTCTGCACGCTCCGACGGACCAGATCGTCGGAATAGAAAACGCCGCTCGAATATTTGGCGCGGCCGTGCATCCAAAGAGTTTCATTTCACTCGATAACGCCGATCATCTGCTGACGAATGACGAGGATGCATCGTATGCAGGCAGCGTATTGGGAGCCTGGGCGGGCAAGTATCTTGATCGGCCTCAGGAGGACGTCAAGCATCAGGAACGCCGTGACAATTGTACCGTCATCGAGATCGGCAGCGATCATTACCGAACCGATATCCTCTCCAATGGTCACGCGCTCGTAGCGGACGAACCCAGGGATCTCGGAGGAACGAATCACGGTCCGACGCCATACGGACTTCTGCTGTCGGCGCTGGGCGCGTGTGCAGCGATCACCGTTCGCATGTATGCCGATCGTAAGAACTGGCCGCTCGAGCGCGTTCACGTTCGCCTGATGCACGAACGCATTCATGCAGACGACTGCGAGTGCGAATCCGGTGAACGAACCGGAATGCTTGATCTGATCAAGAAGTTCGTGCTGCTCGAAGGGGATCTGGACGAAGAGCAGAAAGCTCGTTTGTTGCAGATAGCCGATCGATGCCCGGTTCAACGTACGATTGACAATAAACCGGTCATTCAGACGACGCTTCTGATGGAGAGTGCGGATCTGGAGCGTTAACAGGCCCTTGCACGATCCAGGAATTTTCGCTTACTCCCAGACCCGGTTCCTGAGGCAGATGGATTCTCCCCAGTTCGAAGCGAAGCCCTGAGAAAGGATCATTGGCGAGATGCAACGTGGCGTCCAGATCAAGGAAGTCAGCCAGGGGTGCGAGGTGCGCAGCTGCGGTAAGCGCCAGGCTGCTTTCGATCATGCAGCCGAGCATGACAGACATGTCGAGCGCACGTGCAAGCGAAATGAGTTCTTTCACTTTCCGAATGCCGCCACATTTTGCAAGCTTCAGATTCACTCCGTCCGCCGCACCCGCAAGAGCAATGACATCGTCGGTTGTTCGCACGCTTTCATCGGCGATCAGCGGCACGCCGGGATTAGGAAGCATTCGCCTGAGCAGATGCCAGTCGTCCAGTTCGTCAAAAGAAATCGGCTGTTCTACAAACTGCAGATCGTACTGCGTCAAGCGCGGAATGATTTTGACTGCTTCAGGAATCGTCCATGCAGAATTGGCGTCGACGCACAGGTCTCCTGCATACATCTCCCGAGCGATGCGGACAATGCCTTCGTCATATTCCAGATCCCCCGATCCCAGCTTGAGTTTGAGAGCCGGGTACTCTGAAACGGCAGAAAGCGTTTCTTTCCACTCCGTCTCGTTTTGTGGAATGGAAAGAGCGTAGGTGCTTGTTAGAGGAGAAGAGCGCGCGAAACCGAAAAGCCGATAGAGGGGTTGGTTCAGTCCTTTACCCCAGATATCGTAGAGGGCCATATCTACAGCGGCTACGGCCGGCGCCGGTCCGGGTGGTAAGTCCGATAGAATCTTCTCTATGGCCATTTCGTCCAAATCCGAGAGGAAAGCGAAGTCCAGAGATTGAACGTATTCCTCCACATCGGCGACACGGGTCTCGTAGTAGGGAGGCAAGGCGGCTTCTCCGAAGCTCGCCCCGATACGTACAAGGGCGTTGCGCCGCTCTGTACTCGTTCCGTGGGCGATTCGAAACGGGCTCGCGAGAGCAAGAACCAGCGGTTCAACGGAAACCCTAATATGATTTTCAGTGAGTTCGGGCAATTCCTAAAAGAGCCGCAGGGTGATTAAAAGGGTAAAGGAACCGCGGCGAAGATCAAGCCGGTGCTCTGGAAAAGCAAGAAGAATGCGGAAGGATTGTGCCCGGTTTACACACGCATCGCTGACGCTCGCAAGACGAGGTACGTAAGTCTTCGGGAGTACATCAGAGAGAGCCATTGGAACGAAAAGCCGGTCACGGCAGCTTCAATTATCAGCATATTCGCGCAAACGGGCTAACCAACAGATACTGCTTTCTGGAAAGGGCTTCACGTAGTATTCAAGTGATCACTCTCTAATTATCTAGGAGAATCATATGCTTGAGTCTTAGGCATTCGTGTACTTTATTACTGCTTCGTGTCTCAATACTTTAAAATAATGCATGCGTAGGAATATTATATGCTGTATACTAGAACGATTATATGCAGTATATTAGGACGATTATATGCGATGATCAAGGATAAGCCTGAGTACTAGTGGTTGGATTATTGAAAGAAGACTATGACGCCGAAGGTCCATAAATGGCTAGAAAATCTTGCCGATGAAAAAAGGGCTCCGGTTTTTCGGAGATCAGAACTTCCTGGCGAGGAGGTACTGAGAGACCTGAGAGCATCCGACCTTATAATTCGGATACCGGGTGATCTTTATCTAATCAGGCGGCCAGGAGACGACGAACGCGCGGTGATTCAGCAGCTGTACTGGCCGATTGTGGCTCGAATACAAGAAGAATATTCACCCTGTGTTATCGAGCGCGATTCCGCAGTGAGAATATATATCGGAGTTGAAACCCCTCCGGATAAGCTCCGACTGCGTCAAGGCCGCAATAAGAGCAAGAATACCATAAAACTAACGGACGAGCTTTCAATCATACTCTCACCAGGGAGAGTGGATGATGACAGGAGTAAGCTCCTTAACGTGGCCGGAGTATCCGCTAGAGTCGACGATCCAGCGCGCGTATTATTCGGACTTCAAGTCTCATTTCTAAAGAACAACCTGGATGAGATTTGCACCTGGCTGCAAGGTCTACTTCTATCCAGGGCTGAGATTGACCGGGCGTATGATGAACATCCTCGACCAGTAGTCATAAGGCGGCTCGCTCATCTGGCAGCAGATGCTGGAAACGAAGAACTCGCGTCCACACTAAATAGCGTTGTAAGCCAAAAACAGAATGTAAGAATTGGCAGAGGGCAAACTGGAGTAGGAGAAGATCTGGCTGTTCCATCGTACATACGCCGGCACCGAACAACACGACGAGCATGGCTTGATCGATTGAACAATCAAATGGCGCGGTTTCAAGATCAAATTGAGGTAGTAGTTGAGGACGCGAGGCTTGGGCAACCCCAATTAACACTAGGAGAACTCGTTGATTCGGCCCGTAAGGCTAAAACGCATGATTTATATCATTCGACATCTATCGAGGGTTACCGACTTCGTTACGAAGATGTCAGCGTAATTCTTGGGGGAAACCCTACCGGTGCACTATCAGAAGAGGGTGTACGAAATAGAACGGCAGTGCTTGGCTACTCGCATGCATTCGACTCGCTATTAAAGCGATACGAAAGTGCGGAGCGGCCAATAATCATCGACAATGAGTTGATATTTAATCTTTACGTTAATCTCTTTTTCCCCTCTGTCGAAGCGGGCATAATCAGTTCAGACGTCCTGAGAGAGTGGAGATCGGCACCGGTCTTCATAAGGAACACGACGTATGTTCCTCCCGGCGTTGAGCGTGTTCCGGAAATGATGGATTTGTTCGTTTCAAATCTCAAGGAAGAATCCAATCCTATTTCAAAAGCAGTCCTGGCTCATCTTGTCTTTGTCTCCATTCATCCCTTTCCAGACGGAAACGGGCGGGTCGGCAGATTTCTGATGAACACTGCTTTACTTAACGGTTACTGGCCATGGCTCACGATCCGCGAGGACGAACGCGGTATATACTTTGATAGTCTCAAATTGGCTCAACTCGGTAATGATGCTTCCGCGTTTGCTCAATTTGTGGTTGATCGAGTGTCGACTGGCCCAGCCTGATTCTTTCTCAGTCTCTTGTCGTCAAGTTTCAACTTAACGACAGACCGGGAGAAATGATTGACGTTGTGCAGACTCTATGGCCAAGAGGAAGATTTTATCCTGAAATATATCACTATTTCAGCTGCCTGCTGTGGCAGGGGACGATGTGCATCTCTCTGCTGCGTACACAATTCGTACGACTACGGCACGTTCTCGGTGAAAAAGAGCCCCCGCCGCGAAAAACGGTGAGGGCTTCAGCGTTCGAATCCGGAGGACCTATTTTACGAGCTGCATTTTCTTTGTGATGGTTTCCGTGGGCGTTTCTAGCTTATAGATATATATACCGCTCGGTAGTCTTGCCGCGTAAAATGTCTCTTCGTGCACACCGACCGACAACAGGTCATCTACGAGTACGCGTACTTCTATGCCAAGCACATCAAATACGGCCAGTTTGACGTGTGTAATTGTGGGAAGACTGAAGCTGATTGTAGTCGAAGGATTGAACGGGTTTGGGTAGTTCTGAGCCAAAGCAAATCTTTCAGGTATTTCATCGTCCACTTTGTTAACGATCGGATTGAAAACGGGTCCCCAGGTGCCAGAACAGGTTGTCCCGAGCACATCAACACTCCACGAACCGGATGCTTCGATTCCAGACTCTGCGAAAATTCCTGTGATGTTCAATTTGACATCGCCCGGAAAGAAACTCAGATCGATGACGAATTGCCGATTTGTGATAGGCCAGGAAGGGGTCTGTGAAGAGGTTATGGTTCCTGACTGGGTCCTACCGCCGCAAGAATACGCCGAAAACGTGGTCTTGATAGTTTGTATTTCCGTCCCGTCATAGGCAACTGTTATCACTAACTGACCGAAATCCGTAGGGATTGTCCAGTCTCCACCTGTCGGTTGAGCACTGGCCGAGCCAAACAGGAATAATAGAACGGCCGATAACGACAATCGGCCATTCGATACTCTTAGTTGTAGCGTATCCATGATTATTTCGTTGTTTTCATGAAGGGGAGAGCGTAGATCCCGGCACGGATGGGGTGACAAGTTTTCGCCGCGGTAGGAAAAAGTCTGATGCGACTCCGCATAGGCGAGCAGCGAGTTGACTCGCCCGTCACTGTTGAGTAGATGCACACCAATACGCTCCCGCTACCGTAGAATCTGCAAGGGGATCTACACATATTCCTGTAGGCCGAATTCTTACAAGATTGGCTACCGACTTATTCCCCGCAGACCTCAGTATGGGGTAATCCTCTCAATTTCCATACAACAGTCCCCTATAATTGGCTCAGGGCGGGCGTGATCAGTTGGAGGTCGATAATGTTCTTGGACCGTGCGTGGCTTTGCTTGAGGACGAAACTCACTGCGTGCTGTTTTTCTATAGTAATAATCGAGTGATTCTGCTCAGTGAGTCGTAGGGTATTTACCTGCATCGAATGACAACCGCGCCTGCTATACTCGGATATCTGGTATTTCAAAGTATTCCCACCAATCCTATGAAAAACCGAGTCGCTCAATATGTTGTTGTTCCGCACGTCCTGTTTGCCTGGTTTCTATGCTGTCTGATCAACACTTCTGCTCACTCCCAGTCCTCCGCCTGGACCAGT
>CAZGOS010000016.1:0-27783 GCA_964527795.1 uncultured Rhodothermales bacterium | reverse complement strand
GCCAGCCATGAAGGAATTCTCTTCATCGAAAAAATTGAGGGCCGGGACGTGCACCCGCTGTACATGATGAGTATCCCCGTCTGTACGTACTGCCAACCACAGATCGCTTCGGTTGGATACACGGAAGAAGCAGCTAAAGAGGCCGGCTTTGACATCAAAGTCGGAAAATTCCCCTTTTCCGCGTCGGGCAAGGCCTCAGCAGCCGGGCATGCGGAAGGTTTTGTCAAAGTGATCTATGATGCCAAATACAGTGAATTGCTTGGCTGCCACATTATCGGCTACGACGCGACGGAACTGATCGCCGAGGTAGTAACTGCGCGTACGCTCGAAACGACGGCACATGAGATCATGGAAGCCGTTCACCCGCATCCGACACTTTCCGAAGGTGTGATGGAAGCGACGCGCGCGGCTTTTGGGATGTCCATCAATATCTGACCGCACCGATCGAAAACCAGCGCGGGCTGCGCGGCATGCAGCTACGAGTCAAGTCTTCCTAACGGACGACGGCTCCGTCCTCGCCGTTTGAGGATACGAGCCTCAGGCGCCCGTCCCTGTCTTCGGCCATCAGAATCATGCCTTTGCTTTCGACGCCCATCATGGTTCGCGGAGCCAGGTTGGCCAGAACGACGACTTTCTTTCCAATCAGATCGTCTCCGTCGTAGTGTTCTGCGGCGCCGGCTACCACTTCACGTTTCTCGAAGCCGAGATCCAGCTCTATGCGGAGAAGCCTTTTCGACTTCGGCATCCTGGAAGCAGCTACAATCGTGGCCACTCGCAGATCGAGCTTCATGAAATCATCGAAACTAATCTCGTCACCGATCGGCGTAAACGGTACGGTTTCGACCTCTGATCCGTCAGCTACCGTGCTCTGCAGTTTTTCGACCTGGGCTTGGATCACCTCGTCCTCGATCTTTCGAAACAGGATCTCCGGCGTCCCGACCATTTGGCCGGCCTTAAGAAGCGGTTCAGCCGCTTCATCCCAGCCTATGCTTCCCGACGGCAAGCCCTCGTCGAGAGGAATACTGCTTCGCATACCGTCAAGCTTCAGCATTCTCCTTAGTTTTTCGGCGGAAAACGGTAGCACAGGCTCCATGTACACGGACAGTGCCGCGCATATCTGAAGGCAGACGTGAATCGTATTGCCGCACTTCCGCATGTCCGAACTGCGTGTGTGCCAGGGCTCCGTGTCATTGAAATATTTGTTACCGACACGGGCCAGGCCCATCGTCTCGAAGACAGCCTCGCGGTTTCGGAACGCTTCGTAGGCAGAGCCGATCCTGTCACGACACTCCTTTATCTCGGCCATGGCAGCCAGATCCTCTTCAGACGGATCCACAAGCTCAGGCACACCGCCACTAAAATAACGCGAGGCAAACGTTATCGTACGATTGACGAAGTTGCCCAGTACATCGGCCAGCTCCGAGTTGACGCGCGACTGGAATTCACTCCAACTGAAGTCCGCATCTTTCGTCTCGGGCAGCATGGCGGCCAGCGAATACCGGAGAAGATCCGGAGGGAACTCCTGAAGAGCCTCGTGCAGCCAGACGGCCCAGCCACGACTGGTCGACAATTTTCCCCCCTCGATAGTCAGGAATTCGTTCGCAGGTACGTTTTCTGGGAGCACGTAACCCCCATGCGCCATCAGCATGGCAGGAAACATGAGGCAATGGAATACGATGTTGTCTTTACCGATAAAATGAATAAGCTTTGTTCCTTCATCCTGCCAGTAACGTTTCCACAGATTCATATCGCCCTTCTTCAAGCCCCACTCGCGTGTGGCGGATATGTATCCGATCGGCGCATCGAACCATACATAAATGACTTTTCCGGTAGCGTCGACCCCTGCTTTTGCTGCAGCGTCTTCAGGGACCGGTACACCCCAGGGCACGTCTCGTGTAATGGCTCGATCTCTCAGCCCATCGTTAAGCCAGCTCTTGATCTGACCGAGCACGTTAGGTTTCCACTCCGGGTGCGTATCGATCCAGGAAGCAAGCCGATCCTGAAAATCGCCCAGCGGCAAATACCAGTGCGTCGTCTCGCGAAGCTCCGGTGTAGCGTCCGTCAGTGCACTGCGCGGATTCACAAGCTCCATCGGACTGAGCGAACAACCGCATTTCTCACACTGGTCACCGTAGGCGTCTTCGTATCCGCAGACGGGACACGTGCCTCTCACGAATCGATCGGCGAGAAATATCCCTGCCTCCGGATCGAAAAGTTGCTCGTCGGTCTTCAGTGTGAAAACGTCTTTATCAGCAAGCGTTCGGAAAAAATTCTGGCTCGTTTCCAGGTGCGTGACCGTGGTGGTACGCCCGTAATAGTCAAAGCTCACTCCCAGCTTCTGAAACGATTCTTCAATGAGAGGATGGTAGCGATCGACCAGATCCTGGGGGGAAATCCCTTCACTGCGGGCTCGGATCATGATAGCCACGCCGAGTTCGTCGGATCCGCATATGAACGCGACATCCCGACCTTTCAGTCGCTGATAGCGACAATAAAGATCCGCCGGCAGATACGCACCGGCGATATGGCCTATGTGTAGCGGTCCGTTCGCGTACGGAAGCGCAGCCGTGACGAGAATCCGCCTGAAGTCCGTTTTACTCATAACGCAATAAACGACAAACTTGCATCAATATGGTGGATTCTTTGTACGTGCAGAAATCCTTCACCGCTAATTTAATTCACATCAGAGGTCCGCTGCACCCAGCGGGCGGAGGAACCACGCAATTTGAAGCTCCGTTTCAGGGGTCAATCTACAGAGCATCATGCTACTCATCATTCCCGTCATCGATCTACTTGGGTCACACTGCGTGCGACCAACCGAGGGCTCTTTCCGGCGCGAGAAGACGTTCTTCGAAGATCCGATAAAAATGGCGAAGCTCTGGCGGATTCAAAATGCACGGGCGCTTCACGTTCACGGACACGACGAGGGTAACACGTGTCAGCGAAAGGTACTTCGCTCGCTCTGTGAGGCCGTTGATATCCCCATTCAGTTGCACGGGGGTTTCGCAAACCTCGAGGACGTGAAATCCGCTTTCGACGCAGGGATTTATCGTGTCGTTATCGATATCGCGTCGGAAGAATTGCGGGCTCTCTTTTCCGATGCGCTGCATGAGTTTGGACCGGGCAAGACGGCCGCGGGCATCCATGCATCGGAGGGCGTGCTCACAAGCGACTCAGAAACGCGAGCCATCGAGTTGTGCAAAGATCTTGAGCACGAAGGTTGTCGGCGTATTTTTTATACCGATGTGGACGGAAACGGTGAACTCACGGACGAAAACCTGGAAGCCTTTCGTCTGCTTGGTACGGAACTACGGAAAACGAGAATCACGGCTGCCGGCGGAATTTCGGGATTCAAACAACTCATGCAGTTCGAGGAAATGCGGGAAATGGGCATCGACTCCGTAGTGATCGGTCGGGCACTCTATGAAAATCGTTTCCCGTGTCAGCAATTCTGGTGTTGGAATTACAAAAACGAGGTAGACCTCGGTCGATTCAGTACGGCCCAACTCTCCGGATCCTGACCCGAACCCTTTCGATCCTCGACTTTTGCTTCTCGCAAACGACGATTCGGCCGGGACTATAACCAATCCAATCACCGACCCGTAGGTCCACATAGGGTAATATTTTAACCCATCCGGCACTTTTCCCTTTTTACCTATAACAGACAATAAAGCGCGGTTACGCCACGTTCTAGATACCAGTTCTAGACACCATCTGAGAAGTGACGCGTCTTCAGCAAAGCGTGGGCCGACCGCAGGCCGACGCTCAGTTTTTAGCAACCGTATCAGAGGGAGGAATTCTTCATGAGCAGCAGCGCAAATCCCGATCGGCCCAATCGGCTTGTAATGGCGCTTGGAATCGCCACAATCGTCCTGTTCTCAGTTAATCTGCTTGCCATGCTGTCGCAACGCGTCTGGCCAAAGCTCCAGGACCTGGCCTTTTTCAGCTCAGGGGAAACAGTCGAAGAGGTAGCTCCCAACGTGGACACGAGGGTCGAGATATTCCATCGCCCGCATAACAAGATGGCTTATTCGTACATCACGAAAATCCGGAAGAAGAAACGCTGCTACCGTAGTCACGCCTATCGTAGCAACGGCGCTCTTGAGGCCGTTATCGACCGCTCGCTTGAATTGGACATGAATCGTCTCGAGAGAAAAATAGAATTTGAGATGCAACGGCTCAATTCTGAGCTCTCTGATGCGACATCGAGCCTCGAAGACGCTATTTCACTGGAACTCAGCATCAACGGGCCGAAGTCTATTCTGGTCAGGCGACAGAATCTTGACATATCCGAGCTCGAGAAAAACGTAGCTGAGAATGTCAGGAAGTTTGAAGTGCGTGTTCGTGAGTTGGAGGAAGCTGCAAACGCCAAACACAAGGCGGTAAAGGAACGTTCTTAGTAAATCAGGGCGATTCCGTGAAGAGTCGAGTCAGCCACAGTTCCGCACATTGTTGAATACCTGCGTCTTTTGATTCGCGAGGTCCGGCAACGTTCAGCATCTTCGGTTTGATTTCCGACAGCCAGGAACTGGCACGTTCGCTCGATTCAAACGCAACAGGGTTTATAATCAGAAATGGCCTGTGGTGTTTGCAGGCCATTTCTTTTGTATAGAGCGTTCCACCGGACAATACCCCGCGACAAAGAATGAGCGTCGCGTCACTGTCTACTACGTTTCGTTCCGTGCGATCCTCGTACTGCCCTGTGTCCAGTTCGGTGACCCGGTAGCGTTCCGGGATCCGGCCATCCTCAGCCAGTCGTCCGCTCGGGCACCAGCCACCCGATTCAATTCCCACATTCATCGCCGCGTCCAGGGCCGCGCGATCTACGCCGGTTTGACCTCCGGATATGATTTTTTCGGGACGGATATTCACTGAATCGATCCTTACTTCGACCGGGCTCGACTGATCATGCGTATAATAGGGCGGGCAGACGAGCCTAATCGACATGCCGGAACACAGGATCCGTAATGCGTCTTTTTTTCTCAATCGAGCTTCCCCCGCATGTCTATGGGGATCTTGCAGATTTGCCGGCTGAAATCCCCCACACGAGATGGATTCCGGCTACAAATGTGCATCTCACCCTTCAGTTTATCGGTGACGTCCGCGCGGAGACCGCCCTGGAAATTCAGGAAGTTGTGACCCCGGTTTCCGAAACAGGATTCGCCATGAGGCTCATCGGTGTAGGTGCATTTTCCGATCAGAAACGCCCATCGGTGCTCTGGGTCGGCGTCGAAGCCGACGAGGCGCTCTTGAATCTTCAGCGGGCAATTTTCTCCGCCCTGGAGATGCTCGATCTGAATCTGGAGAAACGTGAATTTGTGCCCCACATCACGATCGCACGCATCCGCCGAGGAAGCCGCCCGGATGTGAGCGCATGGCTTGAGAGAAATCGCGACTTCGCCTCAAAACCGTTCAATGTGACTGAATTTCATCTGTTTTCAAGTGAACTTTGCCCCGCCGGTGCAATCTACCGTTCCGTGGCAACGTATCCTCTGCTCAAGAACCGCTGAATCCGTGCTCCGCGTCATGCATGCACCAAGGTACCGCCGATGATTCCCTGCCGGCGAGACGAGTTTTTTCTTTCGAGCGGGGTGCACTATCTGAACTGCGCCTTCATGGCGCCCATGTCGCGCCGGGTAGAACGGGCAGGTATTGAAGGTATCCGGTCGAAGCGAAATCCGGCTCTTGTCAGTCCGGGCGATTTCTTCGAGACATCCGACAACGTGCGTACCGCATTCGCCGGTATCATCGGGGCGAGCGACGACAAAAGAATATCACTGGCGCCGGCGGCCTCCTACGGCGTCGCAACCGCAGCGCGCAATCTCGACTGCGCACCCGGAAGCAAGATTGTCGTGCTTTCTGAACAGTTTCCGAGTCACGTTTATTCCTGGCGTCGCCTTGCCGACGAATGTAATCTCGAATTGAATGCAGTCACGCCACCGCCTGACGGCAGCGATCGCGGGCGAGTATGGAATGAACGAATCCTCGAGGCGATAACGGCCGGCACGGCTGCCGTTTGTCTTCCGACCGTGCACTGGACCGACGGCACCCGGTACGATTTGCAGGCCATATCGGAAAGAGTGCAAGACGTAAATGCTGCTCTGATTGTCGACGGAACACAATCTGTTGGTGCGCTCCCGTTTAATGTCCGGGACATCAAGCCGGACTGCCTGGTGTGTGCCGGTTACAAATGGCTGATCGGTCCCTACAGCGTGGCGATGGTCTACTGGGGGGATCGATTCGAAGGCGGAGTTCCGCTTGAAGAGAACTGGATTTCGCGGCGTGGAAGCGAAAATTTTGCCGCCCTCGTGGATTATGAGGACGCCTATCAAGACGGCGCCATTCGATACGACGTTGGCGAGCGCAGCAATTTCATTCTCATGCCCATGATGCTGGAAGCGCTGAAACTTGTCGCGGAATTCGAGCCGGCACGGATCCAGGAATACTGCCGGGCGCTTACGGCCGATGCACTCGACGAAGCCGTAGCACTGGGTTTTCGCATCGAGGACCCGGCATACAGGAGCCACCATCTCTTTGGAATCCGCGCGCCGGACGGCATACCACTCGATCGATTAAAAACCGAACTGGCCAGGCGAAACGTGTCTGTCTCGGTGCGCGGCTCCGCGATTAGAGTTGCCCCGAATGTGTATAATGATGAGTCGGACGTTGCGGCGCTTCTCGACGCGCTTCGGGCCTGCAGGAGCGAATCAGTACGGTGATCGTTCTAATATTCGAATTGGTACGGACATCGTCCTAGTTTGCGAATTGGTACGAAGATCGTCCTAGTTTGCGAATTGGTACGAAGATCGTCCTTTTCAGCAAATCGGTACAGTGATTGTATTATTTGAACGGCGCAGCCTGACGGATTGAATCAAACACGTATTCCAATGACACGCCGACGTTCATTTATCATGTATTCTGCGATAATCGGCGCAATCATGCTGTTCGTACCGGCCGTTTGGGCGCAGAATGCCGACGATGTGCTCGCGCGGCTTCGGGTGCGCTATGATGCCATGGAATCGATGCGTGCCTCCTTTTCGCAATCAACTTCGTCCACTTACCTGGACGATACAGAGCACTTCTACGGTGAAATCGTGCTGCGGGGTGACAGTTATCGGATCGAGATGGCGGATCAGACGATCGTAACCGACACGGTCACGACGTGGATCTATAATCGGTTGGAAAACCAGGTGCTCATAAACGACTACGAAATCGACGAGACGACCTTCTCGCTCTCGACCTTTCTCGCCGAGTTTGATACTGCTTACGAAGTAGAGTCCTACGTGAGGGTAGATGGCATGCATACCGTAAAGCTCGTTCCCAATGATCCGTTGTCCGCCTTTCGGAGCGTAACCTTGTGGGCGTCGGATGATGTGGTCGTGCGTTTGCACGTCGTGGACATGAACGATGTTGAAATGCAGTTCGAATTGACCGATATCGAATTCAACCCTGAAACTCCTGAAGGAACGTTCCTATTTTCGGTTCCGGACGGCGTAGAAGTGATCGATTTGAGAGAGAACTGAATCGATCCTGTCGACGTACGCGTGCCCGATTTTGTCGGCAGGTGTTCGCGCTTCCCTAATTCTCCGAACCGAACGACTACATGTCACAGCATGCGCGGAAGTGGCTATTTCGAATCGGCACGCTGATCGTTGCCGGCACGCTGCTCTACCTGGCCCTGCGCGGCATCGCCTTCGACCAGCTTGTACGGGATCTGGCCGGAGGACAGTACGTCTGGATTATTCCTCTCTTCCTGGTGACGCTGCTCAGTCACGCTATACGTGCGTGGCGTTGGCGGCTGCTGCTTCATGCGCTCCCGGAACGCAACTCGTCAGATAATCCAGTATCGTTTCGGGTCGCATTTTCATCCCTGATGATAGGATACATGGTGAACTACGCCGTGCCGCGGTTCGGTGAAATTGTACGGACCAGCCATCTTTCGCTCCGGGAAAGAATGTCATTCGGCAGCGTGTTCGGCACCGTCGTGGCCGAGCGCGTGCTGGACATGGCCACGCTTGCGGTGTGTTTCCTGTCCGTGCCCGTTATTCTGGGAGACCGGGTATATGGACTCGTTTCGATTGTTGTAAATCCGATTCGTGACATGCTCGAAGGCAATCTGACGGAATTGCTGCTCGTTTCGATTTTGGGCACAGGCGCAATAATCCTCGGCATTATTCTTCTACTCAGGAAGAGAATAGGGGGCGCCTCGCAGTCCAAAATCGGAGAGGCGCTTCAAGCTTTCCGTCTCGGTTTGTTTTCGCTGATCCGTACGAAGCGCCCGATCGGGCTCGCCGTATCAACGGCTTTTATCTGGTTTTGTTATGCATTCATGGCGTACATCCCGCTCCTGATCTTTGGTCTGGCGGGATCGAACGGACTTGGTTTTGCCGACGCGTGGACGCTGATGTTAATCGGAGCCCTGGGAGTCGTCGTTCCTTCCCCGGGTGGCATTGGTTCGTACCATTTTCTAACGATTCAGGCACTCGTTCTAATCTGGGCCGTTTCTCAGGAAGCGGCGGCATCGTATGCCATCTTCACGCATGCCGGACAAATGATTCTTTATGCGGTGGTTGGATTTGGCGTGATTCTAATGGAGGGAGCATCGTGGAATGAGCTGAAAGCGGTCAGCATCGAAAATGCGGCGTCGGCCGGCCTGATTGAACAAAAAAACCGACTCCGGAGGCACAGGACGTGAACTATATCCTGCCGGCCAGACCTTCCGGAACCCCGCGGATGGCCGTCGTAATTGTCAGTCTTTTCCTGCTGTTCTCTGCTGCTCGTTCTGTGCGCGCTCAGGACGCGCCTGCTTTCGAGCAAGTGCTCTTCACAAGCCCGATTCAGGAAACGCACGATTCTCCAATCGACGTGCTGCACCTTCGCCAGCACGTGTTTATTGATCCTGAGTCCAGAGCGCTGCGCGGGGTTCTTGTCGCCAATCTGCTCGTACTCGATGTGGAGTTGGATACGCTCAGAATATCAACCGGCGGAATCGAAATAGACAGCGTTCTGATCTCCTCCGAGCTGAGCGGACCGGGTGTGAACGTCGAGTGGGTGTTGAGAAATGATACGCTGATGCTTCCGATCGCCGAATCGCTCAGTGACGTCCAAAATGACGTCCAAAATGACGTCCAAAATGACGTCCGTAATGAGATCCAGAATGACGTCCAGAAGGCGTTCCGTAGTGAGGTCCAACTCACCGTGGAGTATTCAATCCAAAACGGCATCGCCACGCGCCCGCTGGGAACAACGTCCGGAAACTGGTCCCTTGTCTGGACCGATTTTCAGCCAGGAAATCAGAATTGGATCCCTCTTCCGACGAGCGTGGATGACTGGTTTTCGGCTGAGCTCCGGGTTACCGTGCCGAGCGACTGGATCGTTCATCTCTCGGGCACAGAACGATTTCAATATGAGGCAGAGGAGCGAAAAACAATCGGTACCGTCTACGCAGCCAACAGCTCACTGAGCCGTATCGGCTTTGTGGCATTCGTGGAGAACAGCGTTGCGCTAAGCGACGACCGATTTACCTTCCTTCTCGATGTGGAAGACACCAGATCGATGGACGAAGCCCGGATCTCGATCTCGCGGATGCAGAGGTTCTATGCCGAGCGATTGGCGGAACGAATGGCAGAGTTTGTGCCGGATTCCAATCGATTCGTCGTATTTCATGGTCCGAGTTCGGCGTCTTCCAGTGGCGCGGGCTTGTCGCTGCTCCCGGCGGATGTGCTTCCCGACGGGCTGAATTCTGCGGAAGAGGATTTTCGGTTGGCCGGCGCCGTCGCCGCCAACTGGGTGCGCAAGAATGTGCCGCTCGCCGGCTGGACGGACATCTGGATTCAAGAAGCGCTCCCGGGAATCATGGCCGCCCTGTTTGTGCGCGACCGGCACGGCGAGGCCGCATACGCCCGGGTGCTCTGGAATTTGAGGCACGAGTACCTTGAGGAGACCGAGCTGTATCAACGACCGCTGGTGTGGGACCGCTGGGCACATCCGGTAGATATGCAGGATGCTCACGCGCGCGGAAAAGGAGCGTGGATATTCCACATGCTGACGGAGAGCTTTGGAGAAGACGTTTTTTGGACGGCACTCCGATACACTTCGGAAAAAGCTGTTCAGGGCGCCATTTCGAGCGAAGAGCTCCGTGCCGCTTATGAGCGGGCATCTGGCTTTGATCTAATCGACTTCTTTGATCAGTGGGTGTACGCAGCCGGGCATCCTGAAATCGATTATAACTACCGTATTTCCTCCAATCAGGAATCAATCAGCGTAGCGCTTCGACAGGTCCAGGAAGGGTATCTGGTTCCGGAAGTGTATTCGTTCTCCGTGGATGTAGAGTCGGCATCACTCGTGGGAATCGAGATAGCTGAGATGCGCGTGCGCTCGCGAAATACGACCGCGATGATCCCTGTTCCGCTTCGGCCTCAGTACGTATTGCTCGATCCTGGTGGAAAACTTCTTTTCGAATACTCGGAATCGCTCGATGCGGCGACAATCGTATCGAGTCTCAGACGGGATGAATCCATCACAGCCCGGTACATTGCTTCGAGACGCCTTGCCGAAGGCGACGCAGATGCTTCGATGCTTATTGGACTTCGGCCCATACTGGCGCAAAGAATTGACCCGCAGATAGACCGGAATTTGCTCGACGCGATCGCCAACATGGCGCCGTCCACATCGGCGCTGAGAGAAATCCTGGCTGTGGCCACGGACTCGACCTCCCGAACGCAGGCGACTGCAATCGAACGGCTCGGAGCATTTTTCGGCTCCTCCGAGGCTCGAAGCGCCGCCTTGAATGCCGCCAACTCATCGTCCGATCCGCTTGTTCTTTCAGCAGCCGTCGAAGCGCTCGTTCGCCTTGACTCCACGCTCGCCTGGCGCGTGCTGCAGTCCGCTCTTGTTACCGACTCACGGGGCGACGTCGTCAAGCGAACTGCGATTCGACTCATCCCGTACGCGCCCGTAGATGACGAGCAGAAGATTTCCGCGTTGAGTTCACTTCTTGAAGACGCCTCCAACGAGCGCATACGGCAGGCCGTCGTCGAGGTGTTGGCGCGGGCAATTGAAGAGAATGATGTTCGCGAGAAGCTGCTCTCCGAGTGGCCGACGCTGGCGACGCCCGCGCGACGCGCTATCCTGGATCAGATTACTTCGGCGCAGTTGAGTGATGGGGATCGAGAAACCCTGACGACGTGGCTACGCGCAGAGCCCGATCCGCTGAACCGTCGGTTGTTGAGAACGGTCCTTGCTGAACCGGCCGAATAGCATAGAAGGCGGTTCAGGTTGGCGTCAGGGCAGCTGAATTTACCGCACGACGGCTCGCAACGAGAATGCAACGGCTCATCGGGTTTCGCTTACCATTCAGGGCATTTCACTTTGTGCAAACACGCGTTTCACCTACCCTTAGGCTGAGGATCTGAAGTAGCACATCCACGCGATCCGAATCGAGAGGACGCAAGTACTTGATATTCAAGAACTTATTTTGATATTTCATCATGCAAATCCCGTCTGAAAGTTTCACATTCAACCCGCTCGAAGGTCTGATCAGTGGCGACATTTACGAAGCACTTGACAGTCAAAACCTCTTGAGCGAGAAGGGCGTTCGAGATTACCAGATCCGACGACAGTTCCGTTCGATGCGCCGCGGAGACGTTCCGGCGTATGAAGCCATCGAACAGTTGAGAGAAGAGTATCCCTATTTGCAGTTTGATACGCTCCGCAAGATCGTCTATAAGCTGAATGGTGCTCGGCGCTAGCTGAATGTCAGAGAGGCACGATACTTCAGGCTACGGCGGAGTCTAATCGGTTTCGTTCGGCTTGAAAGGTGGGCGCCCCGGTAGGAATGGGAGCAGCAATGCTCTTGCCTATCGGGGCGTGATTTGTTTGTAGGAATGTCACCGTTGTACATGCTTCTTCCACGTCGAATCCGCGAAAGCTACGCGGTATCACCCGTCGCTTCAGCCGACCTTGGGAGCGATGATCCTTCTGTTTGTCGTGTTGCGTTTCCCCTATTACCTTGTGTGGCCCACGGTGGCTGAGCTTCATCGTCAGGCCGAAGTAACTCATGCATTATTTCAATTTATGAAAAGAGGGTACTATGAGCGTCGTGCTAATTACAGGTTGCAGTTCGGGATTTGGGCTGTTGGCAGCGAAAAAGCTCTCCGCACGGGGAGACCGCGTTTTCGCCACTATGCGTGATCCGGACGGTAAGAACCGCACTTCAGCGGAAGAACTGCGCGCTCCGGCTACCTCGACCGAATCGAACATCGAGGTGCTTGATCTCGACGTCACTTCGGACGCATCAGTCGATACGGCTGCAGCAGCCATACTGGCCAAGGCGGGTGCCCCGGACGTCATCATCAATAACGCGGGTCAGATGTATGTCGGGTTAGCCGAGGCGTTCACCGCCGAGGAATTGAGCCGGCAGCTTGATGTGAATGTCGTTGGCATTCATCGCGTGTGCCGAGCGTTCCTTCCGTCGATGCGACAGCGCGCCGGCGGTCTGATTATCAATATCAGTTCAATCGCGGGCCGCATGGCGGCGCCCTTTTTTGCTGTCTACAATGCAAGCAAATGGGCCGTAGAGGGATATTCGCTCGCCATTCGCCGTGAACTGGCCTGTGCAGGTGTGGACGTAGTGGTCGTGGAACCAGGACCGTTCACGACCGAGCTCTTTCCACAGAGCCCTCGGCCAAAAGACGCGGACAACCGTGCGCAGAGCTACCCGGAGCTGGCTCATCAGACGTTTGACGGATTGGGCGCTGCCTTCGAAGGCATGTTCAGTGACCCGGAAATACCTACGGACCCTACCTATGTAGTCGATCGGTTCATGGAGTTGATCGACATGGTTCCGGGTACGCGCCCGTTTCGGAGCGTCGTCGGGGTTGATATGGGTGTTACGGCGCGCAACGCAACCGACGAAGCGCATGAGGGACCGTTCCTCCAGATGATGGGGATCGAGGCGTTCGTTCGGCTTCGCACGACCTGATCGGAAGAAACTATGCGCCAGTCCAATCGCGTCGACCTGTTCGCTCTGCTTCTCGCTATTTCCGTCGCGGCCTGCACGCCGCGTACGCCGGCCACCGACGTTTCGCTGCCGGTCCTTTTCACGGATCATATGGTGCTCCAATTCGATGCGCCCATCGCCGTCTGGGGTTGGGCTGCTCCCAACGGAACCATCGCGGTATCGATCAATGGACAACAGGCCAGAACCCGCACTGGAATCGACAGCACCTGGCGCCTCACGTTGCCACCTATGCCTGCCGGCGGCCCGCACACGTTGGCCATCGCCGGAGCCGACACACTTCTGCTAAGCGATGTACTCGTCGGTGAGGTGTGGGTGGCCTCAGGACAATCCAACATGGAATGGCCCGTACAAGCCGCGAGCGACGCCGAAACGGAGATCAAGGCCGCCGCCTACCCGAACATCCGGCTCTTCAAAGTCGCCCGAAGCGTTGCTTTTGCACCGCAACAGACGTCCAAGGGCGAAGGCTGGCATACCGTCACACCGGAGACGATTCCCGAATTCTCCGCTGTCGCTTACTTCTTCGGGCGCGAGCTTCATCATGCTCTGGGCATTCCTGTCGGCCTGATCGAAACAGCCTGGGGCGGCACTCCTGCCGAAGCCTGGACAAGCGGTGCAGCCCTTAAAACCCTGCCCGACTTTTCCGAGCAGGTTGCGGCCAACGAAGCCGCCGTTCGTGAGGGCGGGCCGACCACTGCCGAAGAGCAGCGGGCCGCCTGGCTTGAACGCCTCAAGGATCTGGACCAGGGCTACGAAGAAGATCACCCCCGCTGGGCCGACGCGGACTTCGATGATTCGACCTGGCCGACGATGCACGTGCCCGAGCGGTGGGAAAACGCGGGCCTGCCGGGCTACGACGGCGCGGTCTGGTTCCGCAAAACCTTCGACCTCCCTCCTGCCTGGAGCGGCCTGGACCTCACGCTTAACCTGGCCATGGTCGACGACAGCGATACCACGTGGGTCAACGGCGTGAAGGTGGGTAGCACGGGACAATACAACACCCACCGCGCCTACACCGTTCCGGCCGATGTCCTGGAGCCGGGTGCCAACACGATCGCCGTCCGCGTCCTCGACACAGGAGGTGGCGGAGGCTTCTGGGGCGAGCCTGAAAACATGAACATGGCACGCGCCGGCAAAACGCTATCCCTCGCCGGAGCCTGGGCTTTTCAACCCGGCATCGCGTCCGGTTCTGATCAGCCCCAACAACCGCGTCGCATGCAGAACCAGCCGACGACGCTTTACAACGCCATGCTCGCGCCGCTCATCCCTTACACCATCCGCGGCGCTATCTGGTATCAGGGAGAGAGCAACGCCGGCCGCGCCTACCAGTATCGCTCACTTTTCCCGACCATGATTCAGGATTGGCGCAACCAATGGGACCTCGGCGACTTCCCCTTCTACTTCGTGCAACTGGCGAACTTCATGGCGCCCCAGCGACATCCCGTTGAGGCCGATACGTGGCCTGAGCTGCGCGAGGCCCAGACGATGGCGCTCCGCCTGCCCAACACAGGCCAGGCCGTCATCATCGACATCGGCGAGGCCGATGATATTCATCCGCGCAACAAACAGGATGTTGGCAAACGCCTGGCCCTGGCCGCGCTTAACCGGACATACGGGCAGGACGTCGTCTATTCCGGCCCGGCCTATCGAGAGATGACGAAAGAAGCGGGCGCGCTACGCCTCCACTTCGACCACATCGGCGGCGGCCTGGTCGCCCGAAACGGTGTCTTGAAGGGCTTCGCGATCGCGGGGGCCGACAGCCAGTTCGTCTGGGCAGAAGCGCGGATCGACGGCGCGACGGTTGTCGTATCCAGCCCCGACGTGGCAGATCCCGTGGCGGCGCGCTACGCCTGGGCCAACAATCCTGTCATCGGTCTATTCAACAAGGAAGGCCTGCCCGCTTCACCGTTCAGAACAGATGACTGGCCGGGCGTGACGGAATCGCAATAGTCGATTTTTTTGGCGCAACTCCTTTTCCGGCAAGGATCACGGCGAACGGTCGCGATCAGGCGGGGTGTTGGGGTGACCGAGGCGGAGCGCCACTGAGACCGTTACAGTCCGTATACGCCACCTCTCTACAGTAAGAATACTCAGTTTTTCGCGGAGTCGTTGGCCGAATCCGACTGGATACTCATCGTTGACCAGGACTGAAACATATAGCATTATAGACGATATGATAAATATATCATAATATGGCCGTCTGGAAAGGGAGACTAGCGAATTATGAAGTGTGGATTAACAATGTTGATCACACGCCTGCACATTGTCACGTTTTTATAAATCGACGAAACAAAAAAATTGATCTGTTGAAATTAAGCATCATCAATCCGCCTCCGCACAAAATACCTCCCAGTCTTCGGCGTCAATTGATTCAGGTGAAAGACGAGTTACTCGAAGCCTGGAAAAAAGTCAGAATTTGCACGCCCAGCGGAGAAAAACAATGGGAAAATTGATGGGAACTCATGAGAATCAGGCAGACAAGCTCTGGTTGGATATATCTGCTGTTAGAGCTGCGCGAATCAGAGCACGACTACGTGATGCCATTCAAAACCTGACTGAAGGCGAGGTCGATGAGATCAGTTTTTGGCGTCCGCCTGAGAGCACTGAACCGTTTGAATCATACCGTGCCCTCGTTGTATCAGATCTGGCGTCACTGGTTAAGAAATATAGAGAGACTGATCCTAATCAATGGATTGCTTCTGTCCGGATAGCTAAACCCTATTTTGTCGCTCTCGTGCGTACAGGCAAAGACCGGCATTACGCCGGACAAATCGACAATCTCGTTCGTCACACGGATGCACGGCTGACTGTATGTGACGACCGGAGGTGGTTTCAGGTATTGAAGTGTTTGCACGAAGCAATTTCAGGATTAGACCCTTACGCCATCTCGGATGTGAAACACGTCCCTACACTCGATAAGCTTCTCGTGACATTCAGTGACGGCCTACCTGGTTTTGTGGGTCTCGATGATCTGGGTATTGCTGATCTTAAAAACAAACTACTTCTTCATTCAGCGACGGTCGCGCGTGATGGTGCCGTCGTCGCGATGCTCACAACTTCAGGAGACTTGTTCGATATTGACTCCCACTCGATACGCGCGTTAATTGATAGACGGTTTGCCGCTCAGTTGCACGCTCAAAAAAAAACATCTGCAGAATACGTTGGGACACGTATACGCGCGGCAAGGAAAGAACGTGGTCTGAGTCAGGTTGACCTTGGAAACATTGTTCATATCGACCAAGCTATTCTCTCCAAGATTGAAAGAGGCCTTCACTCACCGCGAATAGATACAATTCAGCGTATTGCCAGAGGGCTGCAGATTACCTTGTCGGAATTATTTGCGTCTGCCGATCTATCCATAAGTCATTAAGTGTTCTGCCGTACCATATCGCCAATCTACCTCTCCTTCGCAGCGGCAAACAGAATAATTCCTGCCGCAACCGAAGCATTCAGCGACTCGACGCCTTCACCGAGCGGTATCGACACCGTGTGATCGCATAACCCGGCTACGCTGGATCGCATGCCCTTTTCTTCGCTCCCGATAACGATGCCGAGCGGCCGATCCCAATCCGTTTCCCAGATGGACGTCTCTCCATCTCCGGTAGCCCCGACAATCCAGTAGCCTCTTTCTTTCATCTCATCGAGCACCCGGGCCAGATTCCGGGTGCGCGCGATGGGGATCCGAGTGGCCGCGCCCGCGCTGGTTTTGAGAACGGTTGCATTCACGGGCGCCGCATCCCGATCAGGTATGATGACACCGGCAACGCCGGCGCCCACGGCGCTTCTCAGAATAGCCCCGAAATTATACGGGTCCTGGATGTGATCAAGAATCAGGACCAGCGGTTTTCGCTCGCGAACTTCGTCCAGAACCGAACCGGCCTGCGTAAGCAGATCGTGAACGCTTAAGTAGGATACGCTCGACAGTACGACGGCCACGCCCTGATGATTGATATCCGGCAGCATTCTTTTGAGACGCTGCGGAGGCACCGTTTGAACCGGAATCTTGGCCTCGCGTGACAACGCGCGAATCTCCGCAGCAAATTGGGGCGTAGACGTCTTTGAAAGAATAACCTTTACAATGCGCTGAGCATCTCCTGATAAAGCCTCGCGGACCGCATTTCGCCCGCACAGGAATTCGCCCGAATTATTGCTCTGCTTTCCGGATGTGGCCATGGTTTTATCTCCAGCGATGGCGCCGCTCACAATGCAACATACCGGGCGCCAAAGGTACCCGCTAAAGGTACTTAATGAGCGGCTCCGGAGGGCCGACGCGCCTTACGCGTCCTCCGGTTCGAGAGTATCGCTGCCCGGTCCTTCCGGCGCCACCTCGGCCGCGCCGGCCTTCTTTCCATCCCGCGTTGACCAGAATTTCCACATTCCGACGATTCCCACAACCATAAGAAGGAAAGCGATGATCTCGGCCTGTGTCATGGTTATGCCGAATACGTCGAAACGGTTGTTGACGCGAATTTTCTCAATAAAAAACCGCTCCAAACCATTCAGCGTGATATAGGTCCAGAAGAGCCATCCCGCAAGATGCCTGTGTCCCCGAAGCTTCCAAAGGAGCGCAAACAGAAGCGAAGCCGCAACGAATTCGTAGATCGAAGTTGGATAGACGGGAGCCGCGGAGAGATCGATGCCCAGGATATTATTCGTATACGACTCTGCCCAGAGCCAATCCGGTAGAAATCCGGGTTTTGCCGCGATGTTGGACGCAATGCCCCAGTCGCCATCGCCGGACAGGTGACAGCCGATTCGCCCGATACCGTATCCAAGCATGAGCCCTGGCGCGATCGCGTCGGCAACCTTTGGTACAGAAAGGCCTTTCTTCTTAACGTACCGAGCGATGACGATGGCCCCGACGATAAGACCTCCATAGAACGTGAATCCGCCTTTTGAGAAAATCATCCCAAGAGGATCGGCAACAAAAACGTCCAGGTTCTCCAGGATGTGAAAGAGTTTGGCTCCACCAAACCCGGAGACGATCGCCAGTACGGTCATTGTGCCCACCAGATGGGACGGGCTGACCTCAACCAAACGTTTCCTGGACTTCTTTCCGGACTTCTCGGCGTTCTTTTTCGTCGAAGGATCCGGGATTTTGATACCGCCGATCTCTCCAGCCAGATACAATCGGTCCAGTTCACGCTGCAGAAGCCAGGCTGCGGTCATCAAACCGACCGCTACCATGAACCCGAACGAATAAATCGGGATCGGAAAATCGAATCCGAAGAGATCGCTGAACAGATCGCTGATTCGGGGATACATGAGCCGATTAACTCGGGAAAGAGAATGTTTCTATGAACGACTGCCGCCTCAACCCGCCAGACCTACCATACGTTCCGCACCCGAACGCACTCGGGCGCAACAGCGCAGCTCCACGTGCTATCGAAGCTCTTCCAGAATCCCGTCGAACGGTATTTCCCGCTGCTCTCCCGTCTCCATCCGGCGAACGATCGCCGAGCCGCCGGCCAGTTCATCATCACCGACGATGACCACGACCGAGGCGCTCTGCCGATTTGCTTCGCGCATCTGCGCTTTCATCGAGCGGCCCTGGAGATCAAACGAAACGCGTATGCCTTCCGACCTCCAGTCGTGAGCTGCAGAGAAGGCCCATTTTTCTGCGGCCTCGCCGAGCGCTACGATAAAAACATCGGTGTTTCCGGCTCGAGGAAGTTCGATACCTTCGCCTGCAAGTGCCATAAAAAGTCGTTCGAATCCGGCCGCAAATCCAACGGCCGGTACGGCTGCGGCGCTTCCCACCTCCTGTGCCAGCAGATCGTAGCGGCCTCCACCCGCGAGCGAACTCTGGGCGCCGAGTTTTGGGCTTTCCAGTTCATACGCGGTTCGCGTGTAATAGTCGAGCCCACGAACCAGAAACGGATCCTCGTCAAATTCGATCTTCAGGTCCGTCAGGTAAGCTTTGACCCGAGCGTAGTGAGCCTTGCTCTCTTCGTCGATGAAGTCGGAAAGCAAGGGGGCACTGTCGAGCAATTCTCGCTCACGTTCGTCCTTCGTATCGAGGATGCGGAGCGCATTGGTTTGAAGGCGCTTCCGGCTGGTTTCGCCGAGTTGGTCCGCGATCGGTTCGAAATACTTTTGTAGAGCCTCCCTGTATCGCGGCCTGCTCTTCTCATCACCAAGGGAATTGATGCGCAGCTGAAGCTCTTTGAGTCCAAAACTCTGATACACGTGCATCATCACCGCAATGGACTCCGCGTCGCATCGCGCGTCGTCCGAGCCAATTATTTCCACGCCGAACTGATGAAACTGGCGGAATCGGCCTTTCTGAGGTCTCTCGGCACGAAAACAGGGCCCGATGTAAAACAGTTTCTGCACGCCCCCCTTCTGCTCGAGATGGTGTTGCAGATACGCGCGTATCACGGGCGCGGTAAGCTCGGGGCGAAGTGCGTAATTCGTATCTCCGCGCTCGAAGGCAAACATTTCCTTCGAGACAATGTCGGTAAGCTCCCCGACTCCGCGGGCAACCAGCTCGGTCGGCTCGAAGATGGGTGTTCTGATCTCGTGATAGCGATAAAGCGCCATCACATGGCGGATGCGCTCTTCCACGAAGTGCCACGCGGCGCTGCTCTCAATCTGCGTTCCGTCCGCGGTGTAGGCATCCGGTAGAATGTCAAACGTGCCCGTGATATTTCTGAAGGACTTGCCCATTCAGGTGGTTACTCGTGACAGGTGCAGCATCGTGACGAGTCAGTTGTACAATATCTGCGATTCGCTCTCTTCGACAAGCTTCAGCAGTTCCGTGTTTGTTGTAGCTGAAAGAAACTTTTCCCGCACGTCATCGCGATTCATGAGTCTGGAAATACGGCTGAGAATTCTAACGTGTTGTGCTTTTGCATCCAACGGGCCAACGAGCAGAAATATGATTCGTACGGGTTCTCCATCGACTGCGTCGAATTCGATCGGATCTTCGGTGATCGCCAGAGCCGCCACCGATGCCTGCACGCTTCTCGTTTTAGCATGGGGCAAGGCGAAACCTTTTCCGACGCCTGTCGACATCAGCGCTTCGCGCTCGACGACGGCGGCACGCACAGCCTCGATATCATCGATAGCACCGTGATTCGCAAGCAGCTCAATCACGTCGGCAATCGCGGTTGTTTTGTTCTCGGTCGTCAGCCCAACGACAACCGTTTCCTCACTCAGTAACTCACGAATCTGCATGTCTCCTCCACTTCTGACCCCCGGTCTTCGGAGCGCCAATCTAGGAAGAAATCGCAAGCAGGTTCAACGAATCCGTTGCTCCACCACAAATTAACAGAACGCCCCTCAGAGACGTCGCGGCTTCATCGGTAGATCGTTCAAATCGACATCAGTATGCATCGTGCGTTTTAAGCTCCCGGATTACAAACGTCATGTCTGAAGGCAACGGGGCCTCCAGTCGTATTTCTTCGCCGGTGAGCGGATGACGAAATCCCAGGGCGAAAGCGTGAAGGGCCTGTCGTGGCAGATGAGAAAAGAGTTTGCTGAAAAACGCTTTGCGCGCACCGGTTTGCGGACCTTTCAGAATCCTGTCTCCGCCGTACATGACGTCTCCCAGTAGCGGATGCCCGATCTCTCGCGCGTGTGCGCGAATTTGATGTGTTCGCCCGGTTTCGAGCCGAAACTCCAGATGGGCGGTGAAACCAAGGGATTCAATGGTTTCGAAGTTCGTAATCGCCCGTTTACCGTCTTCTTCGTCCACGGTGGTCATCCGCCGCCTGTCACGTGGATCGCGACCCAGAAAAGACTCGATTCGACCGGAAGACGGATCGGGCACGCCCCAGACGATCGCTTGATAGCGCCGGAATATCGAACGCTCGGCAAACTGTTTCGCCAGCCGGGCGTGTGCGATATCGTTCTTGGCTACCACGAGAAGACCCGTCGTGTCTTTGTCGAGCCTGTGCACAATTCCTGGACGCACGACGCGGTTTCCGCCCTCGGCGGAGGCCAGATTAAGCACGGACAGGCCCAGATCCTCGTCGGACAGATCCTCCGTATCCAGTTCCTGCATCTCGAGCGCAGATGCGCCGACGTGGTACATCAGAGCGTGCACGAGCGTACCGGTTCGATTGCCGTACCCGGGATGCACAACCATGCCCGCCTTTTTATTGACGACCAGCAAATCATCATCTTCGTAAACAATGTCAAGCGGTATGGGCTCCGGGCGAATTTCAAGAGGCGGCGCCTTGAGCAGCGTGCAAACCAGCACATCGCCCGGCTGGACCGTGTAGGATCGCTTCGTAGATACATGACCGTTGATCCTCACCCGCCCCTCCCGAATGCCTTTCTGAACCTTGGCGCGCGTGGCGTTCTGGATATGTTCGGTCAGATACACATCCAGACGCGCCTCCTCTCGATAGCCCGGAGGCACCAAGAACGTGATTTCTGTTTCCTGTTTATCCGGCTCCGTCATCAGCGCACGTAGTAAGAAGTATTGTTCTGCCTGGAGTCGTGTATGGTACACCGGATTCTATAGAAATGCATCCGTTCCCTTTTATGGCGTCCTTAATCCGGCCAAAAGTGTAACATTTTCCGCCATGGATCGTCTAACGGAGTGTCAGATAAGGATTGCTTTGGCAGCGTCCTTGCCTCTGATGGATAGCACCTCTGTGAGCCCGGTTTCGGTGGGGAAGCCGGGCTCATTTCTTTTAGAAGATTATTTAGAACCTCCGGAAAAGCCGACCTGTTAAAACATCGGGCTCAGCACGAAGTATTTCCCCGGCAACTGTCTGACGTTTCCGCTGCACTCAAGCTGCAGGAGGTGAATGAGAAGCTCGGACGTGCACTGTGTGAGTTCATCCGCGAGTTCATCGATGTGCCGCGGCTCGACCGACAGGGCGCACAATATTTCACGATCTGTTTCTGAAACGGGTTCGGGTTTCGAATTCGTGCTCTCGCCGG
Source organism: uncultured Rhodothermales bacterium (assembly GCA_964527795.1). Lineage (GTDB taxonomy): Bacteria > Bacteroidota > Rhodothermia > Rhodothermales > UBA10348 > SMXL01. The sequence continues at coordinate 5,867 of CAZGOS010000016.1, read as the reverse complement.
CTTCGACGAGTTCATTTATCACGTCGGCTGCGCTCGTCAGAAGCTGTGCCTCTCCCCGTTGCATGAGCTGGTTTGTGCCTTCGGCTGCTGGATTGCCTATCACGCCGGGAACGGCATACACGTCCCGATTCTGGTCAAGCGCCAGGCGAGCCGTGAGTAGTGCACCGCCTTTGTCATACGCCTCAACAACGATTGTAGCTTCTGCCAGACCACTGATAACGCGATTTCGCCTGGGGAAGTGCCCGGGGCGGGCCGGCATGTCCAGCGGAAACTCGGATATCAGACACCCTTGATGTTTTATGTGTTCAGCGAGATTCCGGTGGAATCGGGGATAGACATGATTCAGCCCGCTGCCCTGAACCGCGATCGTAATCCCTCCCGCGTCGAGCGCTGCCTGATGTGCAATCGCATCAATGCCGTACGCCATTCCGCTGACGATCGTTATGCCTCGAGACGCGATGCTGTACGCAAGAGCATAAGCGACGCTTTTCCCCGACTCGGACGGGCGCCGCGTGCCGACGATGGCGACACTCGGACCGCGAAACTCACAGTGCCTTCCTTCCACCCACAACAAAGCAGGCGGTGCGTAGATCGTCGCCAGCAGCTGCGGATAATCAGGATCGGTGATGCTTACCAGGCGACAACCTCGTCGCAAAGCAGCTTCAACGCCTCTATCCTTTCGATTGGCCGTGTAAGACGATCGTATCGCCCGGACAATATCGTACCCGATTCCTTTTATCGAAAGAAGTGAACCGTCGGATGCGGTAACGACATCAGCGGCGCAGCCGAAATGTTCGAGAAGTGTGCGACTCTTCACCGGCCCGACGCCGGCTGATTCGAGAAGTGTTATGCGAGCTCGAATTTCTTCCAGCTCAAGCCGGTCGGGATAATGTAGCTCTCTCCCTTCAGTTCGCTCACTCGCCATAGGATCGAATCCCGCTCACTCGGTCCCAGAGGTGCATACGCAGTTCTTCCAGTCCGATATGGGCAACCGACGAGATCACCATCAGTTCAATCCCTTTGTCCAGCGTCTTTCGAATCTCATCCGCGGCCTGCGTCCTTTCATCAGGCGGCAAGAGATCCATTTTCGTCAGCGCGACTACTCGAGGCTTCTCCAGCATTCTTGCATTGAAGGACTCGAGTTCTCCCAGAAGCGTCGCGTATTCGGCCACTACATCCTCGGATGTGACCGGAATCATGAATAGCAGCACGGCATTTCGTTCGATATGCTTCAGAAATCTCACGCCGAGCCCTTTGCCTTCGTGCGCTCCTTCGATGATGCCCGGAATGTCGGCAATTACAAACGACTGGTAGTCTCCCACCTTCACGACACCAAGAGACGGTACAAGGGTCGTAAACGGATAGTCGGCAATTTTGGGTCGAGCGGCCGACAGCGTCGCAACGAGCGTGCTCTTGCCGACATTCGGAAAACCGACGAGGCCGACATCGGCCAGGAGCTTGAGTTCAAGCGTAATATTTTTCTCCTCTCCAGGTTCGCCGTCCTGAGAAAATCGGGGAGCCTGCCGGGTAGCCGATTTGAAGAATGCATTGCCCTTTCCACCCCGACCACCCCGGGCGACGGTAATGCGTACGTCCGCCGTGAGCAGTTCACCCAGAACCTCGTCCGCATCCGTATCCCGAATCACCGTGCCGACCGGAACTCTCAATACAATATCCTGACCATCTTTTCCTGTTTTAAGCGATCCCAAGCCTTTATGACCGTTTTCGGCAAAATGGTGCCTGTTGTACCGCAGATCCAGGAGCGTATTGAGGTGCGCGTCCGCGCGTAGAATAATGGAGCCGCCTGATCCGCCGTCTCCTCCGTTGGGGCCTCCTCTTGGCGCATACTTCTCCCTCCGAAACGAAACGGCGCCAGAGCCACCGTTCCCGCTTCGAACGGTAATCGTAACATAGTCGACGAATTTCATGTCCGGCGCATACGTGCTTTGTGTGTGGAACCGGGCCGCGAGAATACCCGAAACCTACCTTACAGAGGGAATAGAAAAAGAAATCGTTTCACGTATGGGCAAAATTTAATAATCTTGCGCCGCCGGGCAATGACCTGAGAAATGAAAAAAGAAATGAAAGAAGTGACGATATATACCGACGGCTCCTGTAGCGGGAACCCCGGACCGGGAGGTTGGGCGGCCATTCTTATTTATGGCGAAAACGAGCGCGTAATCACGGGCGCCGAAAAACTCACGACGAATAACCGCATGGAATTATCCGCCGTGGTTGAGTCACTTCGTATTCTCAAGGAGCCGGTCCGCGCGAACGTGCATACGGACAGCGCCTATATCGCCAATGCGTTTCATAAAGGCTGGATCGACAATTGGCTCAAAAAGGGATGGAGGACGGCCAACAGGAAGCCCGTCAAAAACAAGGATCTCTGGGAGGCGCTGTTGATGTTAATGGAGCGCCACGAGGTTGAGTTCGTCAAGGTAAAAGGTCATGCGAACGATGATCGGAATAATCGCGTGGATGCGCTCGCCGTCGAAGCGATGAAGGTAGGTTAACGCGACCCATCGAGGTCGATTCGGCATCGGCCGGAGAGTGCATTTTCGAACGCTTCGATGAAGTGTGGCACCTCGGAGTACCGAACGTCCAGGACAATTCTTGTTTCGTCGCCGTACGCAGTGTCCAGAATCTCGGCATCGAACCTGTTGATCGTATGCATGGCCGGTGAGGTATCTGCGTATGCGAAGCTCACGGTAACCGGCTTCCTTTGCACGACGACATCCACGGCAGCCTTGTCGAGCACCTCCCCGGCGGCATCGCCGTAGGCTCGAATGAGCCCTCCCGTGCCCAGTTTGGTGCCGCCGAAATACCGCGTAACAACAACCAGGGTGTCGGTCAGGCCATGCCCTTCAATCTGACGGAGAATGGGACGGCCGGCTGTTCCGGACGGCTCACCGTCATCGTTGAACCGAAATTCGTCTCCGGCGGGCCCGAGTCGATACGCCGTGCAATGATGCGTGGCATCTCGATCTTCCCGGCAAATGGTGTCGAGAGCACGCTGAACACTCTCACGTGTTTTTACAGGTACGGCTCGTGCTACGAAGCGGGAGCCCTTGACTTTAGTTTCTGTCTGAAAAATCGATTTCACAACACGATACGTATCGGCCATTCGTCCGGCATGTTTCGTCCCTGCTGAGCAACTTCCCTCGGGAGTCGCTACTACGGAAGAATTTTCCTCAGAAAGCTGTCGTGTCCATCACTCTTTAGCTGCTGCTGGGCTATACGCGCCGGCTGCTCCTGACTGAAGCGATTGTAATAGACGCGGTAGAGCTTGTCTCCCGAATCGCTGACCTCCGCCACCCATCCATTCTCGAAGCCGGAGGCAAACGCACTTGCTGCGGGCTGACTGGAAAACACACCCACCTGCAGCGTGTAACGTGAAGAGCCTGAAACGGCCACGGTCACAGTCTCTTTCACCGATTTCGCGTTCGGACGTTTCCGAGATCTCGTTTTCGGACGTTTCTGAGATCTCGCTGCCAATGTTTCTCTGACCTGTATCAGGTCAGTAGCCTCTTCGACATCGAGCCGCACCCGGGCGACATTGGTATCCAATAAGCCGAGTTTGGCGGCAGCGGCTCCCGAGAGATCGATGATATGCCCGGGCCCGGTCTGCATGCGATCGTTGATTCGAACGACAACGCTTCGCCCGTTATCGAGCCTCGTTACACGAACCATCGAATCGAACGGAAGGAACGGGTGTGCGGCCGTCATCGCCGCATGGTCGTACGTTTCACCGCCGGCGGTTCGATTTCCGTCAGATCCTCTGTTATACCAACCGGCGTAACCTGCGTCCTCCACGTTCTGACTTTGCGAGGACCCGGCAAGGATCAGCAGGAGAAGCGGTGCGATTGCGAAGAATCGTAGACGAAAATTCAAATTCCTGATCATCTCAATACCTGATGCAGTTATTCCTCTGCCGACTGCGTCTCGTTATCTCCGATTGGTCGGCGATCACTGTTGATTTACCGTGGTAAAAGAACCACAGGTTTTCAAATCATGCAGATGCCAGTATCATGCCAGGCGAAAAATAGCCGTCTCAAACACTTCTATTAACGTATTTATCACCGATGCGCGACTCGACCAGGAGGAAATGACCATTTTTTTCCGCCTGAGCGGTAAAGGTGTCCTGTTCGGCGTCGCGTGGCTCAGCCTCGGATTTCGGTAACCAGGGCGATCTCACAAAGCACGCCCTGCACCCCAAGACATTTTTCGAACACCCCGTCAAATACACAGGTCTTTCCTTTCAGATGCACCTGCCATGCATGTCCTTCGGCTTCGGAAGTTGAGCACCCCGTCGCTTTTACGATCTGGGATATGACCTCATCGAACGTATGGACGTCATCGTTGAAAAGAATGACCTGCCACGGTTCCGAGATATGCGTGACCGTCTCTTCATCTACCAGAACAGTCGTCTCCGGCTTTATTTGAGGAGCCGACGGATCGGCGGGTGCCGTTAAGGTTATTTCCCGAATCGGGGCGTTTTGGTATGATATCGCTATCAATGGAGATCAGGCAAGATTGCCTTCCGTCACGGTTTCGATTACAATTTCGATAACAATGGAGAAATCCTCCATCACAGGATTCGCGAGGAGTTTTTCGCAGGCCTGCCGGGCCACAACTTCAGCCTCTTCAACGGTGTGCGCGTCGATATTGAGTTCGATGTGTTTGCCGATTCGCACATCGTGCACGGCGTCGAACCCAAGCTGTGTCAGAGCATGGTGCGTGGCCTTTCCGTGTGGATCGAGAATGGACGGACGAAGCGTTACGTTTACCAGGGCTTTATACATCAGCCGATGTTTCGATTAGATGGTATATGGAAGGGAAGGTTGTGGGCCCGAAAAGTACGAAGCGAGATGTAGCGAAGTTCATCGCGTAGTTCAGAAAAATCCAAAATTCAGTCATCCTCCTCATAGAGATTCGGATCGGATTTCACGACCGCCCACACAAATCGGTATGTTGCCCGTCCGACTCCGATAGCGAGATACGAGAAGAGCACAATGATGAGTCCGAGTTCACGAAACACTGCCAGTAACACGATGGAGAGACCGGACAGAACAGCCTTCAGAGGATGCGTACGCATATAGCGGGCTGACGGAGTCGGTACCGTGTCAAAAGCGACATTCGTGAGCATCAGACCCGAAAGAATGACGACGACGGGTATCAAGAGCGGCAACCGACCCGGTTCGACCGGGGTAAGAAAAGCAAGGTTTTCGGCGTTCAATATGATGGCGATGATGGCCGCAGCCATTCCGGGGATCGGTAGCCCGTCAAAATAGTCCGACTTCTCGCCCGTGTAGTGCACATTATATTTGGCCAGTCGTACGGCGCCGCAGACGGCGGGAAGTGAGGCTACAATCACTCCTGGCACGCCGTAGGTGGAGAGTCCGAAGACGAAGATCAGGAACGAAGGAGCCACGCCGAATGAAACGATATCTGCAAGCGAATCGAGTTCGATACCAAAAAAACTCGAACCATTCGTAAGACGGGCCATCATGCCGTCGAGAATATCGAAAAAGCCGGCGAGAATGATTAACCAGGCGGCATATTCGAACCGCGACTCCAATGCCTGAGTGAGCGAGAGAAACCCACAGAAAAGGTTCATGAGCGTGAAAAACGACGGAACAGCCGCTCGCGGAATTTGCCGTCGTACCCGTGGGCCTCTCGATTCCCTGTACGCGACCAATCGCTGCCGAAAACGACGTTGCTTCAAGCCCGGCCGCATTCTCCGCCTGGGAGTTTTCAACATCACTACCTCTGAATTCGAGCTCTAATTATCATTCCGGGCCAGCCGTCCGAGTATGCTCTCTCCTCCTTTTACACGGTCGCCAACCTGAACATCAATAATACTG
>CAZGOS010000015.1:0-28228 GCA_964527795.1 uncultured Rhodothermales bacterium | reverse complement strand
TACTGCATGGTGTCGTAAATCGCCAGGCCTGAATCGATCGAGCCACCGGGCGAATTGATATAGATATTGATGTCTTTTTGTGGATCCTCCGAAGTCAAATAGAGCAGCTGTGCGACCATCAGATTGGCGACCTGATCGTTGATGGGCGTGCCCACCATGACGATGCGCTCCTTGAGAAGCCGGCTGAAAATGTCATACGCGCGCTCACCACGGCTCGTCTGCTCTACGACCATGGGGACGAGCGTGTTAAGTTGGATATCCTGACTTGGACCCGAATAGATATCCGATGGCAATTTGTTCAGACTCTTGCTGAACTTGAGAAAGTCTTCCAGCATGAAATTCAATATGGACTTTTATGGAATGCGAAAGGCCGTTCCTGCAACCGAAGCTCGGCAGCGATGGTTCCGTATGGAACTCGTTATCACAAAGGTAAGGCTCTACCGGATGGGATCACGGAGCACCCGGCGGTCAAGTCTATGACTCCTGTTTTTCCGTGAGTTCTCTGTACGATTCCAGATCTTTTTCTACGATGGTCATCTGATCACCGATCCAGGCGAATACCTTGTCAGAGAGCAGACGTTGATCCAACTGCTCGAGCATGTTTGGTACGGCCCTGTAGTATTCTTTTATCGTATCGAGATCCATGCCTTCACCGGTCGTCTTCTCCAGGAAGGCATCGCGATCGTCTTCGGAGACGGCCAGAAATTGATCGGCGATGATTTTATCGCGCACGAACATCCATCCGGCCTGGTCTCGTGCCTCGTCACGGCGCAACTCGCGGTACTGCGCTTCATCGAAATCTGGCGGTAGCTCGCCGCCGCCCTGTTGGCGCACTTCGTTTACATACGCATCCAGATACATGTCGATGACTGACTCCGGAATTTGAAAGTCGTGCAATTCCATCGTTCTGGAAATCAACTCCGTTTCGAACATTTCTTTGCTACGGCGCTCCCAACCTTCGGTGAGCTGCTTCTGGATCTGCTCACGAAAAGCGTCGACGGACGTAAGTTCTTCGCCGGTGAGTTGTGAAACCAGATCGTCATCCAGATCCGGAAGCTCTCTTCGGTTGACGGCGACGACCGATACCTGGTACGAGCGCGGCTCGGGGTTTTCCTCCGGTCCCGGAAATGAAGCAGTGAACGTATCCCCCGCCTTTTTTCCGAGCAGCCCGTCCTTGAGTTGCGGCAGGACATTTTCGTCGCTTAGGAGGATCGATAAACCCTTCTGTCTGTCGCCGACGATGGGTGTCTGCGAGGCAGGATCCAGTTTCTGCATGTCGACCGTCACGACCGATTCCTCCGTAGCAGGCTCGTCCTCCGGAAGCAATTCGGCGCGCCCGGCCCGCATCGTCTCGATCTCTTTATCGATATCTTCGTCGGTAACCTCGTTCTGCAGACGATAGATGGTTTCCGATGAGAGGTCTTTCAGTTCGATTTCCGGTCGAACACCGAATCGAACGACGGCACGCAAATCGCCTTCATACTCGTAGTCCAGATCCGTGATGGTCGGCTGCCCGAGAACTTGGTATTTCTCTGCCTTGAGCACTTCCGTCTCGTAGGTCTTCTGCACGGTATTCTCCGCAACGCCATAGGCGAGTGACTTTCCATGAACTTTCTTGACCAGCGAAAGCGGTACGCGTCCGGGCCGAAAACCTTTCATGGTCGTGCTACCGCGTTGCGCCCGGACGGCCTTATCCATATCGGCCGACAGGTCTTCAGCGGTCGCCTTAATCTCGAGTTCGTACTCGACCTCGTTGATTTTGTGTACGGTTGTCTGCATACCTGTAGATGGGGGAAGGGCGATTATTGAGAATCAGCGTGAGCAACGAACAAGAACGCGAGTGCGCCCGATCGCTCAATTCAGACAAAAATAAACCCTGACTGATAAAGAAATGTTCGGCTGATTCGTAGCCAAAATGCCGTATCCGACCCGTATTCACAAAAAACTGAACGGCAACCACGTGGCGACGTCCGGCAATGCCCGGAGACGACCCTAAAAGTCGAATCCGATTGAGATATACGTGCGGCGATCTCCAAACGAACGTCCATCGAACGGCCAGGCAAAATCAATACGAACGGGGTATCCCAGAAGGAGTGTGCGCAGACCGAACCCGGTGCCGATCAGCAGATCGTCGAGCAGCCGGCGGCCGTTTTCATCCTTGTATGTGAAATTGAAGCGGCGGTTGGGACCTCGTCCTCCCCAAACGGCGCCCGCATCTACAAATGCCTGGCCCTGGATGTTGTAGAGTGGCAAAATTGGAATGGGACCCGGCAGCAGTGCCGCGACCAGGGGGAACCGGAACTCGGCATTGACCAGACCAAAGTTTGAACCGTTGGCTGAGTTGATACTGGATCCGCGAAGCGGAAGAATGGGCGTAGCGAATACAAAGTCGGTAACGTCGGATATCGGAAAACCGTTCGTCTGGTCAAAACTTCGATTGATCCAGTTCTGCACGCCCGACGTATAAAAAAGCTGCTTGTTCGGTCCCAGCGACGTTCCCGCCGACGCGCGAAAAGCGAGCACGTACGCACCGTGTGCAAACGATGCATACGTTCTTGCGTCACCAAGCACCGTTATGAAACGAATTTGCTCACGCGTAAAACTGAGAGCGCTGCCGCTCAGGCTCAGCGCCAGTCTGCTTCCGCTGGTCGGATAGAGGAAACCGGGGGTCGTTCCATCTCGCGTATAGGTTATGCGCGGTGTCACCAGCGTGCGCGTGAGCGATGGCCTCGTTACGTCCGTCACGTCGGCCTGGCTGACGCCGATGAGTCCGAGTGAAACGTCAATACGCTGGAACTTACTGAAGGGGTAGCTGCCCTCCAGGCTTGCTCCGTATTGCCGATAGCGATAATACGTGGGTACGCTCTGCTCAAAATCGGCGAGGAGCCGTGACAGGTGAAATCCTGAAAACGTCCAGTCAATTCGTTTCGGCAGGTAATTGTAGGAAATCACATAGTCTGAATTTCGCAGATCGATCAAAAGATTCGTGGCTACCACGATGCGATGATCACCGAGCATATCGCTGAACATCATCTGCGTGACGCCCTGAACGCCGTAGAGTGCGTCATAACCGGCAGCGCCGTATACGATGTCAGGTGAAAAATCGAGCTTGTACTTTCTGGGCACGTAATTTCCGTTGGCGTCGAGCAGCGTTCGAGATTCAGGTCTCGTTTGCATCGCCGCAAGCGTCGGTCTTTGAGACGTCGGCGCCGACTCAAAAGCCGACGAGAACTGATAATTGCGGAAATCAATTCTTCCGCTCGCAAATGTCGTATCCAGGGCGGAGGTTTTCGCCTGGCCGGATGCAGGCAGTGCTCGTCCGACGGATGCGAGTTGCTCCGAAGAGGTGCGTTTTTCGGTACCAGACGTCAGGGCAGCAAATCTCGCGTCCCTGTTTCGACGCACCTGTTCGACCAGCGCCGACAATCGATCTACATCAAACGATCTTTCCAGCAGGCGCTCGCGGCCGCGCGCATAACGCGTGCCGTCCAGTATGTCACGCAGGTATGGATTCTTTTCCCGGAGCTGATTTCCGGCCAGCGCGAGGGCTGGAGCTTCTTCGATCGCGCCCACACGTTGAGCCCAGACATTGGGACGCAGAATATCACGATCAAGTCGGCGTTCAAAAGGATTACGAAGAACGAAGATAGAGGGCGTGCCGTCTTTCAGACTTACAAGGGCGGCTCTTCGCCCGTCGGAAGACAGGGACACCTGTGTGACACCGACAATTAAATCTGAAAGTGGCCTCGTCAATCCACTCGACAGCTCGAGTTCATACAGGTTCAGCACGCCGTTCACGTCCGAGATATAGAGTACACGGTCGCCATCCGGTCCAAATTCGGCGCTTCTCTCATCCCAGTCGGGCTCAGTGGTTAATCGCTCGACCGTATTGCTTCCAATGGTCAAGAGATAGATGTCTTGGGAGAACGAGTCGTAGTCGGAAAGGCGAAACGACTCTGGATGGGCTTCATTGAGCGCCACATGAGACCCTCGATCGCTGTGAAATACAATGCGGCTGCCGTCCGGACTCCACGCCGGCTCGTGATCGCTGAAGACGTCGTCCGTGAGGTTGACAACATTGCCTGAATCGAGATGAAACACATACAGGTCCGTCTGGGCACGATGTGCACCCTCAAGTGCAATTCGAGAGCCGTCCGGACTCCAGGCAAGCGAAAGAATCTGTTCGACACCCGGTACAATAATCTGCCGGGTTTCCGTCGTTTCGACATTGATGACGGCTATTACGTCGCCCGGTCCCCGCTTCACGGATACGGCGATCTCACTACCGTCGGGATTCCACGCGATTCCCGGGGTCAGAATGCGCAGGCTCTCGAAGGCGGCCGACGTTTGCCCTTCGACCAGGCGACGAATGATTTTACCGTCGCTGGCGCTGGCCAGATATATATCGAACAACCCGCTGGTCGTGGTAATAAAGGCGAGCTGATCCCCGTAAGGCGAGAGCGCCGGACTGGTATTGTAAAAGCCCTGATCCCGCGTAATTACAGCCCGCGCGATGTCATCCAGGTTTTCTCTTGCCGCAACTTCGGGAAAATAGATTTCGCGAAGCGAGCGTTGCCATCGTTCGGACAATTCATCAATCGAAAGCCCGGTCGAGCGCTGGATCGCTCCCTCTACAGATCGTGTGAGGCGCAGACGCTGAAGAATTTCACCCACCTTTTCCGGGCCGTACTGTTCTGCGATATAATCCCAGACGCTTTGCCCTCCACGATATGCATAAAAGCCACCGAGATAATTGATGGGTGCGAGGTGACTCCCGAGAATAGCCTCACGTATGTACATGTCAGATTCCGTATCCCATCCCTGCGCCGCGTATTCTGCCAGTCCCTCGTTGAACCAGGCCGGAATGCGGGTCTGAATATTGTTCTGAATAACGGCCTGAAGGGATCCGCCAAAATAGAGGTCATTGATGACGGCGTGCACGATTTCATGATGCACAACGTTTCGATAGTCATTGTAGTCGCCCGTAAACGGAATCGCGATCCGGTTCTTGAAAAGCTCGGTGACGCCTCCGATTCCCTCGGAATACGTCGGAAGGTCTACGGCGTTTGTAACGGAAAAATCGCCATGGCTCAGATAGACAATGAGCGGGATGGGCTGTGAGATACGATACTGGAATAAACGTGCGATCTGGCTGTAGGCGCGTTCGGCCTCCTTTGCCGTGAAATCGGCCAGGTACTGCCCACCCTCATAGAAATAGACCGTGAAATGCTCCGACTCGACATAAAACCATTCCTTCTCCTGGTAATGAACCTTGTTCTTTCCAAAACGAAAATACTGTGCTTCGGCCTCCCGGGGCAGTGCAGCGGCGACCAGCAGGAGGGCTGCTAAGGTTGAAACGAATCTTCGAGAGACGCACACTGTCTTGTCCAGAATAATTGTCCGGAATTATCATCCAGAAAATCGAACGGGGTAAATACCTGTAAAGCAGGCATATATCCCAGGTTCCATTCCGAAAGGGTAATTCCGGATCTCAGGCGTATCGAATCCAGCGCGCCAGATCGGCAAAACCGGCTTTTTTACCATACATCAGAATGCCCACGCGGTAGATGCGCGACGCCATCCAGATCGAACCGAGAAACGAGCCGACAAGAATCAGGAACGAAAGGGACACCTCCCAGAACGGGACGTCGGTGACGGCGAAACGCACGACCATGGAGATCGGTGAGGTGAGCGGAATCATCGAAAGCACGATCGCAAGCGTTGAGTTGGGGGCTTCCACGACGGCCTGGAGAAAGACGATGGACATAATGATGGGGAGCATTACCGGAAGCATCAGGCTCTGTGCGTCCTGCTGCTGCTCGACGGTCGATCCGATGGCAGCGAACAGGCTGGCATAGAGCAGATATCCGAGCAGAAAGTATGCAACGAACCAGACGAAGACGAAGGGATTAATCGCGGGCATCGTAAAATCAATCGCAGCCAGCAGCTCTTCCTGTGTTGCGTTCGACGGCAAGCTCAGGTTTGCGGGATCCAGGAATAACGCCACGATGGCTCCGGAGAATATCACTCCTCCGAGAATCAGGACGGCCCAGAAAGCCATCTGGAGTAAACCCATGGCGCCAATTCCAAGCACTTTTCCCATGAGCAGATCGAATGGGCGGACGGATGATACGATAATCTCAACGACACGAGTCATCTTCTCCTGCATGACTCCCTGCATGACGACCGATCCGTATATGAGCATGGTGATGTAAATGAGAAAGCCCATGATAAATCCGACCGCCGCGAATGCTTCCGTGCCGCCGGACGTCTCACCGGTTTCGGAAAGTTTTATCATGTTCACATCCACGCTCGCATTCAGAATGTCGAACACTTCCTGCGGTACTTCCTGCTCGAGCAGACGTCGTTCTTCTACCGAGTGTTGAACAAGATTTCGAAGCTTACGAGAGAAAAACGAAATGCCGCCGCCGTCTCTGGAGTAGTAGTTGGCCTGTCCGCTACCTGAAATTATTTCGGCGTCGAGCAGGAGATAGCCGTCAAACACGCCTCGGATAACCGCTGCCCGGACGGAATCCTCGGGGACGTTGGGCGTGACGAATGAGATCTGGGCGTCCGGATCGTGCAGACCGCTGAAAAGAATGCCCGAGTTATCAATCACGGCGACGGTGTGATGGCCGCTGGACATCGACGAAGCAGACACGAATGCAATCACCAGCATGAATGCAACCAGCGCGGCCGGTCCCAGGAGCGTCGTCAGCACGAACCATTTCGTTTTAACGCGCTTCAGGAACTCATTCCTGGCGACAATGACAATGTTGTGACTCATTGATCGAATGCTTCAGATGTTCGATTACCCTTCGACTGCTTCGCTTCCCTGCTGCTCGGTCACGGCGGTGACAAAAATTTCCTGCATGGACGGTTCTACGAGTTCGAACCGGGAAATGTCGTCGGTGTGAGACAGGGCATTTTCCAGGACCATTTTGGGCCGGATGTTATCCAGAAGCCGAATCTCAGCATGGCGTGAGCTTCGCACGTTTACGCGAATCAGGTTTTCGGCCTCCATGGTGTCAAGAAAACCATCGTCGCCATCAAAATCGATGAGCACGGTGTTCTTCCCAAAGCTGCGTTTGATGTCTTTCAGGACGCCATTTACGACGATTTTCCCTCTGGAGATCAAACAGATGTCGTCGCAAAGCCGTTCGACCTGCTCCATGCGATGGGAAGCAAACAGAATCGTGCGGCCTGCATCCTTGAGTTCCATGATGACGTCCTGCAACTGTTCGGCATTGATTGGATCCAGTCCACCGAACGGTTCATCCATAATCACGAACTCCGGTTCGTGAAGGACGGCGGAAATGAACTGCACTTTCTGCTGCATTCCCTTGGAGAGCTCATTCGTTTTTCGACCGTACCAATCGGATGCGTCGAACCGGGCGAGCCAGTGCTTCACACGCTTAACCGCCTCTCGGCGGGAGAGGCCTTTCAGCTCGGCGAAATATGAGAGCTGGTCGCCGACTTTCATTTTCTTATAAAGTCCACGCTCCTCCGGCAGGTATCCCATGCGCTTCTGGCTCCACGGTCCGACCTGTTTGTCTCCGAACGTCACCCGGCCCGAATCGGGGACCATGATGTAGGTGATCATGCGAATCGTCGTGGTTTTCCCGGCTCCATTCGGTCCCAACAGGCCGAGTATGCGACCGGGAGAGGCGGAAAAGGAAGCATTGTCAACCGCAAGAACGTTGTCGAATCGCTTTGTTACACCGTCAACTGTCAGAACAGGCATGGCATCGCGGCAAAAGCAAAGAAGAGTGATCGGGGATGACGCAGGCCACGAAGGGGACGAGCGATCCGGAGCACGAAACATTAAAGATACAGTGCTATACAGAAATGACCTGTATATAAATGAAAAGGGTTAGATACAGCTACCAAAACGACGACCCTACAGCAGGGAGAGCGTCGCTGAGGGAATAGGGATAAGGTACTGCGGTTCAAAGACGTCCTCGTGCACGCCAAATTGGCCGGTACCCCTGAAATTAACGGCTACGTAGCCGTCGATAACGTCTTTCACCTCGCCGATACCGTAATACATCGGGCTCGGTCCGTAATAGACCAATTGGCCCTGGCCGAGATTTTTTCGCCTTCGCGCCCGACTATGAAAAGCCGGGATAATTTGCAGCAGTTCGAGGCGATATGAGCTGGCTAACCTGTTCACTGTACCGTTTTGAGTTCGCCTTCAACGCAACCACACGATTTCAGGTTCTTGGAAACCGAGCCTGGGAAACGCCGATTTTGCTTGGTTCCGGCGGCTGAGATAAGTATTTTTGCAGAGACTTTTCCAGATAGAGCTGTCCGGAACCGGAATTAACAACGGCCGGCGGCCCATTGCTTCTCCCACCCAGCGCATCTCAAACCGACATGAAGTACGAAGACAAAATCGTAGATCGTCAGGTCGGACGGAACGGGGACTTGTTTGCAGCCTCAATCGGCCGGATGGAAACGCGGGAAGAGCGTTATCCCTACCTCCGAATTCTGGTCAGCATTGTTGAACAGGCACATCCGGAATGGAACCAGGCACCAACCAAGGACTCTCAGATTTCGCTCCTGATCTTTCGAATGAGTAAAGCGACCCTCGACCGTGATGAGGTCGCTGAGATTGTTCAGCTCCGCGACGCCGAGAGAGGATACAACTTCATCGAACGAAAACCGGATCAATCGTCTGCTGAGAAAGATCAGCAGGATTCAGACGCCTAACGTATACGATCGGGATTTTCTCGGACGAATTTTGCCCAGCTTCCGTGATTTCCTTTCTCCGGAGCTCTGCAGCGCTGAGCATGGCATAGTCCGACGGCGAGGGCGTCGGAGGCATCGTGTCGCAGCTTGAACCCGTCATCGATAGCGAGCAGGGATCGAACCATAAACTGAACCTGATCCTTTGAGGCATTGCCGTTACCCGTAACGGCCTTTTTTACTTCTTTGGGCGTGTATTCTACGACGGGTACCTCCTGCGACAGTGCGGCGAGCATGGCAGCTGCCTGAACACGTCCCAGCTTGAGCATCGACTGCGGATTCTTGCCGTAAACGGGCATCTCTACCGCGCACAGGTCCGGAAGGTGTTTTTGAATAAGACGACACAGTTGCTCGTAAACCGACTTCAGACGGAGCTGATGACTCTTTTCGGAGCCGAGTGTAATGACATCGCATTCAATCAGGCGCTCTCCGCGATCGAGCACTTCAATAAAACCGTATCCGGTAACGTGAGAACCGGGATCAATGCCCAGAACGATCATGTCTTCTCCTGCCTCATGAGAGCGACGCGATTACGGCGTCGTCGATCTCAAGCGTAGTAAAAACAGCCTGCACGTCCTGCAGGTCTTCCAGTTTTTCAATCAGATCGACCACCCGGGCCACATCAGACGGAGTGATACTCGTCGTGGTCACCGCGATGCGTTGAAGCGACGCGTCTTCAACCGAGATTTCCGCCTCTTCGAGTGCCCCATGGATAGTCCCGAATGCCTCGACGGGCGCCGTGATGATGAAGTGCTCATCCTGCAGTGACAGATCTTCGGCCCCGGCATCCACCGCGAGATCAAACAGATCCTCTTCCTTGCGGCCCGCCGCCGGGATAGAGAAAACGCCCTTCCGTTCAAAAAGATAGGCGACCGACCCATTCTGACCCAGACTTCCTCCGGCCTTGCTGAAGAGCGTTCGAATGTCGGCGACCGTGCGATTGGTATTGTCCGTCAGCGTCTCAACGAATATGGCAACGCCGCCGGGAGCATAGCCTTCGTAAGAGACCTCTACGTAGTCGGCACCCTCAATTTCTCCCGTTCCGCGTTTAATGGCACGCTCGATATTGTCTCTGGGCATATTCTCCGCCTTCGCTTTATCGACGCAGAGTGCCAGGCGTGGATTCGTGCCGGGGTCGCCGCCTTCACGTGCAGCAACCATGATATCGCGTGTGAGGCGCGCCCAGGCTTTTCCGCGCTTCGCGTCTTTGGCGGCTTTCTGCCGTTTTATGGTGGACCATTTGCTGTGGCCGGACATCTGGAAATACAGCTTGAATTGGAAAAATCAGCCGATTCACAATATACGCTCGCCGCTACGGATGTGATTCTTACGAGGGGGGATCACGATGTGGAAGTCGAATCGATGCGCATAACCGAACCCCTGACACCGAAATTCGTTTAGAGGGGCATGAATGCAATTTCCGACATCCCCATTCTCGAGGATCTTGACTCTGCGAAGCGATCGGATGCACATGAAGGCAGGGGCCGGCAGGTCTATCTGGAAACGTACGGTTGCCAGATGAATGTCTCGGATTCCGAAATCGTGGCATCTGTTCTGATTGACAACGATTACGGTCTGACGCAAGATCTGGACGGCGCGGACATTGTGCTCATCAATACGTGCGCGATAAGAGAGAACGCCGAGCAGAAAGTCAGACGGCGTCTCCAGGAAATTGGGTCGCGCAAATCGCGCGCGGGGCACCCCAACATGAAGATCGGCGTGCTGGGCTGCATGGCCGAGCGCCTGAGGACGCGATTCCTCGAAGAGGAAAAACTCGTTGATCTTATTGTGGGACCGGACGCGTATCGGGATCTTCCCGGTCTGTTGGAACAGACGTTCGAAACCGGACAGGCCGCCGTCAACATTCACCTTTCCCGCGAAGAAACGTACGCCGATATCGCCCCCGTACGCTACGGATCCAATGGTGTGACCGCGTTTGTTTCGATCATGCGTGGATGCGACAACATGTGCTCCTTCTGTGTTGTCCCGTTTACGCGGGGGAGAGAGCGCAGCCGATCGGCGAGTAGCATTGTCGCCGAGTGTGTCGAACTCGTTGAGACCGGTTATAAGGAGGTGACCGTGCTTGGCCAGAACGTGAACTCGTATTCGTACGGAGAAAACGGCTCGACTGTAAATTTCGCAGAATTGCTCTATCGGATCAGTCTGTTGTCCGACTCTCTTCGCGTGCGTTATTCGACCAGCCATCCAAAGGATTGCTCGGATGAACTTCTTCATGTGCATCGGGAACGAGAGAATGTGTGCAACTTCATTCATCTGCCGGTTCAACACGGCAACACGGATGTCCTGCGAAGAATGAGACGCACGTACACCAGGGATGAATATCTGCATCTGGTCGAGCGTGCACGTAGTATCGTTCCGGGGATCTCTCTGTCGACGGACATCATAGCCGGCTTTTGTGGTGAGACGGACGATGAGCACGCCGATACGCTTTCGCTCATGAAGCAGGTGCAGTACGACCACGCTTTCATGTTCATGTATTCGGAACGACCGGACACGTACGCCGCCCGGAAGTATGCCGACGACGTTTCCGCCCGGAAGAAAAAGGAGCGACTGAGCGAAATCATCGCGCTTCAGAATGAGATCTCGCTCGTCAGTAACCGGAAGGAAATTGCACGCCGGTATTCCGTGCTGGCTGAAGGTCCGAGCCGGCGAAGCGATGAAAAACTATCAGGTCGAACGGATACAAACAAAATGGTTGTTTTCGACCGTGGCATGTTTGAGAAAGGCGATTATGTGGACGTAATGATCACCGATTGCACATCTGCGACTTTGTTGGCCGATGCCGTAGACAGTGCGGTCGAGACCGCACGAACCGATTCAAAGTCTGGTGGTAACAATATGTTATTACACGTTGATGCAGGGTAACTTTTAGAAACATCGGTTAGAAGAAAACGCAGATGGATCGAGCTTCCGTACAGGAGCGTTTCGGAATTATCGGGACCTCGCCTGCTCTTCGCCATGCCCTTGACCGCGTACGCCAGGTTGCCGGCGCAGAAATCACCGTTCTCATTCAAGGCGAAAGCGGGGTTGGCAAGGAACTCTTTGCTGCGGCCGTTCACGAATTGAGTGCCCGGCGTCACAAAACGATGCTGAACGTGAATTGCGCCGCGATTCCGGAAGGCCTTATCGAATCGGAACTTTTTGGAAATGAGAAGGGTGCGTATACGGGCGCGGTAGAGCGGAGGAACGGGTATTTCGAGGAAGCGAACGGTTCGACCATATTTCTGGATGAAATTGGTGAAATGCCGCTTACGGCACAGGTTCGCCTGCTCCGCGTGCTGGAAACCGGTGAGTTCAGTCGCGTAGGATCGTCGGCCGTGCTGAAGAGTGACGTCCGCGTCGTTGCGGCCACAAACAAGGACCTTGGCAGAGAAGTGGCGCGCGGACGTTTTCGGGAGGATCTGTATTACCGACTGAGCACGGTCATTCTGGAAATCCCACCGCTGCGTGACAGGAAGGAGGATATTCTGCCCATTTTTTCCAGCTTTCTACACCGATTTACGCAGAAGTACAATTCACCGATGCGGCGGTTGGACGATTCCGTAAAAAACCTGCTGCTCAGGTACCGCTGGCCGGGAAATGCGAGAGAACTCAGAAATCTGGCTGAGCAGGTGGTCGTGCTTCAGCGTGGCGATGTCATTTCAGCCGATGACGTGAAACCGTACCTGCGCGGTGTATCAACCACCGGCGCTGAATTTGGACTTCTTCCCGTGGCGCACGAACCCATAGGCGACGGTGCCGATTCGAGGGAGCGGGAGTTGATCTACAGGGCTCTCCTGGAGCTTCGCGGAGAAGTAAGCGAGCTTAAGGAGCAGATCGGGCTGCTTCTAAGCCGCTCGGGTGAAACCTGGAAAAGCAGCCGCGATGTGGATACGGAGCCAGGTCGCTATTTGATCGTGCGCGACGAACAAACCGATCCAGTGCCGTCGCTCATAGAGGACGCTGCATTTGAAATTGAAGGAGTGACCGGAGGAGATGCTCCCACGGGCGACTACGACCCGGTAACACCGGAAGATGATAGCCTGCCGACGCTGCAGACTGCGGAACGCTCGCTGATCGAAGAGGCCCTGGAACGGTTCAACGGAAACAGGCGGCAGACGGCACAGGCTCTCGGAATCAGTGAACGAACACTTTACCGGAAGATCAAAGAATTTGAGCAGAATGGCTTCTAATCGTCTGCAGATACGACTGAACCGGCGGTTGCGCTCCGGAATGCTTCCGGGCCTGGCGGTCACGGCGCTGATCGTCTTCATCACGGGCTGCGGCTATTACAACTTCTCGGGCGCGACGATCCCCGAGCATGTCGGGACGATTGCGATTCCACTGGTTGAAGACAATAGCCTCAGCACGATAACGGCGCTCGACGAGCGCATGACCCTGATGCTGATCGACCGATTTGTGCGTCAAACCCGCCTCTCCCTCGAACCGCGGGAGGGAGAAGCCGACGCTCTCCTTCAAGTCGAGATTACCCGATACGTAAACGAATCCACGAGCATCAGTGGAAATGAGCGAGCGACAGTAAATCGTGTAACGATTACGGTTAATGTGACATACAATGATCAGGTGGAGGATCGTCCGTTTCTGAGTCGCACGTTTTCAAGCTTCGAGGAATACGATCCGTTCGATCCGGCGAGTGAAGAGGACGCTGCACTGGCGTCTCTGGTGAAAATTGCCGACGACATTTTTACGGCCGCCACGTCAAACTGGTAGTTGGAAGCAGCCGTCTTCTTAACGTTTCTTAACGACGATACCACACGATCGGGCGTGTACACATTTCAGCTTTTAACGGTCTTTTTTTACGCGGCGGCAATCCTCGTTCTGCTGGTTTATGGCGTCAATCTCCTGATCCTGTCCGTAGCGCACGCATTTCTCGAGCGTGAACGACCGGGTCGTCCCCTGCGCTGCTCCGAAGATCCTGAGATCGATGTTTCGCTACCCTTCGTCACGGTTCAACTGCCCGTCTACAACGAAGCCCTCGTAGTGGAGCGGCTCATTGACGCGTGTGCCGATTTTACGTATCCCCACGATTCGTTTGAGATTCAGGTCCTGGACGATTCGACGGACACAACCTCGTCTATCGCGGCCGAGAGCGTGCGAAAGTGGTCGATGAATGGCGTGCATATCATGCACATCCGTCGTTCGTCGCGCGACGGATACAAGGCGGGTGCGCTTCAGAACGGACTCGCATCGGCTCGCGGCGAGTTGATCGCGATCTTTGACGCCGATTTTGTGCCTGAGCCGGACTTTCTGATGAATCTCGTCGAGCATTTTACCGATCCATCCGTCGGAATGGTGCAGGCGCGCTGGGGTCACATCAACGAAGATCATTCCCTGCTCACCCGTATTCAGGCGTTTGGACTGGACATGCATTTTGCGCTCGAACAACGCGTGCGGTCAATCACCGGCTGCTTCATCAATTTCAATGGAACGGCCGGTATCTGGAGACGATCGTGCATCGAAGACGCTGGAGGATGGTCGAGCGACAGCCTGACGGAGGATCTTGACCTCAGTTATCGGGCTCAGCTCCGGGGGTGGAAATTCGTTTTCGTACCCGAGTTGGAAGTACCGGCTGAGCTACCCGTTTCCATGAATGCGTTCCGGGACCAGCAATTCAGATGGACAAAAGGTGCGCTGCAGACGGCGCGGAAGATGCTCTGGCCACTCTGGAGATCCGGGTTTTCCATGCGCGTGAAGGTGGAGGGGACGCTGCATCTGAGCGCAAGTATCGTATTTCCGTTCATTGTGTCGGCGGCCCTGTTTCACGCACCGCTCGCATACCTGCAATACGAAGGTCTCGGGCCCGGAAACGGATACTTCGCGTTTCTTTCGCTTGGGTTAGCCGGGTTTATGGGATTCTTTCTGGCCCACCTCGTTGCCCAGCGTTCGCTTTATCCGGACTGGTCCTTGCGGTTGCGGCTGTTTCCTCTGTTCATGGCCGGTGCAATAGGGATGTCATTGAATAACTCTCGTGCGTTCATCGATGTGATCATCGGCCGGCGCACGGCGTTTGTGCGCACGCCCAAACATGCCATTCCGGCCAAATCCAAAGATCTGAGCTGGTGGAGGTCTTCCCACGCGCATACGAAGATCCCCCCCGTTGTTTATGCTGAAGCCGTATTGGCCGTTTATTCGGTTGCCGGTTTTCTTTATATGATCGAGGTGGGCGCGTGGGCGGCTTTGCCATTCCAGGCCGTGTTTGCCACGGGGTTCCTCTTCGCTTCCGGATACAACCTTTCTCAGGCCCGTATGGCTAAACACCGGCGTGTGCGGTTGCCCTCGCCCGGTACAATGATGTAGTTTGCCGGCCCGACTCGACCTGAACTTTCCGGCCTGCTAAATGTCGGTCACCGACCTTCGATCCACAGCAACTCTTCTCGAAAAAGGCCAGACGGCCGAAGCGCGCCTTCTCCTGAAGGACCTGATTGCGCGTGTGCCGACATACGTTGCCGCTCACGTGCTGCTGGCCAGGATAGCCGAATCCGAACATCGATTCGACAGCGCTCTGGAAAGCTGGCAGGATGCTTACGGGCTCTATCCGGCGAGTCCGGTAATTATCGAAGGTCTGCAGAAGGCCGCTCTCAGGGTTCTTTCGGACGGAAGCGACCATTCGGCCAGTCAAGTCGGAAACGAGGCTGATGTCGACTTTGATCACCTGATACGGGAGCTGGAAGCCGCGCGCATCGTACCTGATCCGGATATCGATACGATTTCCGAAGACGAACTTGAGAATGACATCGAGGACCTGGTCTCTGAGACACTCGCCCGGATTTACGCGAAGCAGAAATATTATGCGGAAGCGCAGGAGACGTACGAAACGCTGGCCCGTCAGCACCCCGAGCGACGTCACGAGTTTGAAACAAAAGCCATTGAGATGGCAAAACTTGCCCGAGAGAGCGATTGATTTCCCCGAACAGCACCCGCTATCTACGAGTCAAAAGCATGAGTTCGAGGTTCAGAGATCTCTTTGAGCAGAAAGACCGTACGGTTGCCGGCGTGATGTCCGGTACGTCCATGGATGGCGTGGATGTGGCCGTCGTGCGTCTCTCAGGTAGCGGAACCTCGCTGGAAGTTGAGGTGCTCGGGGCGCTCACCTTCGCCATGGAAGCGGAGCTCGCGACTGTGCTCAAGAAGAATGTGAATGAACAAACCTCTTCAGTTCGCGAAATCGCGCTACTCAACGTGCGGCTGGCTCACGTCTACGCAGACGCCATTCGCGAAACGATTCGTGATCTCGGCCTTGGAGTCGACGATCTCGACGCTATCGGCAGTCATGGTCAAACGCTCTACCATCAGCCGACCGCCGAGCGAGTGGGCGGGAAATCCGTAAGCGGCACGCTTCAGATCGGCGATGCGTCCGTGCTGTCGAATCTTCTGCAAATACCTGTAGTCGGCGATTTTCGTCCTGCGGACATGGCACTCGGCGGACAGGGCGCGCCGCTTGTTCCGTATTTCGACTTCGTCAGTTTTCGCAGCGAAACAGAAGGCCGCCTGCTGCTCAATCTGGGCGGTATCGCAAATTTCACGGTCCTGCCGGCTGCTTGCACACTTGGCGAGGTGGTTGCATTCGATACCGGGCCGGCGAATGTCGTTGTCGATGGCCTGGCTTCGAGGCTGCTGGGCGCAGCGTGCGACCGAAACGGCGAGGTCGCGAGCGCAGGCCAGGTCAACGAAGAGCTTCTTGATGAGCTGCTCAAAGAACCCTACTTCTCCTTGTCTCCTCCAAAATCAACCGGACGAGAACTCTTCTCGACAGCATATATCGATGCCCTCTTGGATCGCGCGGCAGAGCTCGCGATAGACAACGCGGACCTTTTTTCCACAGCAACGGCACTAACGTATCACTCGATTTCGCGCGCCTGGCGAGAATTCGTAGCACGGGATGTGCCGATTCATCGGCTTATCGTCGCCGGTGGCGGCGTGCACAATGCCGCGATCATGCATGGGCTCCGTTCGGACTTCGGAGACGTCGCAGTGGAGACGACGGCCGAGCACGGCATTGATCCTGATGCGAAAGAGGCGATATGCTTTGCCGTACTTGCCCATGAGACGCTCAACGGGGTCCCATCAAACGTGCCGTCGGCAACCGGAGCATCGAGGGCAACGATTCTCGGAAAAATATGTCTTCCGGGATAGTCGACAGGCAACGTAGGACCCTTTTCACGCAACCGTACAGAAATGACACAAGCTTTTACGCCCGTTTCATCCATCGGAGAGTTCGGTCTCATTGAACGTATCGAGCAGCTTCTTCCGGATCCCCTGCAGAACGAAAATATCGTTTGCGGCATCGGTGACGACGCGGCCGTATACCGGGCGACGGACGGATTGCTTCAGGTGATCACGACGGATGCGCTGATCGAACGGATTCATTTTGACCGCACGCTGACGCCCATGTCCTACCTGGGCGCCAAAGCGGTTTCCGTGAATGTGAGTGATGTCGTAGCGATGAATGCGCGACCGAAACTGGCAACGATCTCGCTGGGCGTTCCCCGAAATATGTCCGTCGAGATGGTCGAGGCGCTCTACGCCGGAATATCGGATGCCTGCGCTTCGTACGACGTAACGTTGGTAGGCGGGGATACGACATCGGCACACGCGCTTTACCTGGCGATAACGATGGTTGGAGAAGTAGCCGACGATCAGATTACGTTCCGGCGGGGCGCCCGTGAAGGAGACGTTATTTGTGTTAGTGGAGATCTGGGAGCCGCTTATGCAGGACTACAGGTGCTGCTGGATCAGAAACGGGCGCTCGACGAAATGGGTGAAGCGTATGAGCCCGACCTGGAAGCCCAGCGAAAAGTAATTAATCGGCAGCTTACGCCTGTGGCCCGTCTGGACTTTCTGGGCGTCTTCGAGGAGCTCAGCATCCAACCGACCTCCATGATCGATATATCGGACGGGCTGGCTTCCGAGATTCACCACATCTGCCGTCAGAGCGAGACCGGGGCAACGATTCGGGTTGCTGCTCTTCCGGTCGATCCGGTAACCCGAGCCGTCGCGGATCAGTTCATGGATGACGTGGACACGTACGTATTCTACGGCGGCGAGGACTATGAACTTCTTTTCACGGCAAGTTCGGAAGACGGCGCCAGGCTCGAAGAAAGCGGCCATGTAGCCATCATCGGAGAGATTCTGCACGCCGACTCCGGAGTGCATGCGCTCAGCGTGGAAGCCGGTCTGATTCCACTCGAAGGAGCGGGTTACGACCATTTCGACGACTCGTTCAGCGGAGACGGGGTTTAACCTCGTCCGTCACTGCGCCGTCGCTCCAATTGTCACTGCGCCGTCGCGCAGAGCAGCATTTGCTCCGACCACGCGTTCCAGAGATCTCGTCGCCGTCGCTGTCTCTCCATGTACGTGGCATTGCCTTGCCCGATCGGATCGCCTGGAGGCGTCGTGATACCCGGGAAGACTTCTGTTGACTGATAATCCCGGAACAGATAGCGGTCGATCTGATCGAAAACGGCAAAGCGATGGGAAATGGTCTCATGATCTCGGGGGCCACCCGGATTCTCCTCAATCCAGAAGTGGATCTCACGCAAATGTTGCAGCACCCGGGCCCGGACCGCCGGCGATGCACGTCGACTCGCAGCGGTTTCCAGCAATACGTCCGTCCATACCTGCTGCACGATACGCTGAAGTTCGGCCTCGTACGGATCACTCTCCACGCTCTCTTGCCAGATCGTCTTGGATACGCTGGTCAGGACTTCACTGAGATCCGGCAGGCCCTCGTTGAAGTCGTTCTGATTTACAAGCCGCGCCGCACGCTCCGGATGCACGATAAGGCTCAGAACCTGGCCGGCTACAACTTCGGCGGGCGCATACGGATCAAAGATGAGCCCCGTGTAGCCATCGAACAACTCCCGATGCTGAGCAAGTCCCGGGGGTCTCGGAGGAATCCGGGTTCGAATCTGCGTCGGAATTGCGAGCGCCTCAGGCTTGACGGTTTCAATCAGGGCGGACAGCGCCGACCGCTGCGCGCGGCCCGGAACGGGTTCAGGCACGGCCTGTCGATCGCCTCGCGTATTGTAGGTATAAAAGACACCGCCAATCATTTTAACGACCGCATTGATCTGGTACCGGTGACGCAGATATAGCGGTACCAGCACCTCTTCCATCGTGGCCATCGGACGTCCCGAGCGGATATTGGCGACTCCAAACCGATCCAGTGCAACGGCGCGAACCCTCATTTCCATATCCAGCGCCGTAAAAACGTCATCGCCATTGTCCCATAGATTGGCGCGTGGATTGGCCGCCCCTGCCGGTCTCGCGTCATTGTCGGTCAGGAAATGATATCCCAGTTCGATGTACTCGTCGATAACAGCGCCAAGCGCAGAATCGGCATCTACTCCGTCCGGAAAATCGCTGTACCCGTAGCGAATCGTGAACTTATCCCATTCGCCGATGCCCACATCATAGGCGTTCGAAAGCTGGACGTCGCCTTTATTATCGAGCGTGGCCAGTGGCGCCGGATAATCCATCACGGACGCGCGCTGGTTGAGCGACGAAGCAAAGTTATGCTGAAGACCCAGGGTGTGCCCGACCTCGTGTGCCGACAACTGGCGAATACGGGCGAGCGCCATTTCCAGCATTGGGTCACCGGATGCTGTGCTCATGCGATATGGTGTATACGGCGCCAATAGTCCTTCCGCAAGCAGATAGTCCTGTCGTACCCGCAGTGAACCGAGGCTTACATGTCCCTTGATGATCTCCCCCGTTCGAGGATCCGTAACCGAAGATCCGTAGCTCCATCCTCGCGTCGAACGATGCACCCAATTGATCACGTTGTATCGCACGTCCATCGGATCCGCATCGTCCGGAAGCATCTCGACGCGAAAGGCATCGATATATCCAGCGACCTCAAAGGCTTCGTTCCACCATGCTGCACCATCCAGAAGGGCGCTTCGGACCGGTTCCGGTGTGCCCGGATCGAGATAATAGACGATCGGCTCAACGGGTTCACTGACGGCGGCGTTGGGGCGGCGTTTTTCGAGCCGGTGCCGCCGGATAAACCGCTTTCGCATGTCCGTGCCGATCGGCGAAGCGTAGTCCATATAAGAAAGTGCTCCGTACCCGGCACGGGGATCGGCCTTTCGAGGTGTATAGCCCGGGGGAGGAAGTTCGACAAAGGAATGCCGAATCCTGAGCGTCACGGCGCCTGCATCGGCTGCCACCGATCGAACGGTTCCTCCCGGATCGTCGCTGGTGAACGTGAGACGCGCTTCCATTTCGGTGTTTTTCGGAAAAGATTTGATCATCTCCGGGAAGGGCGCGCTCCTGCCCAGGTCCAGCCGGTAGGTACCCTGACCGCTTCCGCGGAGTCTTGCAATGACGCCATGCGCGTCGCGCAGCACAAAATCAGTTGCGTCTACCAGGACGCGACCCGCCTCTTCGGCCTCGATCTTGAAGCCCCACACAATGCTCGGTGCAAATGCGTCCTCGACCGCCTTTCTCTCGGCAGGATTGTCGGAGTCCGCCCGGTACCGAAGATTGGGCGCGACAAGAAGCATCTTAGGTCCGACACGTTCAAATCGAACGACTCTCGAACTGCCGAGCTGATTTCTGTCCAGACCGATATCGTTCGACCCCAATCCGGCCGGCTGCGACGATACGTACAGGAAATCTTCGTTCATGCGGGCAATTTCGAGCCACACTTTACCTTGGGCGGCATCCCAGAAGACCGGGAAGTAGCCATCCCGCCGATCCATGTTTGCGGTTTTTTCCGAGATGGACGGTAACTCCTGGGCGGTGGCAGTCCATGCAGTGCAAGCCAATAGAACGAGAAGCAGGCGAGTAGGGCGATTCATGGCGATTGAAGTGTTCAGTCGTGTGCAGTCGTGTTCAGTCGTGTGCTGTCGTGTTCAGATGAACGGAGGCGGGCGAAAATACGAATGCTTCACAGTAAATGGAGATCCGGCAGGGCTTGACTCTGCGAGCTCCCGGTTGCGCGAGACATGACTGGAGATTCCATAATTCCCCGTTTCTTTGCGATCCTCGCGTCGGTCCCTTCGTTGTACGCGCGGCATTGAGCAGACCGTTTTACTATTTTTGCGGTTTCCGTCTCCGGACGTTTCGTTGGAACGCGAGAAATCACGTTAAAAGGCGTGTTGCTCCGAATGGGGCGTGCACACCGCCGGAGATCCCCAGCAACCTAAGTGACAGTTTTCTGATGGAAGTACAAACGGCAACAGGCGAAGTCGTACAGATCGTTGGACCCGTTATCGACGCCCAGTTTCCAGCGGACGCCGTTCCGGATATCATGCATGCGCTTGAAATTGAGCGCGATGACGGCAGCAGGCTCGTTCTCGAGGTTCAGCTGCACCTTGGCGAGAATCGTGTACGCACGATCGCCATGGATTCAACCGATGGACTCAGCAGGGGAACGCCCGTCGTCAGTACGGGACGGCCGATCGCCATGCCGTTCGGAGAAGAAATCCGCGGCAGGCTTTTCAACGTGATTGGAGAAGCCATCGACGGTCTTCCGCAGCCAAAAGAGGAAGGCCGCCGGCCCATCCATGCGGCACCTCCCGCATTCGAAGAACTCGCCACCACAACGGAAATGCTCGAAACGGGTATTAAAGTGGTCGATTTGTTAGAGCCGTATGCTAGAGGCGGGAAAATCGGACTTTTTGGGGGCGCAGGTGTCGGCAAGACCGTGCTGATCATGGAACTCATCAACAACATCGCCAAGGAGCACGAAGGACTGTCCGTATTTGCCGGTGTGGGTGAGCGTACACGCGAAGGCAACGACCTGCTGCGTGAGATGCTTGAGAGCGGCGTTGTCGATTACGGAAAAGAGTTTCTCGAGTCGATGGAGGCCGGAGACTGGGATCTTTCCAAAGTGGACTACGATGCCCTTGGTAATTCGAACATCTCGCTGGTATTTGGTCAGATGAACGAGCCGCCGGGAGCCCGCGCCCGCGTCGCTCTTTCGGGACTGACCGTTGCAGAATATTTCCGTGATCTGGGCGGAAAGGACGTTCTTCTGTTTATTGACAACATCTTTCGTTTCACGCAGGCGGGTTCGGAAGTCTCTGCCCTGCTGGGCCGAATGCCGAGCGCCGTGGGGTACCAGCCGACGCTGTCGACCGAAATGGGTGAGCTGCAGGAGCGCATCACATCGACCAAAAAAGGATCCATTACGTCCGTGCAGGCGATTTACGTACCTGCAGACGATCTCACGGACCCGGCTCCGGCGACGACATTCGCCCATCTCGACGCAACGACGGTGCTTTCTCGCCAGATTGCTTCGCTCGGCATCTATCCGGCCATCGATCCACTCGATTCCACCAGCCGGATTCTGGATCCGCTTATTCTGGGCAACGAACATTACGACACGGCCGGGGACGTGAAACAGCTTCTTCAGCGCTACAGCGAACTGCAGGATATCATCGCCATCCTGGGGATGGATGAGCTCAGCGACGACGACAAGCTCGTCGTCGGTCGTGCGCGCCGTGCGGAACGTTATATGAGCCAGCCGTTCTTTGTGGCCGAGCAGTTTATCGGAATCGAGGGCAAGTACGTGAAGATGGAAGACACGATTCGCGGCTTCAAAATGATTCTCGATGGCGAGGTCGACCATATTCCGGAACAGGCCTTCATGTACAAAGGTGCGATCGAAGAAGTGATTGAAGCCGGAGAACGTTTGCTCAAGGAAGTGGAATAGTCGGGCCGGCGATCCAGGTACTTGCATGGACAATCTTTTTGTAGAAATCGTTTCACCGTCGGGTCGAGTCTTCAGAGGCGAGGCAAGTGGTGTGCAGGCTCCGGGCGTGGAAGGCTCGTTTGAAGTGCTGCACAATCACGCCCCGATGATCTCGGCGTTCGAAATCGGTTCGCTTCGCATAACCGTTCCGACAGGCGAACAGATCATGTTTGCTACGTCCGGAGGATTCCTTGAGGTGCTCAACAATTCCGTGTCGATTTTGGCGGAAACAGCCGAGTTGGGCTCTGAAATAGACATCGAACGGGCACAACAGGCAGAACAGCGCGCTATCGAGCGCCTGGCGGAAATCAATGATCGAGAGGAGCGGCAGCGCTACGAAGCAGCTCTGAATCGCGCAAGAAATCGAGTCCGCATTGCCATGGGCACGGTGGGGACCGGGCAGAAGATGTGATTCCGTACAGAATATTCCAGGACGTCGCAGATGCCCGCATGCGTTTGGCGTTCGGGCTTTCAGATTGAGCCGGCCCCTCATGAAAACCGAAGATCTCTCAACTCCGTGCCTTCTCATAGATCGAAGGCGTCTCGATACCAATCTCGGTGCGATGCAGCAGAAGGCGATGGAGAATGGCGTAGGTCTTCGCCCGCACACCAAAACCCACAAGTCGATTGACCTGGCGCGTTTGCAACTGGACCTGGGAGCGACCGGACTGACGGTCGCGAAAGTCGGGGAAGCTGAAGTCTTTGTCGACGCGGGCTTCAGCGACGTGCGTCTGGCCAACCTCGTCATCGGAGAGGACAAGTACGCCCGGATTGCGCGTTTGATGGAGAAAGCGCGGGTCTCATTCTGCGTCGACACGCTAGAAGGCGCTCGCCTGGCGTCGATCTACTTTTCCGAACACGATTATGAAGCCGAGGTCCTGGTCGAGGTTGACTGCGGATACGGCCGTTGCGGAGTACACTGGGAAAGTCCAGAGAGCGTGCAGTTCTTTAAACAGGTCGTGGAGTTGCCGGGTCTAACGGTAAAGGGTATTCTGACACACGCCGGTCATGCGTATTCCGGACCCGGGCGTTCGGAAGAATCGTTTCTAGACACGAACGAAGAGGCGCTCGTTCGCGTCTCAAACGAAGAGAGGGACAACATGCTTGCCTTCGCGGTGCGGCTTGGAGAGGCCGACCTGGCGCACCCTGACACCGGTTTCGAGATCAGCGTGGGTTCCACGCCGTCCATGCGGTACTTCGAAAATCGCGAGCAGGGGGGATTTCGCATTACGGAAATCAAGCCCGGCAACTACGTCTTCAATGACCGAATCCAGGTCTCGCTGGGCGTAGCCGAGTGGCGGCAATGCGCGTTGACCGTCATGACGACTGTGATAAGCCGTCATCGCGACGCCGACGCGAGTGAACGGCTGTTTCTGGATGCCGGGAAAAAGGTATTCACCTCCGATCGTGCAAAGGGCATGCACGGATTCGGCTCGATCCTCTACAATCCGGTAACCATGGCTCTACTTCCACACGCGAATATTACGACCCTGTCGGAGGAGCACGCCTGGGTTCTTGTGCGCGGCGGCGCGACGCTGAAAGTGGGAGACCGGGTTCGCGTCGTACCCAATCACGCCTGTGTCGTCGTTAATACGCAGCGGAATCTATTTGTCGTGGAGGACGGGGAGATTGTGGATACCTGGACCGTGCATGGACAGAGCCGGGTGACCTGAACGGCGGCGAGATCGTTCTTGGATGCGCTCAGGCGTGCTCAGGCGCCCGGCAAAAAGATTTCTTTTGTCTCCACAGACTCGACGTAGAATACTTCGCAGGCGCGGCTGCCCCGGTCGTTTCGGGTCAACGAGCTTTTCCATCGCCACCCGTCCGCGGCTTTGACCAGGACGAGCTTTCCACGCAGCTCTACTACTTCTCCCTTTTTCAGCTTTTTGAGTTCCTTTTTCACCTCGTCCGTGGCTGGAATAAGGTGCATGTTCGCACTGCTGTTCGACACTTCGTTTATCGGAATCGGCAGTTTCTTTGCGCGCCAGTAGTACCACCTTCCCGACTGGGAGATCTTGAAGTGTTTCAGGACCTCTTCATCGGACATGCGGCCCCAACCGAGTGCCAGATCGATCGGCGAAAGATCCGACTCCCGACCGTATCTATAGGTCTTTCGGGACAGAATGCGCGCCGTCAGGTAAAAATCGGCGAGCGGCGTAATCTCGTACTCGTCGAAGGCGAAGCTCCCGGCGTTTTTCAGATCGATCTGTACGGGCGCATCCGGGGCCGTGACGCCAGGACCGTGCTTGACCTCTCTTTCGTGGGTCAGTACAAATGCCGTTACCAGAACGGCGCCGATGATGAAAGCTCTTTTCATGCCGAGACCGCCGAGCCTCAGATCGTCTTCGTCTTATAACATAGTCCGCAGGAGGTGCTCGTTGATCCCACGATAATCGACTGTAGTTTCGGCCGAAAAGGAGATTTGATAAAGTGATCTACCCGTACTGACGAAAATGGCCCGGTATGCGTCTTGGATACGATCCGGAAGCATACCGAGCCATGGCAAGTTCAGATGAACATCGCCGTCAGGTCTATTTAAGGACCTCTATTTCAGGACAATGCATGATTTAACCGCCGTGTACGGTCCAGCGATGATTTGATAGAAATACGTACCTGAACTGACACCTTGAGCATCCCACTGGACTGTATGATACCCCACTTGCTGCTGGGCATTTACCAGGGAGGCGACTCGCTGCCCCATGCTGTTGAATACAAAGACGGTTACATATTCCGATTCGGGAAGCTCATAGGAGATGGTCGTTATCGGATTAAATGGATTCGGGTAGTTCTGTGCGAGATTAAACGACTCAGGAATATCCGCTATTTGATCTTCCACATCGATAATGCTCAGATCAAACCTCATCGAGTAGTTTGCAGAGGTTCGGTGCTCGTATCCATGCCGGGAGTTATCGAATTGTGCCACATTGAAGGGATATTCCAGGAGCGTATTGAACTGGACGTCATCGCCCGATCCGGTCGTTAGATCACGAACCATCTCTGCCGTCCAGAATCCGTCGGCCCATACCGCTCCGAATCCGATACTGGCGCGGCTTCCGTCGGGCTGTCTCAGAATTCGTTCAGGGATTACGGCGTCGAAGGATACATACACGGGCCAGTAGGTCGCTGCATCGGCATCGCTCACTCCCGTTGTAGCATCTCCTACAACCTCTCCGGCATCTATCTCGGCCTGCGTCAACACCATTGCATCCGCGTAATCGACCGGCGCTTTCTCCATGAACTTCGGTCGGGATTTGTCTGCGATCCTGTTATGCGAATACGCGCTTGTGCCGGCATCGCCGTAGCGCCCGCCGTCTTCGCCGTTTATCGTATCGTCTGCCCATACGTCCACGTATTTATCGTCGGCGTATCCCGTCATGGAGAACGTGCCTCCGCTCACTTCATGCGTGGCCGCATCGATCACGAGATTGGTGCCCGATGCCGATAGCAGCGAAGCGCCGCGTGCCGCCTTGCTGTGCCACATATCAGCGCGTCCGCTCTCGAGCCAGGCATCATCGACAATGGCGTGGGTGCTGACGTGCGGATCGGTATCGGTCGGGAAATACGCGTGGCACTTGGCCATGCAGCCCGAGGTGTTGTAGGGATTCCCCGTTGGCGTTCCAATCGGCCAGTAGAAAGCAATTCGGTCTTCCGACTGCTCGGGAAAGGGCTTCTCCCACGTTCCATTGGCAAACGACCATGAGCCGCCGCGCGTGAAACTTGCCGTCGGATCCGGCCATTTCGCCAGCAGATAAAGCTTGTCCGTCGTGTAGACCGCCTTCAGCGTAACGTCTACGTTACTTGAATAGCTATGGCAGCCGGCGCAGTCCGTAATGCTCGCCGGATCTTGATTATCGTACGTCTCTCCGAGGGCGATCGCGAGCTCCGGTGCACTGCTCCAGATGTCATCCACTACACCATCGATCAGCGGTGCGCCGGCTATTCTCTTAACAAACAGTTCTTTTTCACCGGGTGTCGGCGAAACAAATCTGAGATTGTAGTTTGCAGAGGTTCGGTGCTCGTATCCATGCCGGGAGTTATCGAATTGTGCCACATTGAAGGGATATTCCAGGAGCGTATTGAACTGGACGTCATCGCCCGATCCGGTCGTTAGATCACGAACCATCTCTGCCGTCCAGAATCCGTCGGCCCATACCGCTCCGAATCCGATACTGGCGCGGCTTCCGTCGGGCTGTCTCAGAATTCGTTCAGGGATTACGGCGTCGAAGGATACATACACGGGCCAGTAGGTCGCTGCATCGGCATCGCTCACTCCCGTTGTAGCATCTCCTACAACCTCTCCGGCATCTATCTCGGCCTGCGTCAACACCATTGCATCCGCGTAATCGACCGGCGCTTTCTCCATGAACTTCGGTCGGGATTTGTCTGCGATCCTGTTATGCGAATACGCGCTTGTGCCGGCATCGCCGTAGCGCCCGCCGTCTTCGCCGTTTATCGTATCGTCTGCCCATACGTCCACGTATTTATCGTCGGCGTATCCCGTCATGGAGAACGTGCCTCCGCTCACTTCATGCGTGGCCGCATCGATCACGAGATTGGTGCCCGATGCCGATAGCAGCGAAGCGCCGCGTGCCGCCTTGCTGTGCCACATATCAGCGCGTCCGCTCTCGAGCCAGGCATCATCGACAATGGCGTGGGTGCTGACGTGCGGATCGGTATCGGTCGGGAAATACGCGTGGCACTTGGCCATGCAGCCCGAGGTGTTGTAGGGATTCCCCGTTGGCGTTCCAATCGGCCAGTAGAAAGCAATTCGGTCTTCCGACTGCTCGGGAAAGGGCTTCTCCCACGTTCCATTGGCAAACGACCATGAGCCGCCGCGCGTGAAACTTGCCGTCGGATCCGGCCATTTCGCCAGCAGATAAAGCTTGTCCGTCGTGTAGACCGCCTTCAGCGTAACGTCTACGTTACTTGAATAGCTATGGCAGCCGGCGCAGTCCGTAATGCTCGCCGGATCTTGATTATCGTACGTCTCTCCGAGGGCGATCGCGAGCTCCGGTGCACTGCTCCAGATGTCATCCACTACACCATCGATCAGCGGTGCGCTGTCGGCAAAAATCGCATAGAGATCATCTGCTTCTGATCCTGCTCTTGATCCCGATTCCAGAGAGAATGCAAAGCTGACACTCAGTACACAACCGAAGAGTATCGGTATCATTTTTCGGCCCATGATTCCACCTCGCAAGGCTAGCGCTTGAATTGTTGAAACAGGCAGATCGAACGGACAACAACGACGCAGAAAAGTAATATTACTGACCTGACATCATCGGCATGTGAGATCCCCAATCCTCGCCGTACGTCGGCCTGACCAAAAAAACTATACGACGGGTACTTGGCGGCATGCAGGGTGAAGTCGCCAAATACAGTGCAAAAAATCTCCGGTTGATCGTGGGGCTGATTGGACAGAGTGGTACCGGACCGATCTTCTAACGACCGTAAGTGAAGGTCGCCAGCGGTCGTACGATCGTTGCCTGAATGTTCGTGCGGAATAACCCCACGACCGGGCCTGATGACGGTCTTTTATGATCACTGCGAAGTTGGCCATGGATATGGCTTTGATAGGCATTCACAAAGTGGACTGTCTCAGAAAACAATCCGCTCAAAATGCGCGCATTTTACTGACGTATTGCAGGCTTTAGTTTACTCGCGGTCGAACAGTTGCTGCTCCTGTCCCGGCCGCTGAAGCCCGAAGTGCTTGTAGGCCCTCACGGTGGCGATGCGCCCCCGCGGCGTTCGCTCGAT
>CAZGOS010000014.1:0-29930 GCA_964527795.1 uncultured Rhodothermales bacterium | reverse complement strand
GACAACAAATCGGTACGGGATCGAATTTCGTGCGTGCCGTGGCAGTCAAGGCAACCGGGCGCAATTTCATTGCCTTCGGCGAGGAGCGTGCCGTGTTCACTCTGAGCGAAGTTTATAGCGGCTTCCGTATGGCAGGTGGCGCAGTTGACCGGTCCACTGTCCAGGCAAACGGGATTATGGTCCAGGGCGACATTTGCATGACAGGAGACACAGGTAAGCTCACCGTGAACGGAGTCACCGAGGATCGCACTGTCGATGTGAAGCGATTGGACCTGACCGCCTGAATATCTGGATTTGGCTGTCGCTTCGTCTCCGTGACACGCCAGACAAGTCGCATCCGATAGGCCGGTATCGCTGGTTTCCCTTTTATGTGGACTGTGGCAGTCGACGCAGATCGGTCCGTTCAGCAGTTCGTCCGACCAGGACTCACCCTCAAAAACCCGCGCATGAACATTTTCTATCTGACCGTGGCATTCGAGGCATGTTTGCACAATGTTGGATCGATGTGCACGCGAGTCCGGTGAATCTGCCGACCGCGCGTCGTGCCCGGGATGGCACGTCGTGCAGAGGGGCGTAAGAGTGAGACCGCGTCCTCCTTCCGCATGAAGCGCATCCTGTAGAGGATCTAAAGATAGACGTTCTCTGGAGTTGAGCGGCCGCAACTCGGCGATCTCCAGGCTTTGTTTGTGACACGAGCTGCAGAGCCTGGGAATGTTCGACGAATGAACCCACGATTCCGGATCGCTCGGCGAACGAATGTTGTGTTTGCTGTGGCAGGTTGCGCACGTAGGCGCGAGAAAACCGCCTCGCTGAAGAGATCTGCCGTGCACACTGCTCTCAAAATCGTCGACGTCATGACACGTCGAACAGTCAACTTTCGCCGGATTATCCTCGTGCGGCAAATCGTCTGGATCCACGTCTTCGTGGCAGGAAATGCATCCTTCGTCTGTGTGAACGGAGGTCCGATAAAGGTCGTAGTCGACAAACAGTGAGATGATCAGGCCGTCCCGCGTCTTCTCCAGCGTTTCGTCTTCATGGCAGTCCATGCAGCCGACGTCTACGTCCTGCGCCATGGCCGTAAGCGGCATCGTTAGACCGATAACAACGGAGAAGAATATGTTGCGAATGGATCTCACCCTTACCTGTTTGCGATCACTTGGCTGCATGTCGGGAGGCAAGATTCAATCATGGCCCCTAGTTTTCAGGTGTGGCAATGGCTTCCCGGAGCGCCCGTCTGATGTCCGAGAGCACATCCATGGATAATTCGTTGTTATGAATGCCGTTCGCTGCAGTTGGGCCTAAATCGGCCAGAACCTGCATCGCGAGCCGGTATTCTTCCGAACTACGGAAACTCGCCGGAACGCGCTCAAGCAGCAACCGGATGTCATCGACCAGTGCCTGAACATCGGTTTTCCATTCCTCTGCCATGGCCTCGTAGTCGTCATCGTGGCAGTCTACACAAATGGAAGCCCGAGGGCGCTGCACCCTGTCGTCAATCCAGTGACAATCTTCGCACGTGACATCCTCGTCAAACATGTAGTCAGGCCAGTCCTTTTCGAGATAGGTCCCCGAGTAGAAAGCGGCCTCGGTCTCGTGGCAGCCGGCGCAGTTCTCTACGATCTCGTTACGGTTGGGATCGTGATGGCAGCTCGAACAGCCTTGTGCTGAAATAACGAGTTGACCGTGTTCGATTGCATTTGAATGACACGTGTTGCAAGCCACATCTTGTTCAATGACATGAATTTCGTGATCAAACGATCGGCCTTGATACGTAGTCGTGATTACTTCGCCACCTGTATGGCAGTTTGCACACTCACTCGGAACAGGCGTCCCGGTATGCCACCCGGAGATTTGAAAATCCGCGCCGGCTTTCGTTAACGCACTGTTCAGTTTCTCGTAACTGTTATGGATGAGCTGATCAGTGAATGTCATGTTGTGCACAGCTTTCCCAACCTCGATAAGATTCAAGGCATACGTCGCAGACTGAATGTCTTGCTGGATGCTTGACATATCGCTCGGGTGCAAAGTCCGCACGGTGCGTTCCACCCGAGCGATTTCATTGCGGAGTTCAGTCAGCTTGATTTCAGCACTTTCTTCCCAGAGATTCAGAAGTCTCCCGTAACCCTTGCCGTGACAGCTTTCGCACGATTCAGGTTTGGCCGTACTGACTTCTGCCGTTCCAAGGAGTTGTTCGTGGAAGAGATGGCAACTTGCACAGTTCAACCCCGCCTCCAGCATCGGATTTTCAGATCCAACGTGGCCGTCTTGATCGCGCCCCGTAAACAGCGATAACTGTTCGGAGTGGGTGTCGTCATGGCAGGAGGAACAATCGAGTTTGGTCTCCGGCGTAATGCGTTGAATCCTGTGCTGAATGGTCAGGTGGCACTGACTGCATTCAACCTTGTGCTCAGCGATATGAACCTGGTGCAACAGTTCTGTATCAGAGTACTTGGCCAATCTTTCTGGTTCAAAATGGCAAGAACTACAGTTCTCTCGCGGTACGAAACCATCCCCGACCATCGTCCGGTTGTGGCACTGCACACATTTCAGGTTCTGTTCGAGGACCTGCGTATGATCGAATCGAAAGTGGGAGCGGTCCTCTTCCGGTACCGCCTCCCAGTTATGACATGTTTTGCAATCGGCGAGCTTCTCCATAAGCGCAGGATCGATGTCACCTTCCTGCTTCATATGACAGAGGAAGCAGGTCGATTCCGTCACCAGCAAATGCTCTCCCTGTACGACCTGGGAGTGGCAACTCGTGCAGCGGAGCTGTTTTCCCCGTCTTAATTCGCCGAGATGGTGAGAATGATCGAAAACAACACCCATGAACGTAACGACACCCTGTAACGTGCGCGTTTCATGGCAGCCGCTCTGCAGGCATGACGAGTCGTCGATCTCCGCCCAGGGTTTACGCCGGGTGTAGGAGCGGCCAATGTAGCTGACTACCTGCTCAAGACCTGTCAGTTTGCCTCGAATCGTGCCCCGTAAACCCGGAGGGAAGTGGCATGTGGTGCACGTGACATCCGCGTGGGAAGACGTCTCCCAGCTCTCGTAAAACGGCTCCATAAAGTGACAGGTCGTGCAGAACGACGGTCGCGACGTATACAGGGCCGAACCTGTCAGAAGGAGAAAGAGCGACAGAATTCCGCTCGTAAACAGGATGACGAGTTTCTTTCCCGGGATGAGGGAGCGAAAAGAGAATGTCGAAAACCGGGCGTGAAACTTATCCGTAAATCGGCTCATAACGGACTAGAAACATTATATCTGGGTTCAGGTCCGGATTATCCACCAGGTTACCTGGTGTGTCCCTGCGTCGATGGCGTGCATTCCACTTCAAAGACTAAAGACCAATACATTAAGAAGTAGTGTGGAATTCCACCACCGGGCACGTAAGCAAATGCCCCGCGATCCTGTGGGGGTGCCTGCGCGAAAGAAGATAGTGACGAAAGCATGCAATAATCCGGCGCACGTAGTAACCGGTAACAGCATTCGTACACGAGAGGGGATCGTCTTACTAGAGCCAGATAATGATTGCGACGAGAACGCCGACGGCAGCAAAAAGAAATCCTAGAATGAATGCTCGCATGGTTATTTCGGTCCTGGATTGCTCGATTTATCACTTCAATTGATTCGTCACAAAACTATTCCACTTAAGACGCAGGTGTTGTACGGTTTCAGAAGTTGCTTATGTAGGCTCGATCCATCCCGTCAGGCCATACAACCCCCCACGCTCATTGTAGGGAAAAACCCTGCGCATTCTCTTCAATCAGTACGAATCTGGGCGCTTTTGCTGCCCACGTGATAGGTTGACACGCGAGGTATCCAGGATTAGGTTACTTACGCGTCATGGTCTGAACGATTTCTGAACCATTTCTGAACTAACCGCACGGCCGGATGCTTGGCACAATAATCGTAAGGTCCCTTTCCGGTCGGAATTCGTGGATATCGGGCGATCGAATTCGCGTACACGTCGGACTTCTCACGCTGATGTTCCTTGTTTCGTGCACCCCGCCGAACGTGCATTATCGAAGCAGTTTCGAATCGAGTCCGGATCGGGTCTGGATCGGTCCGGAATTTTACGCCAATCGTTTGCTGGATTGGCGCCTTCGTGACGGACGACTCGAAAGCATGGAAGGGCGAGGGATCAAGCCTATGCGAACCGTGCATCTGCTCACCTATTACCTGGATTCCGAAGACGGAAATCTGGAAATGTCGATTCGCACCGGCGCCATAGAATCCGGTGACTCTCTTCGGGAGGATACGTGGGCGGGCTTTCTGATCGGGGCGGGTGGTCCGGATGTGGATTTTCGCATCTCTGTACTCGTGCATCACTGGCCGGCGCCGGGTGGCGGACTAGTCGTTGGAATAGACGGTACCGGAGCCATCACGGTGCGCGACAACGAAAATCCAGAGGCCGGGCGAGGCCCTCGCCGGGATTTTACCACAGCGGACTGGCCCGCATTCTCGCCCGAGGAACGAACGGGCACGGCTGATGCTTCGTCCGACGTTCGATTGAGCGTACGGGCGACACCGGCAGAATCTGGATACGACCTGGTTGTTACGGCATCCGATCCGGAATCCGGTG
Source organism: uncultured Rhodothermales bacterium (assembly GCA_964527795.1). Taxonomy (GTDB): domain Bacteria; phylum Bacteroidota; class Rhodothermia; order Rhodothermales; family UBA10348; genus SMXL01. Next base: position 25,345 of record CAZGOS010000014.1, on the reverse strand, counting down.
AGACGCTCTCTGTTGCCGGGTACAACGGTCTGGACGACAAATATTTCGACGGCACGCTTGCACTTGTTTCTCACGGCAGTCGGGTAGAGAATGGGCCCGGATACTGGTTCAAGGACTGGCGGGTATCGGGTTCAAAGGTGAAGCATGATCCGGATCGGGCTTTTGGTCCGGTGATGGGCACGCAGTACACGCTCAGCGGTGGAACGCTGAAGCTGACGGCCCAGATGGGACCGGTCGGTATGGACGATACTGAGTTTGTAGAGCTGCAGATACGGCAGGGACGCTCCTGGGAGACCGTCGCGAGAGGAGATATTGACCCCAACGCGTATACCGTGCCTTTTCGCGTGGACGGCTGGGTGCTCGATGGCGATGTTGACTACCGAGTCGTATATGACCTGAAGACGGGTGGGTCAACCGAGTTGCACATTTTCCCCGGCGTCATCAGGACCCACCCTGAAAGCGATTCGAGCTTCGTGCTCGCAGCCTTTACCGGTCAAAACGTATCCGGTGGAGACGGCTCATGGACGCACAATCACATTTGGTATCCACATGCCGAGATGGCCAGGGCCGTGCGGTTTCATAACCCTGACATGTTGTTTTTTTCCGGCGATCAGATTTATGAGGGGGGCATTGCGGGCGTCATACGAGAACCGGCGGACGAGGCGATTCTGGATTATTTGTACCACTGGTATCGTTTTGTATGGGCCTTCCGCGACCTGATGCGCGACAGGCCCACAGTAACGATTCCTGACGACCACGATGTCTATCATGGCAACATCTGGGGGGAGGGTGGAAAGTCGACGGCAGGCCCGTACAGTCCGTTCTCCGACAATGGGGGGTACCGTATGGATCCCGCATTCGTCAATGTCGTGCATCGCACCCAGACGTCCCATCTTCCAGACCCGTTCGATGCTAGTCCTATTGAGCAGGATATCTCCGTTTATTACACGGATCTGACATACGGGGGCGTAAGCTTCGCCGTCATAGCCGACCGAATGTGGAAATCGGCTCCGAGAGCTCTGCTTCCGGAGGCGCAGGTCGTGAACGGCTGGCCGCAGAATCCAGATTTCGATGCAGCCGCTCAGAGCGATGTGCCCGATGCCAAACTGCTGGGAGAGCGGCAATTGACCTTTCTGGATGGATGGGTACAAGACTGGGATGACGGGGCCTGGATGAAAGTTCTTCTTTCACAGACGCTTTTTTCGAACGTCGCCACGATTCCGCGCGATGCGACGAGTGGATCGGTGTTGCCGGGTCTACCGCTACCTGAGCCGGGTGAGCGCATCACGACCGACAGAAAGGCCGCGGATATGGATTCGGGGAGCTGGCCACAGTCAGGAAGAAACCGCGCACTGCGTATTATGCGTCGCGGCCTGGCATTTCATGTCGCGGGTGATCAGCATCTCGGTAGCGTCGTTCAGTACGGCATCGACGAATGGAACGATGCGCCATACGCCCTTATCGTGCCGTCCATTGCGAATATCTGGCCGAGAAGGTGGTTTCCACCAACCGAAGGCCGAAATCGTAAACCTGATGCCTCCTGGTACACGGGAGAGTATTTCGACGGATTTGGAAATCGCATGACGGTTCATGCCGCTGCCAACCCCGTTCAAAGCGGACACGAGCCGAGTGCACTCTATGACCGTACACCTGGCTACGGCATTGTCCGCATGAACCGAAATACGCGAGAGGTTGTTTTCGAAGCCTGGCCTCGATGGATCGATCCAGCCGACGAGAACGCATCACAATACACGGACTGGCCAGTCGTTTTTTCACAGTTCGACAACGACGGGAGAAGACCGGAAGCATACCTGCCTCGTATTCTATCGAAAATCGCGGAGCCCGTAGTGAGTGTGACCAACATATCGACCAACGAACATCTATATGCGGTTCGAATTGTCGGCACGGACTTCCGGCCGAAAGTATTTGATATTGAAGGTGTGTATCGCGTGGTAGTTAAAGGCCGTGACGGGGGGGAACGCGTCTTCGAAGACGTTATGGTCACGTCGGACGAAGAAGCCGTCCTTCGTGTCGATTTCTAGGGAGCATTCTCCAAAAACGGTCTCCAGCAAGTAACAAATAACAGAACCAGCTACACGAGGGACAATGAGGCAGTTTTTAACCATCGGTTTTGTGTTCATCATCGGGTGCGTTTTCCAGGTTGCCGCTGTGCAGGCTCAGACGGTGAGAACGGAGAATGTTGTGCTAATTACACTTGACGGCCTTCGCTGGCAGGAAATGTTTACGGGCGCAGATTCCCTGCTGATCTGGAACGAAGAATTTACAGACGACCCGGATGCGCTTGCAGCCCGTTTTTGGGCGGATACGAAAGATAAACGTCGTCAGAAGCTTCTGCCGTTCGTCTGGGGAACCGTCGAGAAGCACGGTGTGATTCTGGGAAATCGTGTGGTCGGGAATAAGGTCGATGTTACGAATACTCACGTGTTCTCATATCCCGGGTACAATGAGATCCTGACCGGATTCGCAGATGAACGAATCGACAGCAACGACAAGGTGCCAAATCCCAACATGACCGTCCTGGAATGGCTGAATAATCAAAACGGATTTACCTCCCGCGTCGCCGCCTTCACTTCCTGGGATGTGTTCCCGTACATCATAAATGAAGAGCGCAGTGGCGTACCCGTGAACTCGGGTTTTGACCGGGCGGAAGGAAACATCTCCGATCGGGAAGCACTACTGAATACACTGCAGACGGAGGTCGGCACGCCGTGGGAGTGGGAGAGGTTTGACGCTTTTACGCATCACTTAGCCCTGGAATATATGAAGCGTCGTCGTCCGCGCGTGCTCTACATTGCCTACGGTGACACGGACGAATATGCTCACAGCGGCAATTACCGTGCATATTTGCAGGCGACAAAACAAATCGATGCATTTATTGCAGAACTCTGGAGCTGGTTGCAGTCGACGGACGGATATCGAGGAAAAACGTCGCTCGTCATCACGACGGATCATGGTCGCGGGTCGGCCGATCGATGGGTCGGTCATGGAGCGGATTGGCACGGCTCCGAACAGATCTGGATAGCCGTCATGGGTCCGGATACACCTGCTCTGGGTGAGGTCCGAGACCCGGATCAGCACTATCAGAACCAGGCGGCGGCAACCCTCGTGGCGCTGCTCGGACTCGAGTATGCAAACACTCGCGACGTCGGAAAGGTGATCAGAGCCGTTCTGAGATAGACATAGAGGATCGACTACACCGTAAATGACTACGGCCCTTACCTACTCACACTTTCGGTGAAATCAATCGAGGAATGAGCCAATGCCCGATAACGATCTGGATCTGTTCTTTTTAGGATCAAAAAGCGAGCAGCGTCAATTTTTACAGGAAGCCGTTCAGCTTGTGCTTTCCGACCACATCTTCTGGCGAAGGAATTACTACCCGAAAGACCCGCCGCCTATACCGTATCCGGTTGTCGAGAGTGAGGACGCTCGCCACTACAAAGAGATGTTTTTTACGGAGCTCTTCTCGCTGATCTCCGACTTGAAGCTCGATGTACCCGTCTTTTCACCACGATACATGGCCCACATGCTCTCGGAAACCACACTTCCGTCACTGGTGGCCTATTACGCAACTCTGCTCTACAACCCGAACAACGTCACCAACGAAGCGTCCTCCGTTACCATCCGACACGAGCTGGAAGTAGGGAAGCAATTCGCGGAGCTCTTTGGTTTTTCCAGCGAACGATCGTTCGGTCATATCACGTCAGGAGGCACGATTGCGAATTACGAATCGCTCTGGTTTAATAAGGCCGGGCGATTTCTGCCGCTTTCACTCGCCATGGCTCGAAGGAAATTGCACCTTTCAAGTGAAATCGTGACCAGAGATACATTCTGGGAAAAAATAAACATGTCGCTTTCTGATGTAGAAGACGACCTCTTCGGATTCCTCTCGGAAGCGGCAAACACCCCAACAGAGGCTTTTGAACTATTAAAGCCCTTTCTCCTGATGTACACCGGAGAAAGGGAATTCCAGCGCATGGTTGAAAAGGAGTATCGGATCGAATGGAAAGACCCCGTTGTGATCTTACCCGGAACGGCCCATTACTGCTGGTCCCGAGCAGCTTCGATATTTGGAATCGGGAAATTCAATCTCCTGAAACTGGATGTAGATGAAGAATTCAGGATTCGTCCCGAGAGCTATCGAACGGTTCTCGAGAAATGTGCAGCCGAGCGCATACCTGTCATTCAGACGGTGTTGGTGGTGGGCTCGACGGAATTCGGTTCGGTTGATCCCGTCGGAGAAGTGGTCGCCGTGCGGGATGAGATGGCCACTCGGGGAATCTACACTCCGATCCATGTGGATGCTGCTTTTGGAGGCTATTTTGCGACGATGTATCAATCGGGTCAGCGGCACTCGGTGAACGGTGAATCGGATCTCTCCCGCGACACGCCCTGGTTGGAGGGAGCGATGCTGGCTATCGGTGCGTGCGACTCGGTGACCGTTGATCCGCACAAGGCCGGGTACGTGCCGTATGGAGCGGGGTGCATTGTTCTCAAACACGGATTCCTTAAAGATATCGTAGCGGAAACAGCTCCTTATTGTCTGAATTCGAGCGACACAACCAGTTCGAACGACAATATGCCGCAGCTTGGCCGATTCATACTCGAGGGGTCCAAGCCGGGCGCTGCTGCCGCAGCTACGTGGTTCAGCCATCGCCTGATTCCACTTAATATGGATGGGTACGGCAGGCAACTGACCATTCTTTGTGGCATCGCCAGGAATTTCGATTCTTCACTTCGGGCAGCGGAGAATGCGCCGGTTGACGGCATCCGGCTGATATCCGTCAGCAGGCCCCATTTGAATATCGTTTGTCTATTCGCACTTCCGGACGACGCGACGTCATTTTCAGACATCAACGCCCTGAACGTGGCGCTTGCCGGCCGTTTCGGTGTGCGGGACGTGCTCAGCATTCAGAGTTATGATTACCTCGTATCCCATACGATCATCTCGAAAGACCTCCCGTATATCGAACAGCAGCCGCAACTGGCGCAACTCGAGCAGGACGCCGACGCTATTGATGTCCTGCGACTGGTGTTCATGAATCGCTGGGTGGAGAAAAGGGAAATTTCGGGCCGTACCTACCTGGAGGAATTTCACAAAAAGCTCCTGAGTGAGGCTGCCAGGATCTGGAAAGAAATTCGATCGGAACGTGACGAAGCCCGGGTTACAGCTCGTTGAGTTTGCGCGGATGAGCGATCTGAGGCCCCCGCTCCGACATCTCAACGTCTGCCACGGCGACCTCCGGGTCATGCTCAAAAAAGAGCTTCCAGTTGCCGGAAATCGCTTCATCAAGAAACCGGACTTTCTCCTCGATGGTCGTCATGGGCCACAGGTCATAAGCCATGTTCCAGGCAGGCGACAGGTGCGCATGTGTCGGCAGCAGATCTGCCACGAATACGAGCGACTCACTGGCATCCGACACCTTTACCAGTTGCATCTCTTTCGTATGTCCGTCCACGGGAATCATCTCCACTCCCGGGAACAGCTCGATCCGGCCTTCAAGTAAGTTCAATCGGCCGGACTCGGCAAGCGGGTCAAGATTTTCGGATAAAAAAGACGCCTTTTCTCGTACGTTGGGTATGTGTGCCCACTCCCAGTGTCCCTTCTGTACATGGTAGGTTGCGCCTGGAAATGTTACCGTCAGCCGATCACCGGTCCTCGTTGTACTGCCTCCACAGTGATCAAAATGCAGGTGCGTAAGAATGATATCAGTGACATCCCCGAAGTCAAATCCCGCGGATCGCAGTGAGGTACGCAGATTCGTTTCTGAATCATCGACCGCATATAAATCGGCGAATTTTACCGAGTACTTGTTACCCAGACCGTTGTCAATCAGAATCAACCGGTCCGGGCTCTCGAGGAGCAGACAGCGCATGTTGAGCGGTATTCGATTTTTATCATCCGCGCCTATGCGCCGTTCCCAAAGTGATTTCGGAACGATGCCGAACATGGCACCTCCATCCAGGCCGAATCGGCCGGTTTCTATCGCGTGAAGTGTATACGGGCCAATCTGAGGCATGTGGAGTTCATTTGCGTGTCTTTTGAGATTCGTCGCGTAAAGATAACGGACAAATCTTCAGTGACATTCGAATTCGGGGCGGAAAGGTGGAATAACAGTGCTCCGCGTCATAATCTCGAACATCCGGGAGAATGAGCGTGGAACCAGAAGAAGTTATTGCGATGAAGAACGATTCAGCCGTCAGCGAATGCCTGGCTGTGCTGCGGAAGCGCATCACCGGAGAGTTGCGGACGGATGCCTATAGTCGCATGTTTTATAGCACGGATGCGAGCATCTACCAGGTAGATCCGTTGGCGGTCGTGATTCCACGCCACCCGGAGGACGTGCACGCTGTCGTAGAAACCGCTGTGGAGTTTGCTGTGCCACTCTTGCCTCGGGCATCGGGCAGCAGTCTGGCAGGACAGGCGATTGGTGAGGCGATCATTGTTGACTGCACTCGACATCTTGATAAGGTACTCGAGATCGATGCTGAAGCGCGTACGGCCAGAGTCGAACCGGGCGTTATCCTGGGATCTTTGAACGCCGAGCTGCGACCATTCGGTTTGCATTTCGGACCGGATCCGGCCAGCGCGAATCGGGCAACGATAGGAGGAGTCGTCTCAAACAATTCGACCGGCGCCCACTCCATCATGTACGGCATGGCAGCGGATCACGTACTGGGCATGCAAGTCCGATTGAGCGACGGGTCGCGGGCCGAATTCGGGCCAACCGACGAAACCGAAGTGCTCCACCGATCCTCGGCGTCGACTCGAGAAGGGCTCATTTATGCCGGGCTGCGTCAATTGCTCGCCGATCCGATCAACCGGGCGACCATTCGCGAGCGAACTCCGAGACACTGGAGACGATGTGGGGGTTACAACCTGGACCGATTCGCATTAGACGGAATTTCGTTTCGTGTTGAACAGGATCCCCGATTCAATGTCGCCGCGCTCATCTGCGGCAGCGAAGGCACGTTGGCCTTTATCGAGGAAATCACGCTGAATCTCGTCCCTCTTCCGGCAATGACGTGTCTGGCGATTGTGCATTTCGATGAATTGCACGCCGCCCTTGAGGCGGTTCCCATGATCCTCGAAGTCGATCCTTCCGCCGTCGAACTGCTGGATCATCTCGGCATGTCGCTCTGTCGAGCGGTACCGGCCTGGCGACGAAAACTCGAGGGATTTGTCGATGGCGAGCCGGATTGCGTATTGATCACGGAGTTCTACGGCGAAAGTGAGTCGGAGCTACGTGCCAGGGTAGAGGGATTCAGGGAGCATATTGCGCGAGCAAATTGCGGCGCCGGAGCGATTGTGTCCGTGATGGACGCCGATGGACAGGCGGACGTCTGGAGCGTGCGAAAGATGGGTCTGGGTTTTCTGATGAGCATCAAGGGAGACCATAAACCGATTCCTTTCATCGAAGACGCGGCCGTGCCGCTCGAACACCTCGCGGCATATGTGACCGGCATCGAAAAATTCTGCACCGATCTTGATACGAAGGTCGCGTATTACGCGCATGCGAGCGCAGGCTGTGTGCATATTCGCCCGCTGATCAATACGAAATCAGCCGAGGAAATCGCCAAACTTCCAGAGATCGTTTCGTTTGCCATAGAATTACTGCATGGATTCGGTGGCGTGCTGTCGAGCGAACACGGCGACGGACGGGCGCGCAGCTTTTTCAATGAGCGCTTTTTTGGTGCGGACCTTTACGAACTGTATCGATCCGTAAAGACGGTCTTCGATCCGGACAATCTCTTCAATCCGGGAAATATTGTAAACGCCGGACCCATGACGGAGAATCTCCGCTTTGGAGCCGATTACAGTACCCGTCGAATCGAGACGTTTTTTGATTTCTCGGAAAATCAGGGATTTGACCGAGCCGTCGAGATGTGCAACGGTGCGGGTGTCTGTCGAAAACTCGAATCAGAGACCATGTGTCCGAGCTTCATGGCGACGAGGGAAGAAGAGCATTCCACCCGAGGTCGGGCGAATGCGCTTCGGGCCGTGTTGTCGGGCGCTATTGTCGCGGATGGACTTGCCGACGACAGGCTCTTTGCGACGATGGACCTTTGCCTTGAGTGCAAGGCCTGTGCCTCAGAATGCCCGTCTTCCGTAGACATGGCGAAGCTGAAAATGGAATTTCTGGCCCAGTATTATGATCGGAAAGGCATACCGCTGCGCGCGCGTCTTTTCGGTAATATTGCCCGCGCAAATCGTCGATTCAGCGGAAAAGGAGCCCCGCTCGTCAATGCGCTGCTTCGCAGATCGGCTGTTCGCTGGACGCTGGATAAGTCGATCGGAATAACCTGTAAGCGTTTATTACCTGCGTTTGCCCCCGAGTCGTTTACGTCCTGGTTTGAAAATAGAACACCTCGCGCATCAACTTCGCGGCAGCTCGTGTTATTCAACGATACGTTCAACACCTACAACTATCCGGAAGTGGCGATGGCTGCGACGCAGTTCCTGGAAGCGTGCGGTTACGAGGTGTTGTTGCCCGGGCACGGCTGTTGTGGACGCCCCATGCTGTCCAAGGGCCTCATCGCACAGGCGCGCAAGGCGGCTCATGAAACGCTTTCGAAACTGATGCCGTTTGCCGAAAAAGGGATTCCAATTGTCGGACTCGAGCCAAGCTGCCTTCTGAGTTTTCGGGATGAGTATCGCGCACTCTTTCCATCGGACGCACGCGTCGAAACCGTTCAATCCCAGTCATTTCTCTTCGACGAGTTTGTAGCAGCACTCGCTGAAAGGAATGAGTTACCCGAACGCTTTACCGAAGCTGCGGCGCACATACTCTACCACGGGCACTGTCATCAGAAGGCCCTGGTCGGCACCAGAGCTGCTCGGCACGTACTTGCTCTTCCAGTCAACTACACAGTCGAGGAAGTGGACTCGGGCTGTTGTGGCATGGCTGGATCCTTTGGTTTCGAGACCGAACACTACGGGATCTCGATGGATGTCGGGGAGGATCGACTGTTTCCGGCCATTCGTGCCTGCGACACGAATACGGTGATATGCGCCGGCGGTGTAAGCTGTAGACAACAGATCGAACACGGCACCGCGCGAATGGCGAAGCATCCGGCGGAGGTGCTTTGGGAAGCCGTTGCGTGATCGGAAGCCATCGCGAAAGTATCGATGAACGATCGCCGAGTTCAACTGAACAAGAGACATAAACACAAATTGCGTAGAAAATGTCGGGTTATCACATGACACCGGAAGAATTCCGGCAATACGGTAAACAGGTAATCGATTGGATAGCGGACTACCAGAAGTGGGTGGAGACGTACCCGGTGTCGTCGCAGACCGCGGTAGGTGATATTCGCGGTCGTCTTCCCGGGATTCCTCCGCGCAGGGGAGATTCATTTTCGGAATTGCTTGACGACATGGAATCCGTCATCATGCCCGGCATCACGCACTGGCAGTCGCCGAATTTCTTCGGGTACTTTCCGTGCAATGGATCGGGGCCGGGTATTCTTGGTGATTTGCTGTCGGCCGGTCTGAATGTGCAGGGCATGATGTGGTCGACGAGCCCGGCATGCACAGAACTGGAAGCGCACGTGCTCGACTGGATGGTTGACATGCTCGCGCTTCCGGAGTCTTTCAAATCTTCGAACGGGGGAGGAGGCGTTATTCAGGATTCGGCCTCGAGTGCCACCCTCTGCGCGCTGATTGCAGCTCGGGAACGCACAACGAAAGGTCGATCGAACCGGCAGGGCGTAGACGCATCGCTCGTGGGTTACACGTCGGCGGAAAGTCATTCATCAGTCGAAAAGGCCTTTCGCATTATCGGAATTGGTTCCGACCGAATGCGGCGCATCAAGACGGACGAGAACTTCGCCATGGATGTCGACGACCTCGAATCCCGAATCGAAGACGATATCGGGAAGGGTTTGATACCCTTCGCCGTTTGCGCAACGATCGGAACGACGGCGTCGAACGGTCTTGATCCGCTCCGCCGCATCGGCGAGATCTGCCGGAGAGAGGGAATCTGGTTGCATGTGGACGCCGCCATGTTGGGAACGGCCGCGCTCTGCGAGGAGCACCGGTACATTCACGACGGACTTGAATTCGCAGACAGCTATTGTTTCAATCCTCACAAGTGGATGTTCACGAATTTCGATTGCAACTGCTTCTACGTTGCGGACCGATATGCGCTGACACGTGCCATGTCCATCCACCCCGAATATCTGCGTGATCGCTCTTCGGAATCAGACGATGCTCTGGATTATCGAAACTGGCAAATTCCCCTCGGTAGACGATTCAGAGCCCTTAAACTTTGGTTCGTCATACGTCACTATGGCGTGGAGGGCCTGCAGCATCATGTGAGAGAGCATATCGTGATTGCCCAGAAATTTGCCGCCTGGGTGTTAGAGGATCCAGACTTTGAACTGCTGGCTCCGCATCCATTCAACCTGGTTTGCTTCGCCCACCGTAAGGGGGATGCGTTCACACGCATACTGTTGCATGAGCTCAACAGGAGTGGGAAGCTGTTTTTGAGCCACGCCGTACTCAGGGGCAGATTTGCTGTCAGGATGTGCGTTGGGCAGACACATACGGAGGAGCGACACGTGCGAAATGCGTGGAAACGGATACAAGCGGCCGCAGAGCAGTTGGATCTGAATCAAATTGACGGGTGATGTTATGTCGAAGACGTATGACGCTATTCTGATCGGCGCAGGAATCATGGGTTGCAGCACGGCATTCGAGCTTGCCGGGCGTGGAATGAGTATTGCCGTTCTGGAGAAAGGGCGGCTCGGTGCCGGGCCGACGGGCGAGTCGTCGGCTATCATTCGTCAGCACTATTCCAACGAACTGACGGCTCGTATGGCGCATTACAGCCTCCGGGTCTTTCAGGATTTCGAAGAGCAAATCGGCGAAGACTGTGGTTTCAAAGAAACCGGTTTTATCGCCCTGGTTCCGGATACGGACAAAGCCGGCCTCGAGGCCAATCTGGCTATGCAGCAGAGCATCGGCATCGACACGCGCATGATCTCTTCCGACGACTTGAGAGATTTGATCCCCGGTCTAAACACGGCGGACGCGGTAGCGGCTGCATACGAGCCCGAGAGCGGCTATTCGGATGCATATCTGACGGTGACGGCCTACGCAAATGCGGCCAAACGATTGGGAGTGGATATTTATCAGAACACCAGAGTGACGGACATACTTTTCGAAGGAGACTGCGTAAGCGGTGTTCGCACGGCGGACGGAGAAATGCATGCCCGGACTGTTGTCAACTGTGCCGGCGCCTGGGGGGCTCAGGTCGGCGAAATGGCCGGCATCGTGGGCGACATTCTTGGTGACGCTACGGGTTATAAAATGCTTCCCATTCGTTCGTGCCGCGTACAGGTAGCCGTGCTGCGACGACCCGCCGATATGAGCCCGCTGCATCCGGTCGTTGTGGACTTCATTCACGCCTCTTACTTCCGGGCCGATGCGGGTAACATTACGATTGCGGGTCTGGTCGATCCGGCGGAAGCCGATGCCGTTGTCGACCCGGATGATTATGATAAACACACCGACTTTGAATTTGCGGCAGACGTCGGTGAGCGCCTTATCAAACGCTGGCCGGATCTTGAGCGCGGAGAATTGGCCGACGGATATGCCTCCCTCTATGCCGTGACACCGGACTGGCATCCGATTATCGACGAGGTTCCCAAAGGCAGTGGACACTTCGTCTGCTCCGGATTCAGCGGGCACGGTTTTAAACTGGGGCCGGCGGTCGGCCTGATGACGGCCGATCTGATAATTGGAAAGCCGGATCCGATGTTTGATTCAACGGCTTTTCGACTCAGTCGATTCGCCGAAAATGCACCGGTCAGAGGAAGTTACGAATATTCAATACTCGGCTGAACAATCGGCTGAATACTCAGATGCACAATCGGCTGAACAATCGGCTGAATACTCAGATGCACAATCGGCTGAACAATCGGCTGAATACTCGGATGCACACTCGGATGAACACTCGGATGAACACCGTGCATAGATCATACGTGACGCTGACCTGCATGTCCATCCTGCTGCTTCTTGCGGGATTCTCAGCTTTTCCGGCGAAGGCTCAGGTCGGTAAAACCGTGATATTGGTCAGGCATGCGGAAAAGGCGGCTACGCCCGCCAATGATCCCGTTTTGTCTGAAAAGGGTGACGAGCGCGCGCGAAAGCTCGCTCGAATGCTCATTGATACGCGGATCGATCACATCATTACATCCCAGTTGAGCCGCACGATTCTAACAGCGCAGTACGTTGCCGAGGCCAGAGGACTCCGTCCCGAAATCGTAACGGTGGGCTCGGATGTTCGAGCGCATATCCGGGCCGTCGCCGACGCCGTACTTGCCCGACCCGACGGCGAAGCCATCCTTGTCGTGGGCCATAGCAATACGATACCGTGCATCGTTGGCGCGCTCGGGGGTTCAAAACTTCCCGACATGGAGGACGAGAACTACTCAACCGTGTATATCTTGACAATCGCGCCAGGGTTGGATACGAGAACGATCGTTTCGTCGTTCGGCTCATAGGCGCGCGTCCCTCAGTCCGGAAGCACATCTCTGGCCCGGGATTTCATAAGGGAACCGGCAGGTAGTTCGAGTAACATTACCGCGTTGACGTTCTGGCGTCCTCGATGAAGCCCAGAGTGAGCCAGTCCGCAATGAACTGACGATTGTCCGGCTGGATGATGCGAAGCTGATCGCCGGGGTGGTTGATGTTTCCCAACTCGATGAGCGTCGTAACCGGCCCCGCGTTTCTCAGCGTATACAAACGGGAACGCTGAATGACGCGACCGCGATATCCACGATTCGGGCGGATGAGGTCGTATTGCCTGTCAAATGTTTTCTGCAGTGTTCGCGCGACGGCTTTACCTCGTCGAGAGTGGTAATAGAAGTCGACATCCACCTGGCGCGATTTTGCATACGAGTCGACATGCAGTTCGACGACGCGCTGCAACGATGCTTTTCCATGTTTGCGTTGCAGACGATTAATATCGTCCACGCGCTGCCTGAGGCGTGCTTTCTGGCCTCCTCCGACATAGGCGCCTCCAAGGTGCCGCTCGTCGCTGTCGTGAGGGAAATACTCCGTATCCCGGATGCCTTCGTTGTCGCGCGTAAGGACATAAACCGTGGCACCCTCTTCGATGAGTCGACGTGCGAGACGGAGCGCTACATCATAAGCGTATTCATCTTCATAAAGTGTCTTTCTGTTGCGTTTTCCAATCGCACCCGGATCTTGTCCGCCGTGACCGCTGATAACGTAATAGACGCTTCCTTTCAGGGCGTCACTTTTAATAGTGACCTCCCGATAATCGGAGCCGAAAATGGGGTACGTACGCGTTCGCACAACCGACGGCAAACTGTAAGCGACACCTCGTTTCAGACCGTTTCCGTTGATGAATTTGTTCGCGTTGATCTCGCGGAATTCAGCCAATACAGCCTTGGACGGGGTGATTCCGTTTCTCTGGAGAAGTTTGAAAATACCTTCTCCCTGCTGCGGATAGTCGACCTGATTCTGGGCGAACGCCGCGGTCGTTATACCGAAGCAGAACAGGAGAAGAACGAGATGTCTTGTGCTCATGCCGAATAAAAAGTGCTAAACAGATCGACTATCTTGAGGTCTGTATCGGCAATAATCGCCATTGTTCAAACGTGTATCGGCTATCTGGCAGTATCACGCTGACATTCCAGACCGGGAAACGGTGACAGACCCCCGCTCAGCTGCAATAATCAGAATGCCTGATGCACCCTCCTCCCGCGAGAATATATACGCACGAAACGCCTTCTATACACTATCTTAACAATCAGGCCGTATTTATTGAGTGTGACGAGTTACGAGGCCACACGTTGCTCCGGGCTCCCGGATCGGAACCGGAATCTTCCGAATTCACCCAGAAAACCATGCGAAAATTGCGGATTGGCGTCATTGACGTCGTAGCTAATTCTCCAAGCACATCAGGGTACGCTCGCGTGATGAGAGCGAATCTGGCTGCGATCATGCCGCAGGTCATAGCCGTCTGGTGTGAAGAAGAGGGCCATGAAGTTCACCTTGCATACCACTCTGGTTATGAGAACCTGATAGAAGAACTGCCCGATGCATTGGACATCGTGTTTATGGGTTCATTTACGACCTCGGCGCACGTCGCGTACGCGCTGTCGAGAATGTATCAGGCCCGGGGATGCATTACGGTTCTCGGAGGGCCGCACGCCAGGTCATACCCCGAAGATGCGCAGAAATATTTCGATTACGTCGTAGGGTTTACCAATAAAGAACTGGTTCACGACATACTGAAGGACTGTTCTGCACACCGGCCTATGGGTGTGCATGTGTCTGCGTCAGAGCAACCCGAAACGCTTCCAGGCCTGCAGGCGCGGTGGAAATATGTGGAGCGTCTTATGAAGGAGGCGCCGGTTCTGAAATTCATTCCGATGATAGGCAGTCTGGGGTGTCCGTATTCCTGTAGCTTCTGTGTCGATTCGATCGTCCCGTATCAGCCGCTGGAGTTTGATGTTCTTAAGGAGGATCTTCGATTTCTTCGCCGGACCGTAAAGAAGCCTCGGGTAGGCTGGCACGATCCGAACTTCGGCGTACGCTTCGATGATTATCTCGGAGCGATTGAGGAGGCCGTTCCCCCTGGAAGCATCGATTTTATTGCGGAAAGTACGCTTTCACTTCTTTCAGAAAACAACGTAAAGCGACTGAAGAAAAACGGATTCAAAGCCATTCTGCCAGGAATCGAATCCTGGTATGACATGGGCAACAAATCCAAGACGGGCAAGACACGGGGCATGGACAAGGTTCGCCAGGTTTCAGATCAGGTAAACATGATATCCAGTTATCTCCCGTACTTCCAGGCCAACTTTGTGCTGGGCCTTGACTGCGACGAAGGCGCCGAACCATTTGATTTGACTCGTCAGTTTCTCGAACTCTCGCCAGGCGCCTTTCCGGCATACTCATTGCTTACGGCTTTCGGGCGAAGTGCTCCGCTCAACCTGGAGTATCAGAAAGCGGACCGCATCATCGGCGCACCGTTTCATTTCCTGAATAACAGCGGAACAATGAACGTGCGCCCTAAGAATTACGAGTGGCCGGACTTCTACGAGAAACTCATTCGCCTGCATGAACAGTCTTTTTCGAATAGAGCCATTCTTCGTCGATTCAATGCGAACAAGGGTGTGTTTCCCAAAGCCATGAACGTGCTTCGGGCGATGTCAGGAGAAGGATGGGTTAAGATCAAATACTATAAGAATTTCCTGAACCTGCTGGAAAATGACCGGCCCTTCCGCGATTTCTTCGAGCAGGAGACCACGGAGATTCCAACGTACTTCACGGATAAAATTCGCAGTACAATGGGACCATTGGCCGAATGGTACCCTGAAGAGGCCATGGTTCACGACCCGTATGCTTATCGGAAATCTGACGCGCAACCCGATTTGGTTCAGTTGGAGCCAGTCCTCCCGGAAGTCGCGCCTGTTTTGTAGAGCGTGAAAGACTGACGATAGCCGGCGCAGCCGACTGCCGGTCACGTCCCTTTTTCAGGTTCCACGATATTTCTCCAGGGCACAATTTTTGAGCGTGTTTTGAGCGAGATTAGCTCTCCGAGCCTAAATTTTCTGTATTCAAGCCGGCTTCAGCACGTATTGAATTAACCCGCAGATCAGCCGGCTGGAAATATCTTCTTTACCCGCGATGAGTCAGGCCGGCACGATTTCCGGAATTCTTGAGTCGAACGCCGAAAGCAAACCGGCTGGAAGCGCCGTCTTGTCTCTCGACCGGAAGCCTCTCTCGCACAACGAGTTGTGCGAGCATACTTCCGATGTGGTGAGTGTGCTCACCGGACGTGGTCTGCGTCGAAATGACCGGATCGCGATCGTACTCCCGAATGGACCGGAGATGGCAACCGCGTTTCTCGCCATTTCGTCCGGTTTCTCGGCGGCACCACTGAATCCCGCGTACCGGGATCCCGAATTCGACTTTTATCTATCCGACCTTAAAGCACGAGCGGTAATCGTGCAGGCCGGATTCGACTCACCGGTGCGAGAGGTGGCGGCGCGGTTGGGAATGGCCGTACTTGAACTCCAACCTGATTCAGTCCGGTCAGGTCTCTTTTCCATTAGTTTCGACAGCGAGCCACTGACCAACAATACCCATCCTGAATTTGCTCGGCCTGAAGACGAGGCCCTTGTTCTGCATACTTCAGGGACTACTTCCAGGCCCAAAATGGTGCCGCTTTCGCACCGAAATCTTGTGGCTTCGGCTCGCAATATATCAGAAACGCTCTCGCTATCTGAGCAGGATCTGTGCATGAATGTGATGCCGCTCTTTCACATTCACGGCCTGATGGCATGTGTTCTGGCATCGCTTCAGGCTCGGGCGGGCGTTATGTGTACTACCGGCTTTTCGGCGCCGTCTTTTATCGGGCAGCTTTCGACGAGCGGCGCCACATGGTTCAGCGCCGTGCCCACCATGCATCAGGCCATCGTTGCTCGGGTCCTCGCTGATCCGTCTTTGTCCCGGAAGATCAATCTTAGATTTGTTCGGTCGTCTTCAGCATCTCTGGCGCCAACGCTCATGGGTGATATCGAGAAAGCATTTGGAGCGCCAGTGATCGAAGCGTACGGGATGACCGAAGCGTCGCATCAGATGGCCAGTAATCCGTTGCCCCCACGGGAGCAGAAACCAGGATCCGTCGGTCTTGCCGCAGGACCGGAAGTGTGCATCCTCGGCCCTGACGGTAGTCTTCTCGGATCCGGACAAGTGGGCGAGATCGTAATTCGGGGCGCAAACGTGACAGCGGGATATGCGGAGAATCCTGCCGCAAATGCCGAGGCATTCGCCAATGGCTGGTTCCGTACAGGCGATCAGGGAACCATCGATGAGGAAGGCTACCTGTATATCACGGGTCGTCTGAAAGAGATCATCAACCGAGGCGGCGAAAAGATATCTCCGAGAGAGATAGACGAAGTGCTGCTGACCCATCCATCCGTCCTGCAAGCCGTCGCTTTCGCGTTGCCGGATGAGAAACTGGGCGACGAAGTTGCGGCGGCCGTGGTACTCGAAGCGGGAGACGGCGTCAGCGAGCGGGAGCTTCAGGAGTACGCCGCTGAACGGTTAACGGACTTCAAGATTCCTCGCCGAATTATATTTGTTGACGAGATTCCGAAAGGTCCGACGGGCAAATTGAAGCGAGTCGGCTTGGCGGATCAGTTGGGCCTTGACGGAGGATCGCGACCCGATGTTGTCGAAAACGATCCAGTCGGAGCCGAGGGTGATCCCGGGACGGACACGGAAAAGGCACTTTTGTCGATCTGGGAAGACGTTTTGAAATTGGATGAGATCGGCGTAAAAGACGATTTTCTCAGCCTGGGTGGCGATTCTATTCTCGTCGGCCAGGTACTGAGCCGCATCCAATCGGGCTTTGGTGTGCAACTGTCGTTTATCGATTTTTTCCGCTCGCCGACCATTCATGGATTGGCAGGGAGCATCGACGAGATTGCCTCAACATCTTCGGGTCCCGAATCTTCTTTTCTGATTCCGAAGGCGGAGCGGTCAAGCTCGATTCCGGCGACCTACGGTCAGGAGCGTATGTTATTTCTGGACCAACTTCGTCCGGACCAGTTCGCCTACAACCGTGCATTGTTCCTTCGACTGGAGGGTGAACTCGACCGGAGACATCTCAATGACTGCCTGAATCTGATTATCGAGCGCCATGAGCCGCTTCGATCGAGGCTTCGATATGTTGACGACCGGCTCGTGCAGGATATTCTTCCAGAGCTAAAAATCGACCTTGGACTTTCAGTCTTGTCAGGATCTCGCGAGATAAAGCGTTCTCAGACGAAGACGATGACGCGAGAGTTTATTGAACAACCATTTTTCTATTCCGACGGCCCACTTGTACGGGGTGAACTTCTTCGAATAGCTGCAAATGAGCATCTTCTAATGCTGGTTATGCATCATGCCGTCTTTGACGCGGGATCCGAGGCGGTATTCATCCGGGAATTGGCCAATGCATACAGTGATGGATTGAACGACAGGGAACCGTCACGATCGATCCCTGGAATTCGATATTCCGATTATGCGAGCTGGTGCAGATCGAGCCAGACCAGATCAGAGTGGGAAAAACAAATTGACTACTGGGTTCGCCGCCTGGAGGGTACCCCGGCACTGGAGATTCCTACGGACAAACCGAGACCCCATTCCCTGTCTCACACAGGAGCGGAAATTGAAGTCACACTGCCTGCCGGCCTCATAACCGCGGTGAACGCTCATGCAAAGCTTGAGCACGTCACACCGTTCATGATTCTTTTCGGCACTTTCAGCCTGCTGCTCCATCTCTACAGCGGACAAGAAGACATTACTGTCGGTGTTCATACCTCAGGCCGGGAAAGAGCGAATACGCAGCACCTGATAGGCCTTTTTATGAACATGGTAGTTATGCGGACGAAGCTCGATGGAAATCCGAGTTTCTCAGACTACCTGTCGCAGGTGCGACGAATGGCGATCGAAGCGTACGCCAACCAGGATGTGCCGATTGAGATCGTAGTTGAGAAAGTTCACCCGATTCGAGATCCGAGCAGGCCGCCTCTTTTCCAGGTTCTGTTCAATCTCGAGCACAGCGTTGACGACGTCATGCACGCCGGAGCGTTGAGCATATCGAGACATCATGTCCCTGAACGCGCAACAGATCTGGAGTTGAGTGTCGAACTGATTGCGAGAGGGAATTCGTACACCGCGTTCTGGAGATTCAATACCGATCTGTTTCAGGAAGCGACGGTCGGAAGAATGGCGGCCAACTACGAGATGCTGCTCAGAATCGCTCTCGAACAGCCGACGAAAACGGTGCGTCAGTTGCCCTTTCTTTCGTCACAGGATAAAACGTTACTCGAAGTGTTGAACACATCCGAGCGCGATTTCGGATCTGTCATATGCGCTCATACGCTGTTTGAAATGCAGGCGAAGCAGACTCCGGATGCTCTTGCAGTTGCTTTTGAGGGTCAATATCTAACCTATCGCGAACTGGATGAGCGTTCAAATCAACTGGCTCGCCACTTACAGGCGATGGGTTTGCAACCGGAACGATCTGTCGGTATTTATTTAATTCGATCTATCGAGACGGTCGTTGCGGTCCTGGGCGTGATGAAAGCAGGCGGAGCGTATGTCCCCATTCGATATCCGTCTCCTCCGTCAAGAGTAGCGTTTTTGTTGAAGGAAAGCGATGCCATTGGCGTGATCACAACATCCGGTACGTGGTCTGGAATGACGGGGATCAATTGTCCGACTGTCCCAATTGAGGATCCAGGGATTGACGCGTTACCCACAGTTCCTGTCGAGAGTGATGTTCGTCCAGAGAACGCCGTTTACATCATTTACACGTCGGGGTCGACGGGCAAACCCAAAGGAATAACGGTCGAACACGGACAGCTTTTTCATTTCATCAAGCGGTTTTTCGACGCTTTTCGACTCGATGAAGCAAAGAATTTTGCACTGTTGCATTCTCTAGCATTTGACGCGCACCACACGATCTTTTTTCAGGCGCTGGCAAACGGTGGGTGTCTTCACGTGATTTCTGAATCTCGGGTGCTGGATGCGGAGAGTCTGGCCGATTACATGGAGGAGAATCGGATTGACGTTCTCGATATCGTTCCCTCGCATTTAATCGCTCTTCAGTCAGCCTGTCACCGGCCGGAAAGATTGCTTCCGAAACAACGACTGATTCTCAGCGGTGAGGCTTCGGACTATGCATGGGCTGCCGGTCTCGCACGAAAATCGGATTGTCTGGTCTGTAACAGTTACGGGCCCAGTGAGACCGTTGCTGATGCGATAGGTTTTGTGGTTACGTCGACGGATCGTGCATGCACCGGATATACACCCATCGGAAGACCTTTTCCGAATGTGAAGGTCTATGTTCTGAATGATTATCAACAGCCGGTACCCGTTGGCGCGGAAGGAGAACTATACATCGGAGGACCTTCTGTTGCGAGAGGATACCTTGGTGATGAAGAGTTGACGGAAGAGTGTTTTCTTTCCGATCCGTTCGTTGACACGCCCGGGGCCAGGGTGTACCGCACCGGCGATCTTGGGAGAATACGTCTCGATAACGACGGGTACCCGGTTGTCCATTTTACCGGTCGGCGTGACGATCAGATCAAGCACAAAGGATACCGGATCGAACCCGGAGAAATTGAGACGGTGCTCGAACAAAATCCGCACGTCCGGCAAGCAGTCGTTGTCGCACTCAGTGATTTGCACGGCAGGAGTCGGCTTGTAGCCTATGTCGTAACGACGGAGGTAATGGACTTAAACTCCCTGCTTGACCATGCTCGCGAACATCTACCGGAGTACATGGTGCCTGCTCAAGTGATTTATCTCGAGCACATGCCGCTGTCAGCGAACGGAAAAATTGATCGCGATGGGTTACCGGTACCTGAAGCGGTGCGTCCAAATCTTTCGGAAGCATACGTTGCTCCTCGAACGGAGACGGAGATCGCCCTTGCGTCAATCTGGAGTGACGTGCTTGAAATCGAAGGGATAGGAATTCAGGATAACTTCTTCGATCTCGGCGGGGATTCGCTACGGGCGATTCAGGTCCAGACACGGATCCGGGCGTTTACGGCAGCGGAGCCATCAATCGCCCAACTGTTTCGTTTCCAAACTATATCGGAGTTGGCCCGCATTCTTGAATCTTGATATACATGAGGTCTCACTATAATGCAGGTCATGGGTGCGCCATCTCTGAATACAGAAGGCGATGCACGCGTTGTGAGACTCAATAGCTCTTTATTTTGGGTGTGATGGATAAATGGTGACACACTTCTTTTGAACCCGTTTCATCTCAATCTGTGAGGCACGCTTTTTGTCTGTGAGATGTCCTGAGTCCGTATTTTTGCAGCATTATGGTCGAAAGTGCATCATTTTCATGGAAAAATATGAAAATCGTAAAGCCTGTTACAACCCCAGTCGGATCGTGAAAGATTTAACGATTGCGGGAATAATTGCCTCGCACGCGATTCGGCGACCGCATCGTTCCGCGATTCTGTCGGAAGACAGGATACCACTATCGTACGAGCGGCTTTTTCAGCACATTTGCGAGGTTATCGGTGCATTAAATAGTATTGGAATAGGACGAAAGAAACGCGTCGCCCTTGTTCTGCCCAATAGTCCGGAGGCAGCCACAGCATTTTTATCCGTCTCGTCAGGCGCTTCCAGCGTACCTCTCAATTCGGCCTATCGTTCCGCAGAATATGAACGGTATCTGTTCGATTCAAACATCGATGCCGTAATCGTTCACGCCGGACACGATTCTGAAGTCAGGAGTGTAGCAATGCAAAAAGGGATCCGAATTATTGAGCTGGGACCGGATCCAGTCGTTGCCGGACTCTTCTCGCTGGAAGTAAACGGGACGAGGCTTGTCGCTCAGCGAGATAGTACTCCTCAGTTCGCCCAGTTCGACGACGAAGCATTGGTCCTGAGTACATCGGGCACTACTTCACGCCCGAAGAATGTCACGATCACGCACGAGCACCTGGCTGAGTTTTCGAGTGTGTTATGTCAGTGTCTAGGGCTTACTGAACGCGATCGATGTCTGAACGTCATGCCGATGTTTCATGCCCACGGTCTGAAGGCATGTTTGTCTTCGACCATAAGAGCCGGCGCCGGCATTTTCTGTACATCCGGTTTTGAAGCTCCGAAATTTTTTAGTTTGCTGGAACGATCCGAAGCGACCTGGTACAGTGCAGTTCCAACGATACATCAGGCCATACTTGCCCGGACAAAACTTGATGATCGGGAGTACGACATCAGCCGTCTGCGACTTATACGATCAACTTCAGCCGCACTTCCACCATGCGTATGCGAGGATCTTGAAAACGTATTCGGAGTGCCCGTTATCGAGTCGTATGCACTTACGGAGGTGTCTCATCTGATCGCCTGCACAAATTTTCCGACGGGTGTAAAGAAACCTGGTTCCGTTGGTCAATCCGTTGGCGTGGAAATCGCAATTATGGACCAGGTCGGGAGTCTTCTTGAAGCGAATGTGTCGGGCGAGATCGTACTACGGGGAGAAGATGTAGCCTGTGGATACATAGACGATCCGAACGTGAACGCCGCACCTTTTTTGAACGGTTGGTTTCGAACAGGCGATCTCGGTTTTTTGGACGAAGACGGCTTTTTATTCATCACCGGACGGTTGAAGGAGGTAATCAACCGAGGTGGTGAGATGATATCACCGCACGAGATTGAAGACATCCTTCTGAGACATCCAGCCGTCCGGCAAGCCGTAACGTTTGCCATGCCGGACTCCCAATTGGGAGACGAATTAGCAGCTGCAATAGTCGTGAATGACGACATTGCGATTGGAGAAAGAGAGCTGCAAGTTTACGCATCAGAGTTCCTGGCCGATTTCAAGGTTCCTCGGCGAATTCTGTTTCTCGATGAGCTTGCGAAGGGTCCTACCGGAAAATTGAAACGAATAGGGCTGGCAGAAGATCTGGGGCTCGTGTCTTCTCCGGTACGGACCAACAACGGTCGACACGTAGACGCCGATGTAGTCCGGAATTATCGGACGTTGACAGAAGCTCGTGTCGCAAGAATTTGGGCGGATGCATTCGGTGTTCCGGAAGTTGCGGTCGAGGAGAATTTTCTTAGCCTGGGAGGGGATTCCATTCAGGCTGGACAGATTCGACTGAAGATCAATGATGAATTTGGGATTGAATTGTCTTTTGTTGATTTCTTTGGTTCACCAACCGTTCGGCAACTCTCAAAAAGAATAGACGAGTATCCGGCTCGGGTAACGCAGGATGCAGTGTCGTAAATAACTGCAGAAGTGGATCGACGAAGCAATCGATCGTCCGGTTGGAATTTGGCACGTGTCGGGAACCGAAGTCGCGAAAAATGTCTGGTATTACCGCCGCAATGGACTCAGCGCAGGCTAACAGTCACCGATGCGAACCGTCTTTCTCTCAGGAGAGGCTGTGGTTTCTCGCCAAATTCGATACCGAGGAAAACGTTGCCTACAATTCTTCATCTGCTTTCAGAATTGTTGGTCAGCTTGATGTGAGAGCGTTTCAGAAGGCGCTCGATGAAATCTATCGCAGGCAAGAGGTCCTCAGAGCCGTTTTCGAAGAGCAGGATGGTCGGCCCGTTCAGGTAGTAATGCCTGCAACACACTTTCCGTTTGAACTCGTAGATCTCTCGGGTATTCCGAAACCGGATCATACCGGGGCGATCGATGAGACCGTTCGCGAACGAATGCAGCTTCCGTTCAGTCTGTCTCTCGGACCTCTCGTCCGTGGTACACTGATTTGTCTGCACCTGGACGATTACCTATTCCTGGTTGTTCTGCATCACATTATTACGGACGGCTGGTCAGGTCAGATATTCCGCACGGAGCTATCAGAATTGTATTCGGCATACGCTACGAATCAGCCGTCAACTCTCGCGCCGCTCGCCACGCAATACGCCGACTTTGCACGATGGCAACGCGCGGAACTGAAAGGTGAAAAATTGGAGCGCAAGCTCACGTTCTGGAAAGCACATCTTGAGAGTCCTCGGGCGACCCTGGATCTGCCTTATGATCGGCCGCGCCCTGTACGTCAGACATTTAACGGTGCGAGTCAATCGTTCGCACTGACCCCGGATCTGAGTACTGGGTTGCGGTTGTTGGGTCGACAGCTAGGAGCTACGCTGTTCATGACCCTGCTGGGTGCATTCAAAACCTTTCTTTTTCGCTACTCCGGAGTGACGGACGTCATCGTTGGCACTCCGGCGGCCAATCGGTTATCCGGAGATTATGAAACCGTGATTGGCTTTTTTGCCAATACACTCGCTCTTCGAACGGACCTCTCGGAGGATCCGAGTTTTACGGAACTGATCGTTCGCATTCGTGAAACGTTGCTGGAATCGCTGGAACATCAGGATATGCCGTTTGAACTCCTGGTTGCAGAGTTGTTACCGGAGCGGGACTTGAGCCGTAACCCTCTTTTCCAGGTCATGATTGCTTTACAGAACGTTCCGCACGGGCAAATTGACCTACCTTGTGTATCGATCGAACCATATCCCGTAAAATCTTGGGCAGCAATGTTCGATCTGACGCTTTATGTCTTTGATGAGCCGGATAATTTGCGTGGAAGCTTCGAATTCAATACCGATTTGTTCGATGCTTCGACAATCGGGCGAATGATAGCGCACTTTCAAACGCTCCTCGAAAGCGCGGTCGAAAATCCGGAGGAAAAGCTATCGCGGCTTCGTTTACTCACGTCGGCTGAGCGTACGCAACTCATTTCCGGCTTTAACAGGACGGAAGCGGACTACGACAAGAACATATGCATTCATGAATTAGTCTCTCGTCAGGCACAACGTACCCCTGATCGCATCGCCGTGGAAGATGACGAGAGCAGGGTGACCTATTCCGAGTTGGACGAACGCTCCAATCGCCTGGCACAATACCTCGCCGAAAAAGGCGTATCCGAGGGTGATCTGGTGGGAATTTGTGTCAATCGATGCACGGATCTCGTCAACGGCCTTTTGGGAATCCTGAAAACCGGTGCGGCCTACGTCCCTCTGGATCCCGAATACCCAGATCAAAGGCTTTCGTACATGATAGCCGATGTCGGCATGAAGCTCGTCCTCACGGAAGAACGATTCATACCGCTCCTGGATCATCACGAGGTCGAACTGGTCTGTCTTGACCGAGATGACGCAGGGATCGACTCCAGAGGCTCTGATTCGCTTAATGTCGATATCTCGAGTCGCTCGCTCGCCTACGTCATATACACATCCGGTACAACGGGTCGTCCTAAAGGTGTAGAGATCAGCCATCAAGCATTTGTCAATCTTCTTCTGTCTCTACAAAAGGAGCCCGGATTCTCGCCGGAAGACGTGATGCTAAGTATAACCACGCCGTCATTCGATATCGCCGGCGTGGAACTGTTCTTGCCGCTAATTACTGGAGGTCGGACGGTCGTACGGCCCGGAAACCTCGCCGGCGACGGTGCTGCACTGGCAGTGGCTTTGGATCGATACAGGGCAACGGTACTCCAGGCCACACCCACAACGTGGCGCCTGCTCGTCGATTCAGGATGGAAGGGCCGGCCGGGACTCCGCATGTTCTGTGCAGGTGAACCCTTGACTCGAAAACTGGCCCGGGAACTGAACGAGCGTGGAGCCGAACTCTGGAACATGTATGGTCCAACGGAGACAACGGTGTATTCGTGCATTGAAAAGGTCCCTTTTGACGCTGTTTCCGTCGCCATAGGAAAGCCCGTAGCAATGCTTTTGGTATCGATGTCTATACACCTGGAAACTGGGATTTCGGCTATGGCGGTGCAGTATTCCGCAACCGTTTCA
>CAZGOS010000013.1:0-29978 GCA_964527795.1 uncultured Rhodothermales bacterium | reverse complement strand
GGATAAGTGTTATCGAGCTGTCTGAGTCCGTATTATTGTCCGGAACGTTGCCCAAAACAAGGTCTCCATGCCGCCTCTCGATCGTGACGATTTCCTCCCGGCCACCCGTGGATCCGAGTCGATCGTAGGTGATTTCCAGCGGCTCAGACGGAGAAACCTTTTCTGTTCTCGCAGAAATATCCGTAGGCAGAAGAAAAACCCACGATTGTTCGTTCGTTCGTCCAGCAGGGAAGATGGTCGTGCCCGGAACCGAAAGACCGTCCATCACAGGACCGGTTGAGCTCACATATTGAAATTCCTGGAAAACCGGCTGCCCGGAGTCACCGGTGACAAATCGAAAAAGATGGCGTAAACGATCGTCGCCTCCAACCAGCATGGCCACGTTTTCATTCATGCCATAAACGTGAAGTCGTGTTCGCAGGGCGCGATCGGCTTCCTGGAACGCATCCATGCCTTCCAGATCTCCGGGCAGGTCCTGAACGGATGCGCCAATCCACGCCCAGAGTCTTTCGACGGCAAGAGAGTGCCAGGGCTCCCAGGGTTCGGGATAGATTTCCAGCAGAACCAGTTCCGCTTTGCGACGAACGCGAGTGGATGCGAGTGCCTCTGAAAATCCGTCCGCGTAGCGCTCCAGCAACTTTTTTTTCTCGTCATCCAGTGCTGCATAGATGCTCTGTGCCGTTCGTGCCAGTGCCAGCTTCCGGACCATGCGGTCTTCCTGCCGGGCACTCTGCCCGAACCACTCATTCAGACGACCAAGGGCGGCCTGACGAAGCAGCAGGGCTACCCATGTTTTGTTCATTCCATGAGCGTATCCGAGAGCTGAAAAGAAGTCCGCGTCGGATTCAGCGTCGATGCGAACCGGGCCATCATCCGACCAATAAATGCTTACCGGCTGTTCAAGTCCGGCCAGGCTCTGGTGTGAAGGAGGAGACGTATCCACGCCGTACGAGAGGTAATGAAGCAACACGGCAAAAACGAAAAGTGATACAACAACGGAGGCTGCTATGACGACTGCACGAGACATGGACCAGACACTTATTTCGTGTGCACGGAATTTCGGGTCTGAAGCCATTCCGTAAAAGCGTTGAGGCTGAGTGCGTTCAAGCACATATCGGCCGTCAGATAACCTTTTCTTGCAACAGAGACTCCCCAGCGCGTATAGGCCAGCTGCTCGGTAGCGTGCGCATCGGGATTTATGGATATCAGGATGCCTCTTTCGGTGGCCGCGTGGATCCATCTCCAGTCGAGATCCAATCGGTACGGATTGGCATTCAGTTCCACGGATACGTTGTGCTCCGCGCAGGCATTCAGCACGGCGTCATGGTCCAGTGGATAACCGTTTCTCCGTAGCAGGAGCCGACCGGTAGGATGCCCCAGAATCGTAGTAAACGGATTGGACACAGCACGAATCACGCGCGCCGTGGCCTCGGCTTCGCTCATGTTGAAGCCTGTGTGCACGCCGGCAACGACAAAATCAAACGCAGCAAGCACGTCGTCCTCGTAATCCAGACTGCCGGCTGCAAGAATATCGCTTTCGATACCGGAGAAGATGCGGAAAGGAGGTTGCCCATCTGCGGCATACTCCTCATTTAACGCTGCAATCTCTTCCTGTTGACGATGCACTTCCTCCGGCGACAGACCGTGAGCGATGCGAAGAGATTGGCTATGGTCGCAAATGCCGAAATACGAAAGTCCCATGCCTCGAGCGGCCTCTGCCATCTCACGGAGCGTATGGGCTCCGTCCGAATAGGTGGAGTGGTTGTGAAGCGTACCCCTTAGATCGGAATCATCGATCAGCCTGGGAATCCTGCTTTTTTTTGCCAACTCGATGATGGCTTCATGCTCGCGAAGCTCTGGTGGAATGAACGGCACGCCGGCCTTTTCGAAAACGGATACTTCATCGGATTGAGGTGCCGGCTCCGGAAAAAGGTTTCTCCAGGCTTGAAGGAACGTCTCCGATCCCGTTCGCTCGAAAAGAAGCGATCCGAAAGCTCCCGGCGGCGCGACCCGAATCACGAGCGGCAGCCCGTCGGGCATGGCTGAGCTAAATGCAGGGATGTCCGGATTATCGGTCTGCGCATCCTTCTGCAGAACCGTCTGCAGACCTGCACCAAAAAGTGCTTCCAGGAACGTGATTGGTTCTCCTTCTGCCAGTTCAATGACCAACTCAACGTCCGAAACGACCTCCATTCGTCGCCTGAGTGCGCCTGCCGCTTCTGCCCGCACGATTTGAGGCTGAGCGCGTAGTTCACGAACGAGCTCAGATGCCATTGGATATGCGTCGGCGTAGTGACGCTGTTTTCGATACAGTCGCAGGGCCGCAACGTTTTCCAGAATGGAGGATTCGCTCTTCGGACCAAATCCCTCCAGATGGGAGATCTGACCTGTACCCGCGGCCACCTCCAACTCGCCAAGTGTCTGGATACCGAGCGTTTTCCAGAGCGCTCGGACTTTCTTCGCACCCAGCCCTTTGACGGCCAGCATATCCAACAGCCCGGGAGGAATGGCACCCAGAAGCTCGTCCCGCACGGCATACGATCCCGTCGCGATCAGTTGTGCGATCTGCCCGGCGAGTCCTGCTCCGATCCCGCGAACATCGGTGAGCGTGCCGGCTTCAAGCATGCTGTCAACCGATTCCTCGAGACGCTCGATCGTGCGAGCCGCATTGGCCATTGCCCGGCTTCGGAACGGATTCCCACCGGTCAGCTCGATGAGCGCGGCAGTCTCCTTCAGGACGCTTGCGACGGCTTTATTGGTCATGATGCGAACGTCGGATTACCGGATCGATCGATTGAACAGGCCTTCTGGATGTTTGGAAGGTACATCGCATGGTGCAACTGAAGCAGAAACGCAGCAGAAACGCAGCAGAAACGCAATAGAAACACAACAGAACTGCAAAAGGAGTGGAAAAGGAACGACTTTTGAATACGGAAGTCTTGAACTGATGATGGATTGCGAGAGGGGACGTGTTTATCCACAATCGAACGGGATCATTCAGAAACCAAGTCATGTTTAGTGACACGGATTTTGGCCATCGACTGGCGCACGGACTGTTAAACAGTAGGTTGAAATGTAAAGCAATCACGGCACGACGAATATGAAATTCAACAGGTCCTTCCTAACCATCGGCATACTGTTCGCGGCTCTCGGCCTCATTCTGGGGCTTGAATTTGGAGCGGAACTTTCGACGCGTGATACCGCCAAAGCACTGAAAAAGTTGGAGGCCACGTTTCTGCTGCTCAACAGGCAATACGTAGATGAAGTCGATGCCGATAAGATCGCTGTGAGCGCTATTCGTGGCATGCTGGAAGACCTCGATCCCCATTCCCTCTACATTGACGCTGAAGAACTGAAAGTAGTCAACGAGCAGTTCAACGCCGCATTTGAAGGAATTGGTATTTCGTACGAACTGCTTGATGGTCCGGACGGCCAGGATACGCTATCGGTCCTGTATGTCATCCCGGGAGGTCCGAGCGAAGATGTCGGGTTGCAGTCGGGTGATCGCATCACCGAGGTCAACGGCAAGACGTCAATAGGTTACAGGCATGTCGACGTTCAGAAAAACCTGAAAGGCCCCAG
The DNA here is from genome assembly GCA_964527795.1 of uncultured Rhodothermales bacterium. Lineage (GTDB taxonomy): Bacteria > Bacteroidota > Rhodothermia > Rhodothermales > UBA10348 > SMXL01. Next base: position 26,396 of record CAZGOS010000013.1, on the reverse strand, counting down.
AGGATCGGTGGTGGATATTACCGTGCGAAGGCCGGGCGTGCCGAATACGATGGCGTTCTCGATAACGCGCGACAAGATTCCCATTTATACGCTGGACACGTCTTACATGCTTGACGGGGATACCGGTCTGATCCGTCTGGGTCGATTTGCGAACGGCACGGACGGGGAGATTCGCAAAGCCCTCCGGGAGTTGAAGTCCATGGGTATGAAGCGGCTGATTCTGGACTTGAGAGGCAATGCGGGAGGATTTATGAACATGGCCGTGCGCGTCGCCGATGAATTCCTGACGCCGGGCCAGGTGATCGTATCGCAGCGCGGCCGCACACCGGATTCGAGGGATACGTTCCGTGCAAGTTCCGGTGGTCTTTGGGAAAAAGGACCGGTTATCGTACTCGTGGACGGTGGATCGGCTTCTGCCAGCGAAATTGTCGCCGGTGCACTTCAGGACCACGATCGTGCGCTCGTGATCGGACGTCGCACGTTCGGAAAAGGTCTTGTGCAGAGGCAGTGGACGCTGAACGACGACAGCGCTCTCCGGGTGACCGTGGCTCGATACTATACGCCGTCAGGTCGGCTGATTCAGACACCGTATGAAAACGGCGATCGTACCAGCTACTACGAGAGCAAAGCGACACTGCGGGCGGGAGACGGAGCCAAGAACGCAGCGGACCTGTTGCGCGAAGCTCCGGACTCGCTCAAGTATCGCACCGATAGCGGTCGACTGGTTATTGCCGGCGGTGGAATTATTCCCGACTACATCGTGGCTACCGACAGTTTATCCGACCTGATGCAGACCGTCCTTCGACGGAGTCTGGCCAATCAATTTGTTCGATCCTGGATTGACACACACTCCGAGGAATTGCAGACAACATGGGCGCCCGTCGAAAGTGCCTTCATCTCCGATTTTGTTGTAGAGGAAGGCATGATGACCGCGTTCTTGGACTATGCGGCCGAAAAAGGTGTCGTGGTTGGAAGTCGCACATCCGGTGTAACGGATCAGGCCGCCATAAAGCGTTTCTCCAACGAGGATCTTTCCTCCGACGGCACATTTCTTCGAGCTATGCTGAAAGCGAGACTCGCGACCCGAATTTTCGACCGGAGTGCCTTCTATCCTATCTTCGGCACGGTTGATCACGAACTGATCGAGGCACTCAAGCTTTGGGAGCCGGCTGTAATTCTGGCACTCGATTACACCGCGGCGAATTAAACGATCATGAAGGTGAAATAATTCCATGGCAACTTCGACCCGTGTGTCGTGTCTAGGGGGAGTATGAAGGTCTGAGCCGCGTTCATCGTCCACGTGCATTGACAAAAGTTGCCAGAATGGATATTATTGAGCCCTGATTTTATCGGTCGTTTGTCATTAGATGAATGAAACGGCCGTTTTCCTAGTAGGGGATTTATTAGATTTCGGGCTGGGTTCCCACCGTTAGTCCCGACACATCGTTTAGTCAAATAACCTGTCCCAAGGGAGGGATGTAATCCATGAAGCTTTTCAGCTTGCTTCTCACGCTGCCACAAGAGGCAGTGGCCGATGATGGCCTGGTCAACATGCTTGTACAGCGTTTCAACGAAGGGGGCGACTTCATGTGGCCCGTTCTCGTATCGCTGATCATCGGACTTGCTATCGCCTTTGAACGCATTATTACGTTGAATCGTGCGGATATCAACACCCGCAAATTCATTGTTACCGTAAAGGGTGCGCTGGAAGAGGGTGGAATCTCCTCGGCTGAGGAAGTTTGCGCGAATACTCGCGGTCCAGTCGCCTCCGTTTTCCAGGCCGGTCTTCTTCGTCATGACGAAGGAATCGAAGCTGTTGAGAAGGCGATCGTTTCCTACGGCTCGATTGAAATGAGTTTCCTGGAAAGAGGTCTCGTCTGGCTCTCGCTGTTCATTTCGCTGGCTCCGATGTTCGGCTTCCTTGGAACCGTTGTTGGAATGGTCGCGGCGTTCGACGCTATCGAGAAGGCCGGCGACATTTCACCGAGTCTTGTGGCCAATGGTATCAAGATCGCACTTCTTACGACGGTCTTCGGTCTCATCACGGCCATCATCCTTCAGTTCTTTTACAACTATGTGGCTTCGAAAATTGATCGCATCGTAATTGACATGGAGGAAGCCTCGATAGAGCTGATCGATTCGCTTGTTCTGTTAAACGCCGGCCAGCCGGTTGGCGGCGAGTAGATTAACCGACCGGGTTCAGATCGCGCACGAACATCTGTTCGTTCCCGATGGCCACACATAAAAACTTGATTCTGTTATGGCTGGAATCGTTCCATACGTTATCTGGGCAGCACTCATCGTCAGCGGGTTAAGCATTCTTGCGATCGTGCTTTTCGGGATACGGAATCTGACGTACGGTAAAATGGACGTTGTTACGATGGTCCTTCTTGGCGTGCCCGTAGTCCTGTTCGCGATATTCGGACTCACGATGGATTCCTGGGCGGAGGCTGCTGTTTTCACCTTTTTGATTCTGTTCGTAGTGACGGCTGTATCCCTTCTCGGGTCCAGCATTAGAGGCCTTTTAGGGATGTAGTATCCGTCGGTGCGTGCAAACGAAACCTCTTGAAATAAGATGGCTGGCTTGCTGAAAAAAAAAGGACGCCGAGAGGCCGAAATTCCGACCTCATCCATGGCGGATATCGCGTTCCTTCTGCTGATTTTCTTCCTTGTAACAACGACGATTGACGTCGATACGGGCATCGGGATGGTACTGCCGCCCAAGCTCGAAGACGACGTAGTACCACCTCCGATCAAAGAGCGCAACGTGCTCAAGATTCTGGTGAACGAAGAGGGACTGGTGCTGCTCGAGGACGCACCCTCGGCCGTAAATCTCATCCGGAACGAGGTCAAGACGCACGTTCTCAACAATGGAGCTGATCCGAGGTATGCGGAAGCAGCGGATAAAGCGCTTGTTTCAATAAAGACGGCTCGTCAAACACCATACGATGCGTACATCCAGGTACTCGACGAAGTGTGGATGGCCTATTTCGAGATGTGGGATGCTGAAGCCCGCCAACTCGGTTATCCGAACTACGACGAGTACACGATCGATATCGAGAACAGAGACCTGGAGAATGCGATTCGTCAAAAGATCAAGGCAGCTATTTCGATAGCTGAGCCGGATCCGGCGTAAAGCACTAGAGCGTACCCCGACGAACGATTTAGGATTCCATTATGTCCAGTACACACTTCAAGAAGAAGAGCAAGACGAAGGAGGATATCCCAACAGCGTCACTCCCGGATATCATTTTCATGCTGTTGATCTTTTTCATGGTGACCACGGTGCTCCGGGAAACGACCGTCCAGGTTCGGACCGTGCTTCCCAAGGCCGAAGCGCTAACCAAAATCGATCAGAAACGACTGGTCAGCTACCTCTGGATCGGTCCCAAGAAGCTGGCGGACAATGCACTCGGCGAAACGGGCGTGCAGATCGACGATGCACTCGTTGAAGATCTCGGCAATGTTCGATCCATTATGTACCGCAAACTTGTCGACCAACCCAAATTGATTGTGTCGCTGCGTGTGGACGAAACGTCTGAAATGGGCATATTGATGGATGTGCAACAGGAGCTGAGAGAAGCGGGAACGCTGCGGGTCAACTTCTCCACAAGGCGAGACGTCGTACTTTGACGTGATGCTTCGACGTGAATCAACTCGGAAAACGAAAAGCCTCGCTTTGCGGGGCTTTTTTTTTGGAGCCGTCCCAGTACCTTTTCCCGTCGGAAAGACTACCGTCAGCCATGCGTCGCTCGATGGACCCGAAGAAAGTGATGGACCGGATGAATGTGACCGGTTGTATCGTATTGATTATCCCTTCAAACGCGAGAACGCATGCCCTGTCGAATTACGCTTCTTCCCGGTGACGGCATTGGTCCTGAGGTGACCCAGGCTACGGTCATCGTGCTCGAAGCTACCGGTGTCGAGTTTGAGTGGATCGAGCCGACTCGGTGGCGCGCATTCGATCGGCAGAAATGATACTTCGACATCTCGGTGAAACGGCGGCCGCAGATGCCGTAAAAGGGGTTTGATAGAGATTTACACAGAGGGTAAATACGTGACGTCGGACCTGGGCGGTTCCACTGGAACGGCTGAGTTTGCGGAGCGTCTGGTCGAGCACGTGGCTGCTTTCGTTTAGCTCGTTTCTTTTTGTCTCTCTATTTTTCGGGATCATGATTCAACGAATTCAAACAGTATTTCTGTTCGCAGGTGCCGTATCGATTGGCGCCATCTATTCACTGGATGAAATATGGACCGGCCCGGCCGGCGGCGGCTCGACGTGGTTTACGGCAGTGACGCTCGGCATCTTCGGGATATGTGTCCTGGGGGCTATTCTTGCCGTATTTCTGTATAAGGACCGAAAACGCCAGCGGAGCATGGTAATATTGCTGCAGGTTCTTACGGTTCTTGGTCTGATTACGCTGTTTACAGGTGAGTACCTGGGGGGTACGCTTCCGTTTGTCGGAACCGAGTCGGACGGTACGATAGAGGGCTTCGGCCTGGCATTGGCCGCGCTCGGTTATGTGCTTTTTTATTTTGCCCGACGTGGAATCGATAAGGATATTGAGCTTATTCGCTCGGTGAACCGATTGCGATAACGCCGGCCGGCTCCGCGAAAGAGAATCCTGCGTGACCGCCCGCGTCACATACTGAATTTGTCGGTCGGCAGGTCGGAAAATCGACGTCGTCGGCGCAGAAAATAATCGAATACGATGTTGCCACGATACGGCAGGCCTATGCCCGGTTCATCCAGCGCGGGCCTCTCGGAAGTAAACATCTTCTTCATTCGATGAGCGGCCAGGTAGGCTTTGAAAATCGCTGCAGATTCGCCCGGTCTGAAGAGCAGGAGGGTCCTGATCATCGCAATCCCGTCGAGAACAAGGCGAGTGAGGAATACACGCGGCCAGGCTTCCTGTGACAGGTTCTTGAACAGCACGAGCAGGTTGTTTCTGTAGTTCAGAAACACTTTCTGCGTGGACCCATGCTCGAGGGACGCCCCTCCGACGTGGTAGACCAGGCTTGCAGGTTCGCATACGACCCGGAAACCGTTGCGCTGCAAACGCCAGCAGAAATCGATCTCTTCCATGTGCATGAAAAAACGTTCGTCCAGGCCGCCTAATCGGTCGAAAAGTTCCTTTCGGATCATGATCGCCGCCCCTGTCGCCCAAAAAATATTCCTGGCCTGATCATACTGACCCGTGTCGTTCTCAAGCGTGAAGAACAACCGTCCCCGGGTAAACGGAAATCCGTTTCGATCTAGAAAACCGCCGGCTCCACCGGCATATTCGAACCGGTCCCGCTCAGAATAACTCAGAAGTTTTGGTTGAACGGCTCCAACGGACGGATCAGCCTGCATGAGTGCGACCAGCGGATCCAGCCAGCCGGACGGGACCTCGACGTCGTTGTTCAGGAGGACGATGAACTCACCCCTTGCCTCACGCGCAGCCTCGTTGTTTCCACGGCAAAATGCCCAGTTTTCCGGATGCCGGATGATTTTTACGGACGGCAGGTTGGCCTCTACCCATTGCGACGAGTCATCGGTAGAAGCGTTGTCGGCAAAAAGGATTTCGAAATTCCTGTAGACCGTTCTTGTGACACTCGGGAGGCATTTCTTGACGGTATCGAGTGCATTCCACGAAACGATGATGATCGAAACGAGAGGGTCGTTCGAATCTCCATACGAGTTCGTCGCAGGACGTTTTGTGCTCGGATCGGACATCAGAATAACCTGAACGAGCGACGATGATAGGGTGTAGGGCCGTAAAGGGCTAACGCCTCGTAATGCGCTTCCGTAGGATATCCCATATTCGACTTCCATCCATAACGAGCATATTCCTCGTGTATTCGGGCCATGTACGCATCACGAGTGGTCTTGGCAATGATGGATGCGGCCGCGATCGAATGACACCTTGAATCGCCTTTGATAATCGTCCTCTGCGGAATATCGATCTCGGGAAGGCCAATATTTCCGTCGACGAGCACGAAGTCGGACGCTGTGTCGAGTGAGCGAACAGCTCTTTTCATGGCCTCAAGGGACGCCTGGAGAATATTAAGCTCGTCGATCTCGGCCGGATTACAGAGACCCGTAGCCACGGCGATCGCGTCTTCACGAATGATTTCGGCCAGCCGGGCGCGCTTCTTGCGGGTCAGTTGTTTGCTGTCGGCGACTCCCGGTATGTGCAAGTCGATAGGGAGGACAACAGCGGCGGCAACGACCGGCCCGGCGAGGCACCCACGGCCCGCCTCGTCTACGCCGGCTACAGCCGAGTAGCCACGGGTCCAGCACCCGCGCTCGAATTTGAGCGTGGGTCCTAACCCTTCGGCAGCATCTGTCGGGAAAAGGTCGAGCGTGTCGTCAATCTTCATTAAACTGATCCGGCAGATCGTTTTCAAAAAGTACGACGTCTCCGTCCTCCAGATACCCATTCAGAAAATCTCGCGCCTCGTACAAAGACTTGACGACACGGATACTTTCCCGGGGAAATTCCGCAGTTCGAAGCCCTTCCGCGAGGGCGCTGGTCCTTTTTTCGCCCACGAGTACGGCCAGGTCGACATTATGAGCGATATATTTTCCAAGCATCAGGTTTTCGTCCCGCTCACGTTCGCCCAGTTCGATCATTCCCGGTGTAACAATAACGCGACGTCCCGAGCCCATCTGACCGAGAATTTCTACAGCGTTTCGGGCACCGACGGGATTGCTGTTGAAGGCATCGTCGATCACCGTAATCGCGCCTTCGCGACGAACCTCCAGTCGGTGGGGCACCGGTCGCAGTTTTGAGACAGCAAGTCTGATTTGCCGAAGGCGGAGACCATAGATCCGCCCGACGGCCACCGCCATGAGAATATTGGTGACGTTGTGAATGCCTACCAAACGCGTCATCATGCTGAGCGATTCTCCCGTTTCATCCGAGACGTCGAACGTGGCGCCGTCGGCGCCATAACGAATAGAGGAGGCACGAATATGTGCGTCAGCACAGTTTGTGCACGATACGAACCATGCCCTGCCGTCAAAACCATCTGCCATGGTTCGCACGCGGTCATCATCGGCATCGAGCACTGCACAGCCTCCCGGCTTCACGAAGGAAAGCAAAGATCCTTTTTCGCGGGCGATGGCCTCGATGGACCCCATGGATTCCAGGTGTGCAATTCCAACGGACGTAACAAGTGCGACGTTTGGGCGGGCGATTGAACAGAGTTCCGCGATATCACCTTCACGACGCACGCCCATTTCAAGAATCATTATCCGGTGGGAAGCAGACAGCTGACTGTTGATCACCTTGCAGATTCCCATGGGCGTATTGTACGACCCCGGCGTAGCCAGTACCGAATAACGATGCGAGAGAATCTGATCGAGCGCGAATTTCACACTCGTCTTCCCATATGAGCCGGTAACGGCGATTACGTCCAGATTCGGGAGTTCGTTCAGCCGCGCGCGGGCTTGTCTCTTGAATCCGTCCTGTACGTGTCGTTCAAGAGGCTCTAGCAAAAGAGTCGCCGCGTAGATCGAATAGGGAGCGAGAAAGTCGCCCAGCAAGAGCCCGGACAGGACCAGAAACGTTCCGAGCCAACCGCCGGACATCATTCCTGAAACGGCGCCGGCCAGTACGAGAATAAGCGTGAGCGCCACTGAAACAGCCAATATGCGTCTTACCCGGTACGTGAAAACCAGGGGCTTTTTTGGTCGGTCCCGTCGATATCGTCGCGACGACGAAAAAGTGGCCGCCCAGAGGAGAAAAAGAACCGGGATAAGCGATTCGGGAAGGAGATCATCCAGAATAAAAACCAGAATAACAACGACAACGAGCCACGCGAGGGCGATCTGATGTGACAGCCGAAACACCACGTCGCGAAAGCGATTCCGAATCCACCGACCAAAGCCGGATGTCTTGTAGCCTTCAAGCTGCAGAATTTGCGTAAAGAACAGCAGGCGACGCCCGATACGCCAGGCACAGAAAAGGGCCGCTATGATCAATGAGACAATCAATCCGTTGTTAAAAAATGGGTTATAGCTGCGCGCACGATGTCCGGGCGATCCAGAAAGGCATAGTGGCCCGCGCCTTCAACGGTTATCAGTCCAGCATCCGGAATGGTCTGCTCCATCTTCTCAACCTGGGCCTGCGTGATCGTATCATCTCGACACCCTCGAAAAAGCAATACGGGACACCGAACCGTGCTCAGACGTTCTTCGAAATAAAAGTTGACGGTCTTTACGAAAGATTCCCGCATTATGCCCCGGACGTCTCGATAATCCGAGGAACCCAGCAAGCGCCAGATAAGCGAGTGTCGCAGCCAGTCCAATCCGAACTCTCGCGCACGTCCCGGCATTATCTGAAACGGCGCTTTCAGGATCGTGGCTAACGAAACGCGTACGTAATAACGCAGGGTCCGCTTTCTCCGCACGCCGGATGGGCTGATGAGGGCCAATTTTTCGAGTCCGGGCATATTTTCATCTCCGGATGCCAGGAAGAGTGCTATTCGGCCTCCATTCGAATGTGCTATGATGCTGAACGGGCCGTCAATAGTCTGGTCAATGACCTGCCGAACAAGCGATGCGTTTTCGGGTACGCCCCAGGCCGAAGGCGGCCTCGGACTTCTGCCGTGGCCGGGAAGATCAAGGTTAATGACCGTGTGCGTCTTTTCAAGCCACGTGGCTATGGGTCGCATCACGGAAGCGCTGCTGCCCCAACCGTGAAGTAAAAGCACAGACGGTGCCGTTCCCGTACCGCTTACATCGCACGTAAGGCGCATTTTCTCTCCTGCGACTTCAATTTCGAGCGAGTTTGGGTGTCGTAGATCCCTGTTTCGTTGCTGCAAGACGAGAAACCACCTATCTTATCCGACGTTTCAGCAGAAATGCCTTTCCTACCGGCAAAGCCTCTGCGTACAGCAGAGGCGCTTGGTGCCCGCGGCCCAAGTCCGTTATCAGGGCGGAAGATAATCAACGCTTCGGTTTTATCCCCGGTACGCCTTCGCCGCGTTCATGACTGGCACGATGAATAGTCTGAAGCATGAGAAAGTGGTACCGAGAAGAAACGTTACTTAATGGTCCTGAACGTTTCGGCCTCGGCCCGCATGACGCAGCCGCGGTCCTTCTTCAGGAATGATTTCAGAACAATTTATGTCAGACAAGAGATTCTCGGGCATCCTCGAACTCATCGGGGAAAAAAAGTTTGGATTTATTCGCCCGTTCCAAGCAGCTCTACCGAAAAAGAAGGGAGATCCTTTCGTCTCACCGTCACACCTGAAAAAGCATCATCTGCGCGACGGCGTCATCATGGAGGGCACTCTTCGTCCTGGTCGCAAGGGTGACATGCAGGTCGATCAGATCGATACGGTAATGGGGCTTCCGCTCGAAGAGTGGAAAAAGACGTTTGAATTCGAGTCCGGACGCGTAGTCTATCCGGATGAAAAACTGCAGATGGTTACGGGTCCAAGAAACGCGACTACCCGCGTAATCGATCTGGCCGCACCGATCGGCAAGGGGCAGCGCGCACTAATCGTAGCGCCTCCCAGAACGGGCAAGACGTTCATTTTAAAAGATATTGCCGCGGCCGTCACGGAGAACCACCCCGAGTGCGAACTGGTAGCGCTATTGGTCGATGAACGTCCCGAGGAGGTAACCGATTTCAAGCGATCAACGTCGGCGACCGTGTTTGCTTCATCAAACGATTATGAGGAGGATAACCACGTCCGTGTGGCCACGTTGGCTTTGGAGTATGTCAAGCGACTCGTCGAACTCGATAAGGATGTCGTATTGCTGTTGGATTCGCTTACGCGCCTGGGGCGAAACTTCAACCTGTTTCTGAGCGGCAGCGGGCGAACGATGTCCGGTGGACTGGATTCGAAGGCGATGCAGATTCCGAGGAAGATTTTCGGGGCCGCCCGAAATATCGAAGATGGCGGCTCGCTTACGATCATTGCGACAGCGTTGATAGAAACGGGGAGCCGCATGGACGAGGTCATTTTCGAAGAGTTCAAGGGTACAGGCAACTCGGAAATCGTGCTCGATAGAGAGATGGCAGACAAACGTATCTATCCGGCCATCAATCTGCGGAAAAGCGGAACACGCATGGAAGAAATGCTTATCGGCGAAAAAATTGAACAGCATCAGCGCCTGTTCCGCGCGCTGAACACCCGGAGCCCAATCGATGCCATGCAGGCGCTTCTCCGACACATGCAGCAGGTGGAAACCAACGACGAATTGCTCGACTCTTTGATTCCAGCCGACTGATTCAGCCCGGTTATGTGTTGGTTTATTGCGTGTCTATCCCATTGTGGACAGACAGATCGAACAACATGGAGGTGGAATCGGCGCATGGGCGCTCGACGAACAACCACGGGAGCGAATTCTTCGTTTTGGTTGTGGAGTGTTGTCGAATGCCGAATTGCTCGCTTCAATTTTGGGCGCTGGATTCAGAAGCAAACTGGGACCCGTATCGGCCGTAGAAATCGGGCGTATGCTTCTCAGGCGCCATGAAACCCTGCGCGATCTGGCGGCTACGGAGGCGGCCGATCTGCTGGGCCTGCCGGGCATCGGAAAGGCACAAAGTGCAAAACTTGCTGCAGCATTCGAGCTGGGTAAACGGATCGCCCAGACTCCGGATAGAAAAACCATTGTCATACACGGGCCGGCGGACGTCGTACGGCATTTCGGCCCGACCATGAGGGATTTGCACCGCGAAGTATTCAAAGTCGTCATGTTGAACAGCGCCGGGCGAGTAATACGAACATTTACGGCGAGCGAGGGAGGACTCGCCGCCAGTATTGTCGAGCCTCGACTCGTGTTCCGAAGGGCCATTCTGGCCCACGCGGCGTCGATTGTCTGCCTTCACAATCATCCTTCGGGCAATCTGGAGCCCAGTCAGGAGGATATTCAGATCACGCGTCAGCTGGCCGGCGCGGGAAAAATCGTTGGGATTTTGCTCAAGGATCACCTGATCATCGCCGGTGACGGTTACACGTCGATGGCGGAACGTGGACTGCTGGAGGGCGGGCGCGCAAATGCGTCCTGAACGCCCGTCCGGGAAGGATTGGCGTGTCGTTGTTATGGCGACGAAAAATTATACAAAAAAGAAAGAGTCGGAATTTCTCACGCGACATTGAAGCACGCTCCAGAGACCGGTATTTTACGAGTTCGGGTGTCTCACGCGAGATACCTTTTTTTGTTACAGACCGAATCACCTGGGGCCCCATATGAGCGCACAGTTCGACGATATCGTTTCTCTCAGCAAGCGTCGCGGCTTCATTTTCCAGTCGTCCGAGATCTACGGAGGTCTCGCCGCGACCTACGACTATGGTCCGCTGGGAGTGGAATTGAAACGTAATGTGATTGAAAGCTGGTGGCGCGAGATGGTCTACAGGAACGAGAACATCGTTGGTCTCGACACCGCCGTGCTGATGCATCCGACGGTCTGGAGGGCGTCAGGGCACGAAGGCGCTTTCAATGATCCGCTGATTGACGACAGGACGTCAAATATGCGTTACCGCGCAGATGACCTCATTGAAGGTTATATCGCGAGACTGCGCAAAAAGGGGAAGGATGCGCAGGCGGACGCCGTTTATGAACGTCTCGTGGCCGCGCTCAATGACGAGAATATGACGGGCGCGCTGTATGACATCATCATGGAAGAGGAGATCCGTTCACCTGATTCCGGCACATTTAACTGGACGGAAGTACGACAATTCAATCTGATGTTTGCAACCTACCTGGGACCTGCGGCGGATTCGGAAAACAAGATTTATCTGCGCCCGGAGACCGCGCAGGGAACGTACGTGAACTTCCACAATGCGCGCGAAACGGCGCGACTGCAAATACCGTTCGGCATTGCACAGGTTGGTAAGGCGTTTCGGAACGAGATCGTCGCCCGTCAATTCATTTTCAGGACACGTGAATTCCATCAGATGGAGATGCAGTACTTCGTAGCGCCCGGCGAGCAGATGGAAGCGTTCGAATTCTGGCGCGAACGGAGAATGCAATGGCACCTCGGAAATGGCATCCGCAAAGAAAAACTTCGGTGGCACGAGCATGAAAAGCTCGCCCATTATGCCGACGCCGCCTTCGATATCCAGTTCGAGTTTCCAAACGGTTGGCAGGAAATCGAAGGCGTTCACTCCCGAACGGATTTCGATTTGAAAGCGCATCAGGAGTTCTCGGGCAAGAAAATGGAGTACTTCGATCCACAGACGAAGGAGCGCTTCATTCCATATGTGGTTGAAACGGCGGCAGGCTTGGACAGAACGATCCTGGCATTGCTCTGCGAAGCGTACAGGGAAGAGGAGGTGAACGGCGAGCTGCGCACGCTCATGTCCTTTCATCCCACCCTGGCACCCATAAAGGTTGCTGTTTTCCCCCTTGTCAAAAAGGACGGTATGCCCGAGGTAGCCCATGCCATTGAAGAGGATCTTCGAGGCGACTACAACACGTTTTATGATGAGAAGGGTGCCATTGGGCGTAGATACCGGCGTATGGACGAAGTCGGTACACCTTTCTGCGTCACTGTAGACGGTGATACGCTCGTCGACGGTACCGTGACCGTGAGAGAACGCGATTCAATGGAACAGATTCGCGTGAATAGGGAATCTGTCGCCGGCGTGCTGTTCGAGAAAATGCGGACCTGGAAAGCGGGCGGATGATGCTTCCGTGACTCCGTTGGGGTAAGCTGTTCAAGCGAACGTCCCGTCCAGCCACAATTCGAATTCTTCTCCGGACCCGCGAAACGCGATGATGCGAGACTGTCAAGGCAGAATGTTGAAACACAAAGAAAAGAGAATATGCCAGGAACGGATCCATTGTCAGAGAATACGAATACGTCGGAACACACCAGAATCTAGTATTCCAGACTGATTTCGCATGAACATACCCGTTCTGGATCCCGTCGTGGGCTATATCGATGAACCTGTTCATCCGGGGCTCGATCTTTACGACGAAATCGCACGCTTGCGGATGGAAAAGAACGCCGTTGTACTGGCGCATTATTACCAGGAACCGGCCATTCAGGACATCGCGGATTACGTGGGTGATTCGCTGGGGCTGTCCCGGCAAGCTGCCGACACCGATGCGGATATCATTGTATTTGCCGGTGTTCATTTCATGGCGGAAACGGCCAAGATCCTCAGTCCCCGGAAGAAAGTACTGCTTCCGGACCTGAACGCCGGTTGCTCGCTCGCCGACGCCTGCCCCGCCGATGCATTTGCAGCGTTCAAGGAAAAACACCCTGGCCATCTGGTCATTTCCTACATCAATTGCTCGGCTGCAACCAAGGCGCAGAGCGATATTATCTGTACGTCCTCGAATGCGGAGCATATCGTTCGACAGGTACCGGAGCATCAACCGATTATTTTCGCCCCGGACAAGAATCTTGGAGCCTATCTGGTGAAGAAGACGGGGCGCGAAATGGTGCTGTGGGATGGCGTTTGCATCGTGCATGAGGCCTTCAGCGAACAGAAACTGATTCGCCTGAAAGCGCGCTATCCGGACGCACCGGTTCTGGCGCATCCTGAGTGCGTCGAGAGTGTTCTCAAACATGCCGATTATATCGGATCGACGAGTGGCATCCGTCGGTATGCGGCGAGTGAGCCGCAAGACACATTCATCATTGCGACGGAGGAAGGTATTCTCCACCAGATGCAAAAAGATTCTCCGGAGAAGACGTTCATTCCCGCGCCTGCAGAGGAAGGCTGCGCCTGCAGCCGGTGTCCCCATATGCGTCTGAACACACTCGAGAAACTCTACCTCTGTCTGTTGTACGAGCAGCCGGAAATTACCATGGATGAGGAGCTTCGCATGGAGGCGCTGCGGCCGATCGATCGAATGATGGAGATGAGTCTGTCGGTTGTCTGACGGACGCCCCTACAGGCTGAAGCGGAATCCGAAGAGTGGATCGAAGCGGCGCTGAACGCGGTATCTGGGAAAGACATCGTCCGTGCGTTCGCGAATGTACGTATAGCGGGCGTCGACGAGAATCCACGCAGAACCCCGAATGCGATACGCCACCTCAAAGTATAAGAGATTCAGATCTCCAAGGTCGTTGAACAGGGAAAAGAAGCTTCCCGCTCCACCACGATCCTGACCGATTGCCAATCTGAACTGACGTGCTCGGACGAAGAGTCGCAGATTGAACTCACTGAGAGAGGAACTGCTGAAGTTCCGAAGGAAACGATACCAGAATTCAAATTTCTCGAAGATCAGCACGCGAAATTCGGTAGTCAGTGCTTCTCCTTGTGGAGCACCATCCATGGTGATCCCTGCGAATTCGGCAGGATCCCGGTCCTGTGTTCGATCCACCGACAGAAGGATTCGTGATCGAGGGCTGTGCACCTGCCAGAACGGTCCTACATAACCGGGGAGAAAACCGGCACTGTTTATATGAAAGGCAACACGGAAATGCAGGCGTGCCGTGTCAATGAAATTGTCGCTCAGCAGATCTGCACCGAACATCCAGCCGTACGCTGAAGCTCGGGCACGAGCGTGGCTCACGAAGGGTAGTAAACTGAATGCGCCGCTACGCCAGGCTTCAATCTGTGCTTCAATGTCAAGCGCTCTGAATTGATCATCGTCCGGGAGAAGAGAGGAACGATCCTGTACGCCGTTAATCGCCAATGTGAGCGAACGGAGCTGCCGATTTAGCACGGTAGATAGCGGTGAAAGAGAGAAATGCACACCGACCAAACCGTCGAGTTCAACATTATCCACAAATCCGCCGACGCTGAATACGGGATTCGATACAGCTGCCTCAATGCCTATCTGACGCTCATCCCAGGCCGCCGAAGACCGATGGAAATTTACCACGTGTCCAAGCCCGAGCCGGGTGCGATTGAGCGGTCCGGCCCTGATATAAAATCCAGGCCGGCGACTCTGCAGCCGAATAAAATCCACCAATCTGAGAATGTCGTACGCTTCGTCCACGTCGGGTTCGTATGTGCCATACAGGCCGGTGCGTAACACACCGGTAAACCTGCCCGAAAAAGAAGGTGTACGAACCGCGGCCCGGACGCGACCTTCCGTACGCCACTGGGGGCCAATCAGAGAGAAACCGCCGAATAAACCGACGTGGGTTTCGGACAGCCACGACACCTGGCTCGGCTGTTCAGCCGGGTCATCAATTGATCCGAACAGGCGTCGCTGCCCCTCTGCCCGTAGCGATGTCACCGTGAAGATGAATATGAGGAAAGCAATACGCATGACAGATACAAGATACATTTGCTTGCATATGATCTGCTTCTGATAACCCGGTCGTGAAGATTTGGACATTGTGGAACGGAAATTCAGATCGCGGGGTTGGTCGGACATGAGCGCCTACGACCAACCGGTCCTCCATGAAAAAGGAAACATTGCCCATATTTCCGTTGGGTCTCGTGCTGTACCCGGAAGAAGAGCTGCCGCTGCACATATTCGAACCGCGTTACCGAGATCTGGTATCGGACTGCATGCAGACCGATTCGCCGTTCGGAATAGTGTTGTATCAGGAGGGCTCGATGTCCGAGATCGGATGCACGGCGCACATCGATAACATCGTGACCGCATACGATGACGGTCGCAAGGATATCCTCATTACGGGTGTGGACCGTATGCATGTATTGGATGTTTCCCAGGAAAAGTCCTACTTGACTGCAGACATCGAAATCCTTGAAGACGATGAGCAGGTCATTGACATTAATGTGCGCGAACGAGTGATCGCCCAGCATATTAAACTGCTGGAGTTGGCTGGTCGGACTCCCGCACCGACCACGTATCAGGACCGCCTGTTCCTCTCGTTTTTTATCGCTCACAACTCCGGGCTTAGCGTGGAGCAGAAACAGACTGTTCTCGAAATGGAAGGAGAAGCCGGCCGGCTCGACTTTCTGGCCGCTCATCTGGAGCAATTCATTCCCATGGTGGAAGAAGTCGAAGCCATTCGGGTGAAAGTGCGATCGAACGGTCATTTCAAGGATTTCCCGATGGAGGAAGGCGACGAGACCGATTGACGTCGGCACGGTATTTGGGGATGTGCGGAGCCGTCAATCCTCAGCCACGCAAGATCCCGACTACCGTGTTTGACAAACTTGTTTCTCTCCGCAGGATTCCACTGGATCGGTTTATCCGCGTATTTTTATTCCCTTTGTCCACGTTGTTCGCTCTGGCAGCCCTTTTGTTGGCGGTTCAAACGTACTCCGATCTGAGACACAGTTCGATTTCAAGTGCATTTGTAACGGTACAGGCCGTCCAGGAAGCGTACGCGCTTGAGAAAGAATACCCCGACGAGGTCGTTCTGGCGTCCACGGAACGCAAATTTGAACAATTCTGGATAGTTTCCGCCATGGGGGACGTGCTGGTATCAGGCGACAGAAACGCGGAAGACCGGCATCTGGACGCAGATATCTGGAGGCTGACTCAAGAGGCTGTAAATGGAAACGTGCTCGACGAATACCGCACAGGCGGCGATTCTTACCTGGTGGCGGGCACGCTTTCGGCTTCCGGCGAATACTGGACGATTGTGCTCCTTTCTCCCCCTCTTGCTTTTCCAACGGCTATCTGGCTGGTTCTGGCGATTCTCGCACTGAGTCTCATGTCCGTAAGCGGTTTGATTGCCGTTCGGTATCTGGGTGTACAGGACAAATCTGATGCTTCTTCGGCCGAAACCAGCCGTTCTAATAACCGTCTCGACCTGTTAACACCGATGGAAACTCTGGAAAAGGATCCGGGCGGAGACGGTCTCGCGGTGCTCGTTTCAAAGGCGTTCGAATTGGATTCAACGCCGACAGAAATTGACTTTTCAAGCTTGCACGAGGCCGTTTTGGAGGCGACCGACGATTTCGTCATTATGGTAGATCGAAATCGCAGGGTCGTTTACTCAAGCCCCGTACTGGCGAATTCCGAATCTGAATGCACGTCCGAATCAGATGGCCTTACTGAATTCGCGGATCACCATCTGGACGAAAAGGCACGAATGAGATTTGAGAACTGGTTGAAGGAAGGGCCGGAGGCGCGTTCTCTGACGATGGATGTCGTGGACCTGAACGGTCACGTTCACCCATCGCGCTGGTATGCACGCAACATTGAAACAAAGTCCGGACTGAACTTCGAAGTATTTATCGGTCGTCGTCTTATCGTAGAGGAGTTTCCTGTAGCGGTTAACAGGCCCTGAGAGAATCGCAGGATTCGGGAACAGCATCTCGAACGGCGGATTCATAGGATCGACAACACGCGATCCCTCAACCGCTCCGGAAAGGTTCCATGCGCAACGTCGAGATGACAAAGGAAGAGTCCGAACAGCTCTACGCGACGTTACGGAGTTTGCGCAAGCATTTATCGCGTATTCATCACGACTTGAACAACCCGTTGTCGATTATCTCGGGCAATGTGCAATTGCTCCAGGAACTGTCAACGGCCCTCGATGTCACGGAAGATTTCGACGCCCCTCTTAAGGATGTAACAGCTGCAGTCGAACAACTGACTGGAACCGCTGATGAACTCCTCGTTTTGAGGAATTTCCTGGCGCAATTGGACGAGGAATAACGAAGAATCCAACTATTGATCGGGGTCATATTTCTACCTTGTCTTACGAGTGCCGGACGGGTAACTTTGTATCAACCAATTCTACGATTTCAGCCTATCGACGATTATCGCTACGGATAGAGGCCGGAATTTGGCCGGCAATCTTGCCGACATGCGCTGAGCCTCGTTTTGAAACCATCATAATGCCGATATGCGACTCGGATCGAATTGGCTGATCGAAAGAGCGAGCGGTCTGAGTACGAGCCTGCTCATTTTTCTCTTCCTTCCGGGGCTGGGTGTATTCTCGGCGTCGGCACAGTCCATTCGCACGAAAACAATTTCCGATGACGGTGTCACGGCCGTGGTCGAATTTGAGTTCGACTGGAGAACACCGCTGCAGGCTTCGGTTGATTCCAGCGGCGTTCAGGCGTGGGATCAACGGGCACTGAGAAAGTTCACTGCGGGGTTCGACGAGACCTCGCTCATGGTCGAAGCGGGGTCGCTCGAAATACCCATCGTTACCGTCCTGTCGAGCGATTTTGACGAGGTTCGGATTCCTTTGTCCGATGCGACAGCCTTACCGAAACAAGAGAGGCCCGGTATCGAGGTCGTAGGAGCAGGAATGCACAGGAAGGCGCCTGTCGTGACGCTGGTCGCCCGGTTTTACAATCTTGATGAGAATTCCGGTACGCTGAGGAGATATCGTCGTCTGCGCGTTTCCATCACACGCCGGAGCCCTGTTCAGAATCGCTTTCTTCCAACCGCTACTCCGTCCAACCCGCATGTGCTTGTCACTCAAAGTGTGCTTGCCGACGGTACGATCTTCAAGGTGCGCATAACGGAAGAAGGAATCTATCGCATCGATCGTGCATTGCTCGCCGGCCTTGGGTTGACGCCGGATTCGATTGATCCGAACAACGTGCAGATTTTTGGAAATGGAGGAGCGCCCCTTCCAGCGGAAAACGATGCGTTCAGATATGCCGACCTCGCTGAAAATCCCGTTTTCACCAGAGGTGGTGGTGACGGAAGTTTCAATGACGGCGATGTGCTCCTCTTTTACGCAGCCGGGCCGCGGGGCTGGTTTTATACAGGACTGAACTGGGCTCACTATGTGCATCCGTTCTCCAACGAAAATGTCTACTTCATTAAGATTGGAAGCACTACCGGTAAACGAATCGAGACGGTTCCCCATCCCGGCTTTGCAGACGCCACCACGTTCACGTCGACGACGGGTCGCCACTTTAGAGATATCGAAGAGTTTGTCTGGAGCCGTGAGCATGGATCGGGATACGACTGGATGAGCCGAACCATCCGCACGGGTGGCTCACGTCCGATCTTCGAAAACGTAAAGGTTCCCGGATTACTCGGTGGTACGATTTCATATCAGGCCCGTGTTGCGATTGCGTCAAATCCAAGAGCTACGGTGGCTTTCGAATCCAATGACGTCATTCTCGGCCAGCTTACCGCACCCAGAATCACGATCAACGGTTCTGAATTTCCGTCCGCCTCTCCAGGAGAGATTACGTTTACACAAACAGTGTCTACGGGCCGGCCGCTCAATCTGAGCATGACGCTCCTGAACCAGGTCAATGAGCCGGAAGCCGCCGTGGATTGGGTTCGAGTAACGTATGAGCAGGATCTGGTCGCTATTGATGGATACGTGAGGTTCGCATCGGTACCCGGCGCTGAGGGGCGTCAGGCTTATCAGATACGTGATTTTTCCGGGACCCCGTTCGTATGGGACGTTACGATGCCTGGCCTGGTTCAATCCCAGGGCGTGTCCCCGGTAGGAGGATCGTTTGAGTTTCAGATCGAGCCGTTGCCGGATGACGCGCCGCGCGAATACGTCGCGTTCACCGAATCTGCTGCGCAGTCACTTTCCTCGGACTTATTCACGCCCGTCACCAATCAAAACCTTCACAGTCTTACCTCTTTTCCAGACCTCGTCATTATTACACCTGCCGAATTTCTCAGCGCCGCCAACCGGCTCGCCGACCACCGAAGGCTCGATGGCCTCGTTGTACTCGTGTCTGAAATCGACCAGGTATACAATGAGTTTTCCGGAGGAGTCCCTGATATGCGGGCGATCAGGGACTATTTCAAGTTTCTTTACGACCGCGCCCCCGACGAGGAGAGTCTGCTTCGCTACGCACTTCTGTTGGGTGACGGGCACTACGATTTTCGTGGACTCTCGGGTCTCGAAAACCAGGAAGGCAACTGGATTTTTCCTTTTGAAACGGCCGAGTCGTTAAATACCGATGCCAGTTATACGTCCGACGACTACTTCGCGCTCTTGGATGACAACGAGGGAGCCTGGACGTATACAACGTTTGCAGCCGTGAGCGACGAGCGCATGGACATCGGGGTCGGTCGATTGACGGTCCAGTCGCTCGCCCAGGCTGAAATGGTGGTCGACAAGATCATTCGATACGAAGATCCGGACACATTCGGGGCATGGCGTGCCAGGTACGTAGCGGTGGCCGATGACGGCCCTACGGGGCTATCGGGCACTCAGGACGACGGTGATCTGCACATGCAGAACATCGATCAGGTCGTGGAACTCATTCGAGGCGGGCTTTACCCGCAGATCGACGTCAACAAGATCTATGCCGAGAGTTTTGAGCGCGTATTCCAGAATGGATTCAAGATTCCCGGGGCAAAACAGGAAATAAATGAAGCGTTGAACCAGGGCACTCTCGTGTTCAATTACAGCGGTCACGGGGGCCCGGACGGCCTTGCCCAGGAAGAGATTTTTACCAAGGCGGATGCCGAGCAGCTCACGAACACGGATAAACTGGCCCTTTTCATTACGGCGACCTGTTCGTTTGGTTGGTGGGATATGGAGGATGATGTTAGCGGTGGGGAAGCCCTTTTGCTGAACGACGAAGGAGGATCCGTCGCACTATTCACGACGGTCCGTCTTGTTTATACCTCGGGAGATACGACGTCTCTGAATGCAGGGTTGAATCGCGCGTTGAATATCCAGCTGTTCCGCGCAGATGATGAAGGGAAAGCGCGACGGCTCGGTGATGTGATGCGTCTCACAAAAAACACGAATGTCGGTCTGCAGGGTAATAGTAGAAAACTCAATCTGCTCGGCGACCCATCCATGCGTCTGGGGCTACCGGGAAACGAGACGGTAGTGGACGCGCTCAACCAGGTGCCGTTGGATATGGCAACGGCTCAGATGAAGGCCTTGGATCTGGTGGAAATAACCGGGCATGTGAAGAACGGCGACGGATCCGTTAATTCCGTGTTCAACGGCACGGCTAGTGTTACCGTATTTGACGCCGAGCGAAAGGTGCCCTTGATCAAACAAATTCGAATGCCGACACCCTATTACACGATTCGGGAAGATCTGATATGGCGAGGAGACGTGGAGGTTCAGTCCGGTCAATTTTCTGCTCGGTTTGTAGTTCCGAAAGATATCTCGTACTCGAATGAAGTGGGTCGCATAACCGTTTATGCATCGTCGGGGGTCGCCGACGCACTCGGGTACTCGGAGAATTTTCTGGTTGGCGGGACCTCCGATAGTCCGCCGAACGACGTTATCGGTCCGGAAATGGAGTTGTTTCTAGGTGATACTACCTTTGTATCCGGTGGCGTCGTTCCTGCTTCTCCAGAACTTATTGTGCGGCTCTACGATCAGAGCGGCGTCAATACGGTCGGCGCGGGCGTCGGACACGAAATGCTGCTTGTTGTTGATGGGGAAGAAAATACGGCACGAGACATCTCGAGTGGTTTTGTAGCCGAAAAGAATTCGTATCAACGGGGAGAAGTCCGTTGGCGTCTTTCGACCACCGAACCCGGTCCGCATGTTCTATCCGTTAAAGCATGGGATGTGCTCAACAACTCTTCATTGGCTGAATTATCGTTTTTAGTCGCAAATGATGAGGTACTTACGGTCCGCAATGTGTATAACTATCCGAATCCTATGAATCGGGAAACCCGATTCGTTTTCGAACATAATCAACCCACCGGAACCCCTGCGCGGGTTCAGATCAGGATCTACACATTAAACGGACGGCCCATTCGGACGATAGATACCGAAGAAGCGCTGCCGGAAGCTGTATTAACCGGGAGTTCTGTGCAGATTCCATGGAATGGGCTTGACGACGATTTCGATCGACTTGCAACCGGGATCTACTTGTATAAGTTGCGCGTCGAAGTGGAAAAGTCCGATGGTGCGACCGAGGTCAGCGAGCACATAGAAAAACTGGCAATCATTCGATAGGTGAGTCATATAGCATTATTAGCTACTACGAAACGATAACCGAATTGCAAGACGTTTTGTGGCCTGCGAATTGCCTCGCTGGTATCTCACGACTTACCTAACTTCTTCATAGATTGTCATGTACCTGCCATTTATCGGGCAAATGAGTTTCTCACGTATTGGTAGCCGTTCGACGCGTGCGATCGCAGCGGCGTTAACCCTGTTTATCCTCCTGCCCAGTGCGAAAACCGTTGTGGCCCAAGGAGGTCCCGGCACATCTGCCGTCGTATTTCTGAAAATTGAACCGGACAGCCGTACGGCGGGGATGGGCAACGCCGGAGTTGCCCTCGCCGACAACGCGAGTGCGATTTTCTGGAACCCGGCGGGACTGGCGTTCCAGCGCGGCACCGAAGCCGCCATCACACACTCGGAGTGGTTGCCTGAATTTGATGCCGATCTGTATTACGAGTATCTCGTGGCCAAGCATCATATGCCCGGCTGGGGCACGCTGGGTGCACATTTGACGTATCTGAATCTCGGCAAACACGAGGGCCGTGACGAGCAGAACAATCCAACGGGAACGTTCAGGTCCTATGACCTCGCCCTGGGTCTCTCGTATGGCTTCATGGTTACCAAGCGCATGGCCCTGGGCACGAGTCTCCGATTCATCTATTCCAATCTGGCTCCCGGCCAGACTGTCGGTGCCCAGAAGACCAAAGCAGGTGTATCGACGGCTTTCGATCTTGCCGGTCTCTACAGAATGAAACCGTTTGCCCTCGGCGGTGCCCAGGGAACGCTTTCATTGGGCTTCAATCTGGCCAACATGGGTCCAAAGATTCAGTATTCCGATAACGCACAGTCGGATCCTATTCCAACCAATTTTCGCTTCGGTTGGGCCTTCAAAGTAGATTTCGACGAATACAATTCATTCACCTGGGTTACAGACTTCAACAAGGATCTGATTCATTCGTCGCGTTCGGATTCAACGGGAGTTGAATACGATCCGTTTTACAAGGCTATCTTCTCCTCGTGGTCGTCGTTTCAGGTGCCGAATGGACCAATCGGTGATCCTGAAACAACGTTTGAGAACGTTTCTGTTTTCGAACAGCTGACTATCGGCACCGGATTCGAGTACTGGTACGACAAGCTGCTTGCGCTTCGAGGGGGTTACTTTTACGAGAATCCAAACAACGGAAACCGGAAATTCCTCACGTTGGGCGCCGGAGTCCGGTACAATATCATTGGTGTGGACTTCTCGTATATCTACGCGCTGGAAGAGCAATCGCCGCTCGCCAATACGATGCGATTTTCACTGCTCCTGGACTTTAATAGATAAAACCGGCGAGTAGCAGCGTTAAAGCACGTCCGCTTCATCGGTAAAGAGGCCGCACAAGAGACACTCGGTATGAAGGGACAGCGCGTTTTCGGCCAGTTCCCTCACCCTTTAAGGGTTGCCTCGGGTATCATGGTCCTATTGCTGTTGCCGGCAACGCCGGCTCTCGGGCAGGATCGCTCCCAACACGCGTCGAGTGTCCAAGCTGGATCGTTTACTTCGTCGGACCTCATTCAACGTCCTGCGGCGTCGCACTACGACGTCGTAGCGCTTCGCGTGGAGTTTCAGCCGGATTCAACCAGCTTTTCCACCGGAGACGGCACATTTGACGGCCGGCTGTTTGAGGGCGTTGAAGGACCTCGCGTCGATCCTCTTCCGCATGACGCGCCGTATTTCGAAGCACATCTGCAATTTCTTCAGAATTATGTTCGCAGGGCTTCCGACGGGAAAACGACCATCACGACGCATCTGCTTCCTCTGGTAATAAGAGTATCGAACCAGATGGGAACGTACGCCCCTGTCGGACTAGAATCCGATTCCGACGCGGAGTTGAGAAAGCTTGCGTCTCTTGTTGAAGAAGCCTGGACGCGGGCGAGCCGGCTAGATTCGTTCGATCTTCCGCCGGGACTCGATCCGGACCGAACGGCCTTCGTTCTGTTTCACGCCGGTGTAGGACGCGATCTCGAACTCGTGGGAACTACGCTCGACAAAACGCCTGAAGACCTTCCGTCACTCTTTTTTGATAAAGCGGCGTTGGAACGACTGCTCGGGTCGTTTGATGTGTCGATAGACGGATTACCGGTCACCAATACGCTGATAATCCCGCGTACCGAGACACGACGGGGTGTCGATTTTATCGAAGATGAGGCGTTTCTGATTGAGCTGTCCATCAACGGAATGCTGGCGGCGAGCTTTCTGAATTATCTTGGTGCCCCTGACCTCTTCGATACGAGTACGGGCGAGAGCGCCATCGGGCCATTCGGCATCATGGATGGACTGGGCATTTTCGCCTATGGCGGATTACTGCCGCCGGAACCTTCGGCCTGGACGAAGACCTTTCTGGGGTGGTCGGATATCCGGTTGCCAAGCGGCGCGATGGAAGAGGTGATAACGCTCGATCATGCGGGTTCTGAAGCCTCAAACGACGTGTTTCTTGCTCCGATTGGTGAAGGGGAGTTCTTTCTCGTGGAGAACCGACACCGGGATCCGGAAAACGACGGCGTGAATCTGAGCGTATTGAAGGACGGATCGATTCAGAATATTCACTTCGAAAACGGCGATAAAGACTTTAACAGTTTCTCAATCCGAGGATTTCCGGGTGGTGTCGTCGTCGATGCCGACAATCTGGATTTTGCGCTGCCGGGAGGATTCGACGATGCCGGCACGCCGCTACTGGGCGGGGTGCTGATCTGGCACATCGATGAACAGCGTCTGGCCGCCGGACTACCGAGCAACTCGGTGAACGCGGGCGCCGACAATCGGGCCGTCGACTTGGAGGAAGCGGACGGCGCACAGGATCTCGGATTCCCGAGCCGGGGCTTCTTCGGCCCGTCCTTTGACGCCGGATCCCCTTTTGATTATTTCTACGAAGGGAATCCCACAACCGTAATTACGTCGACAGGTTCGGAGATCCGGCTGTATGAAAACCGTTTCGGACCGGACACCTATCCGAACAGCGCTTCCAATGCAGGTGGAGCGAGCTTCATCGAACTCGCTGAATTCACGGCTCCGGCCCCGGCAATGGAGTTCAAATTTCGTCGGGTCGGCGTAGCCGGCATCGAACCGAGGCCCGACGTGAACTTCACGTTTGATGCGACGTCCGTCACATTCAACGACCCGGGCGCGCTTTATTACGTGGGCACGGGCGGTGTCGATTTTGCGGCTTTCGGCCTGAACGCAACGGGAGACGGTGCGCTTTATTGGTCAAAGGACGCGGCAACGATTGGGGTCTTGGAACCGCTTCTTCGGGCAATACCTGCCATGTCGGGTGCGGGTATTGTTGCGCTGGGCCCGGATGCATTCTGGGAGCTTGCGCCTGACGGCAATCTGCGTATGTCGGCGGTTTTGCCGTCATCTCTCGTTATCATGCGCACGACCACACCCGTCGTTGTCATGCGCGATGGTCGCTACCTCGTCGGAGCCGAAGATGCCTCGGGACCCATCCTGCTCTCGGCGAAATTTGGTCAGGTTCAGGTGGATCGGGCATCGTCTCCGATCCTCTCAATTGCGGCTGTTGACGGTCTGAGACAGGCGTTTGTCTATCGAGGTGAAGCAGAAATACCCTCGCTGGATTTGAGCTGGTCGTTTGATGCGATTCAGGATGACGAAAATGTCCATGCGGTCTTTGTCCGTTCATCGACGGGCGGATCCGGATCGTCGACGGAGGTCACAGGAATCGTGTCCGATCCGGTGGGCGAGCGCCTCATCTTGTTGGAAGAAAACGGGAGAGTTGAATATCTGGACCTGCGTCGATATCGGGAGCTGGGTATATCGGGTCGCGTATCAGCCTTTGCGATGCTTGCGGATCTGGACGATGACGGTCGGCCGAACGTGCTCGTCGCGGTTGGGCGAACACTGCTGGCCTTCAACAAAGCCGGTTCGATTCTAAACGGTTTTCCCATCCGGATGAGGGCCGAGACGAGATTACGGCCCCTGATTGCAGAGTTCGAAGGCAATGACATGCCGGTCATATTTGTGGCAGCAGTCGACGGCCGGATCGATGCCTATGATCTGGCAGTGCGAAATCACGGCGTGCCCGGCTTTCCGTTGACTGTAGGATCGGAGCCGGCTGTATCGCCAATAATCACCGACGGCTCTATCGTAGCACTATCCAATTCGGGATCAGTGGTGCAGTGGGACCTCGAAGCGCTCAACAAAGTCATTTGGGGCTCGGTGCTGGGCCCTTCGAACCATGCTTTTCTGAAGATTCCTGGTAAACCGTCGGAATTTTGCTTCACTGTCGAATGCGACCGCCAGGACACCGGTCTTCTGACAAAGGGTGAATCCTACAATTGGCCGAATCCCATCCGCGAGGGCGTGACCTGGATCCGATTCAAACCGCGTGAGCGCTGCGACGTCGAAATTACGATTGTCGACACGGCAGGTCGCCTGATCGACACGCTCGAACTGAGTGGCGCTCCGGGCGGAGTATCCTCTGAAATCCTGTGGCGGCCGGCGGTTGGAAGCGGTGTTTACCTGGCACGCATTCGAGCGACCGGCGCGTCCGGGCGGTCGGATACACATTTAATAAAACTGGCTATTGTTCGTTAGGCGTGCAGCGTTACCGTCCGCACATATCGACTTTCCGAGCGACGTTGTTGTTCATAATGCTCGCGGGGATTCTGTTCGCACGGAGCGCTTACGCCCAGGTTTCGCCC
>CAZGOS010000012.1:0-30473 GCA_964527795.1 uncultured Rhodothermales bacterium | reverse complement strand
TGCTATGGCATCGCCCGGGCGCCTTGCCTGTCGGTCGCCTCGGGCTTCTCGGTGTCACGCAGACTTCCGTCACGAGGTACTAGATCTGAAAAGCGTTTTCAATGTGGGCAATATCCGGTTGCCCCTTCTCCATCGTAATTGCAATGACGTCGAAACGACAAATAGTGCCACCGAGGCGGTGTTCATAGAGATAGGATCGCGCCGCCCGAATGAGCTGTTGTTGCTTTGCGGCGTTTACGGCTTCCTCCGGGTAAGCGAAGGACGCGTATGATCGCGTTTTTACTTCAACGAACACGAGTTCGCCCCCGTCCTCCAATCGACTCGCAGGCAGAAAGCACACAAGATCGACCTCTGCCCGCTGGAATCGATAGTTCCTTGTCAGAATTCGAAATCCTTTCTTTTCGAGATAGGTCGCGGCGAGTTCTTCTCCGAACCGGCCCTTTTCTTGGTTATCGGCTTGCATTGCGTGCTCCCGTAGTACCCGAATCGGAAAATCAGATGAATCTTTCATTATAGAGCTCGTGCCCACTCGTTCCGAACAAACACAGGATTCCAGCGTCGTAAGCGCGCAATATCAGATTTCGCATTGACCAACGCACGTCGCATACTGACCCTGACCACCGATTTCGGTAATCGAGACGGATACGTAGCAGCGATGAAAGGCGCCATCCTGTCGATCACGCCGGAAGTACGCATCGTGGACATCACACATCAGATTGCACCCCAGGATGTGATGGAAGCCGCCCACATTCTCTCCAGAACCGCTCCATATTTCCCGGCCGGAACCATTCATCTGGTCGTGGTTGATCCCGAAGTGGGTAGCGATCGAAAAGGTATCGCCCTGGAGTTTGAAGGGCAGTACTACCTCGGTCCCGACAACGGTCTTTTTTCCCTTCTTCTCAAGCGTGCCGTTCCCGATCGTTTGATCGAACTCGACCGCCCCCGGTTCTGGCGAACGACAGAGCCCAGCATCACCTTTCACGGCCGTGATATCTTTGCTCCCGCGGCCGCGCACCTGGCTTCCGGATGCATGCTCGACGAGTTGGGATCTGCGATTCTCGAGATCAGGGCTATGCACTGGGCGCTTCCAATATCCGATGATCAGGGAATCCAGGGATGGGTCGTGCACGTAGACGGCTTCGGTAATTGCATCACCAACATCGATCGAAAGAATTTTGAATCTCTCCGGACTCAGCGTGCATTCAAGTGTTATGTTGGCAATTCTATTGTTCAGACCCAGCATGAAACGTATGTCGACGCCTCTGCTGGAGATACGCTGCTTCTATTCAACAGCGACGATTATCTGGAGGTGGCAATCAACCGGGGCAATGCATCCGAGATGCTGGATATTCAGAAAGGAGCGAGCGTAAATATTGTTTTCCTGGACGAGAAACAACCGGATGGATAATCCTGAAAGACATTCTGAAGAAACGAACAGCGCCAAACTGGCTCATCTGGAACAGCTGTTCCTCATAGCCCAGTTTTTTTCCCGGGACGCGGATCAAGCAGCACTGCTTGTCGATCGTGTCTATCGATTATCCAATGCGCAGACCACTCTTCGGGAAGAATCGCTTTCGGAACTCGTCTTTCGTCTCGTATCCATGTCGGGCGCCGGCGCACTCGATGACGCCCCGGGTACCGGGCCTGCACCCAACGTGAATACCGAGCGTGCGAAGCGCAATGAAGCGGAGCGATTTCTTGTCGATCGCATCAGACTTGCCTTTCTCATGCTGCCGTCAGAACAGAAGCTTGAGCTTTGGCGCTGTGTCGAAACGCTGTCGGATCAAACATTGCAATCTGTGCACGATGCGCTCGATCGAATTGTGGACAGCATGAGGGCAGCTTTATCAGCTGACGAACAGCACGTATTCGGCCCGTTCATTTCTCGAACTGCGGTCGCTGAAGCACTTCGGAATTATTGGGACGAGGCATTTATTCCGGTCCCTCCCACTCTGCGTTCGGTCGTCGAATCCGGCGAACGGCGCCTGGGTCCCGATGCCGCTCGAGTGTCTCGTTCTCGCTCCGACCCCCCCCCGAAGCGACGTCAGGGCAGTCGCTTTGGCCGAATGATCATGTACGCCTGGGTGATCATAGCGGCCTCCGGAATCGGGTATCTTCTCACGCGCGCGGGCCAGAGTCCCCCAGCCTCGACGGATGTCCTTGAGCTCTCACTTGACGTGGCAGACGAGGTGGATATCACCTTCCGGACGAACAGTGCAGAGCAGGCGGAGCTTTTCATCCGGGATCGTTTTGGATGGCGTCTTTCGACACCGGAGATATCAGATGCCTCGTTGATAGGCATTAGCCTGGCTGAGATACTGGACGATGTAGAAGTGCCCGTTCTTGTTTTCAGCAACGATGAAGATGAGTCGCTTATTTCGGTCTTTGCTTTTTCGTACGGATTCCTGGAAAACCACCGCGATCAATTCGGTCTCCCGCGCGGAACACTACGCCATATCCAGGAAACGGCCCAGTTTGACGTACACGAACTGGAGGACAGGACGGCCGTAGTCTGGAGAGACAGGGACGATATTTTTGCCGCCTTCGTAAGGGGAAGCGGATCCGAGTTTCAGGCACGGATTATGGTTCGTTCCTGACGCCGCGACTTGACGGCGCGTATCTCGTATCAGGTCTTAGACCTTTTACTGCCAAGCGGCAAGAAAATCCGGAACGTGGATCCCTCTCCGCTACGCGATTGCACAAGTGTCAGCGACCCGCCATGATAATCTTCCACGATGCGTCTGGCGAGGCTCAGGCCGAGTCCCCATCCTCTCTTTTTGGTGCTGTATCCGGGTCGGAACACATTTTTCCACTGGCGGCGTTCGATTCCTTTTCCATTGTCTGATACATCGATCACCACACGTCCTTCGGTGGTGCCCACTGAAATGACGATCTGCCCCTGTGGTGTTTCAATGGCGTCAAGGGCGTTCTTGAGAAGGTTTTCAATGACCCATTCAAAAAGTTCCGCGTTCACAGGCGCCTCGATTTCAGTAGGAACGGTTACGCTCAACGTGACCTGTTTTCCGCTTTGCGGAAGACGGCGACGCATATACTCGGAAATACTCTCGATGATGGGAGCCAGACGCTGGACTTCCACCTTCGGAAGCGATCCGATATCCGAGAATCGACTGGTCACACGCGTCAGACGCTGAATGTCCTTTTCGATCTCTTCGAATGCCCCTTCTTTGGTCTTGCCATCATTGCCGGGCAGCCTGAGAACTTCCAGCCAACCCATCAAACTGGAGATGGGAGTTCCCAACTGATGAGCTGCTTCTTTCGCCATGCCCACCCACAGACTCTTTTGCTCGCTCGATCGCACATAAGAAAAACCGAAATATCCCACCATGACAAAAAGACCCACGAAACCAAGCTGGATATAGGGAAACCAACGCACGGCTCGAACCAGTGACGATTCCCCATAATGCATTTTCTGGTCCAGTGTGTCCGAAGGAAAAGTGACGACGATGGGAATCGGCCGGTATACGGCGTCCATTTCTTCCTGAATCTGTTCAAGCCGCTTGCGGATTCTATCGTATTCGTTGGAATCCACGTCGGCCAGCGAGTCCAATTCTGCCAAGGACTCTACGGAAATGGGAATATTTCTCCATATAGTCGCTCGCCCAAGAGTCGAATCCTCCAGAATAGCCGGGATATCGAACGTGTTCGGTTCCAGGAAGGCGCTAAGAATGAACGTCAAATCGCTCGCGGGAGGCATGCTTTGCGCCCACACAGCGGCCTGACGGTAACGATCCAGTCGGGCACTTGATAAGCCCGAATTCGGACCCGTCAGCCCGCCGGGGGTGAAGCGGGATTCCAATTCCCGAAATGTATCCTGGTACGGATTGTTGGATCCCTGCTGAGCCACCTTCGGCACTTGTTCGAGCGCGCGTGCCCAGAGTTGGATAATCGATGTTTCCCGGCGCCTGAGTCGCTCTGCAAGGTCTTTGGTGTACCAGAGCGACGATACGGCAATGGCAACGGCAAACAGAATGAGCCCAAGTTTCAGGTTGACGGATACACGGTAGGCTTTCATTAGCAACCAGTAATCGTGTGACGCAGACGTGTTTGAAACCCGGAATGTACGCCATCGCGCGGTCCGTGGGTCCGCAAGCAGGTTCGAACGATTCAGAGAAACTGCTAAAACAAGCGTTCTATTGTCTGATGCCGCTTCGGCCCGGTAGAAACCATCGTGACCGGTACGGCGAGAAATGATTCGATGAATTCGAGGTACTCCCGGGCTTCGCGTGGTAATTCTTCCCACTCCGTGACGCCGGTTATATCGCATTTCCAACCGGGGAAAGACCTGTATTCCGGTCGCACGCGTTCCAGCGTCTGGATATCGCTGGGAAAACGAGTGGAGCTTTTCTCGTCATGGCGATAGGAAACACCGACCTTGATTTCGTCAAGCTCAGAGAGAACGTCCAGTTTTGTAATTGCCAGGTCCGTAAATCCGTTGATCATGGACGTATACCGAAGCGCAACCAGGTCGAGCCACCCGCATCGGCGGGGTCTGCCCGTCGTGGCTCCAAATTCTTTGCCGGTTCGGCGAAGTTCTTCCCCGGTCTCGTCATGGAGTTCGGTGACAAAAGGGCCATTGCCGACACGCGTTGAATAAGCCTTTACGACTCCGATGATCGCTTCAACAGCGGTCGGCGGAATGCCCAGACCCGTACAGCACCCGCCGGCGGTCGGATGGCTGGACGTAACAAACGGATACGTACCAAAATCAACGTCAAGAAGTGCTCCCTGAGCACCCTCTGCCAGAATCTTCTTGCCGTCGGCATGCGAGAAGGCCAAATATTCTGCCGTATCCGTCACGAACGGATCGATCAGGCGATCGAACTCGACATATTCCTCGATGATAGCTTCGACGTCGAGTGTATCCGCTCCGTATACGGATTCGAGAATGGCATTCTTCTCTTCAATCGAGGCCGTCAGTTTCCGCTGCAGGACATCGCGGTCGAGAAGATCTACAATGCGAATACCTGTCCGTGCGTACTTGTCGACATAGGCCGGACCAATGCCCCGCCCCGTCGTTCCAATGGCTCCTGCATCGCGAGCTCGCTCGTGAGCCTCTTCGATTCGCTTGTGATAAGGCATGATGACATGCGCATTATGAGAAACGAGAAGCCGACCTTCCACTTCATAGCCAAGGTCCTTGATCATGCGAATCTCGTTCATCATGGAGACGGGATCGATTACCACACCGTTTCCGATCACGCACGTCACAGCATCGTGAAAAATACCACTGGGTACGAGGTGAAGGACAAATTCCTGGTCTTCCCAGCAGATCGTATGGCCGGCATTTGCACCCCCCTGATAACGTGCAACGATATCAATGTCGCGACTTAGCAGGTCGACAATCTTTCCCTTTCCTTCGTCGCCCCACTGGCTTCCAATAACAACCGTAACCGGCATGACTTACTATTTAGTGGTTTTTATCGGACATCGTGCAGCGTGAAAGTCCTTCGTCACGAGTAAGGCGGCGCGCATGTGCCCACCGCCTTACGTGCAAACAGTTCGTTCAACTTCGTCCCCGGTTCTCATAACCGAGAACGCGCCTTACTCGCGGTGACGAAAACCTACTTGTAGCTGTCGACCGCTTCCTGAACGGATTCGTAGTGCTTGAACACCGTAATCAGCTTGGTAATCACAAGAAGCGATTGAATTCGATCGGCTACTTTCGCCAGTCGCAAATCCCCTCCGGCGTTGCGCATCGTTGTCATTCCGCTGATCAACATCCCGAGACCACTCGAATTCATGAATTTGACTTTCGAGAGATCGACGACAACATTCGATTTGCCGCTCTCTTTCAGCTCGTGCAGCGTGTCATGCAACTTGGATCCGTCCGGACCGCCCATCACGTTGCCTTTCAGGGTGATGACAACGGAATTATAGCGCTCATCAACGTTGTAATTCATTAGTTCTCTGTTTGGATATACGTTGGATATACGGGGATCGGACTTTCTAACGCGAGGCGACCCGTCCCAAGATGGTCTACCGGCGACTGGCGCTCCTGTGTCTAAGCTCGACGACAACCGGTGAAGCCACAAAAATAGATGAATACGTCCCGATCAAAATTCCGAGAATTAATGCAAAAGCGAAGCCACGTAAAACTTCGCCACCGAATATAAATAGGACGCCTACGACGAGCAAGGTCGTACCCGACGTGACGACCGTTCGACTGAGTGTATTGTTGATCGATCGATTTACGACGTCCTGATATTTTTCCGCCTTGAACAATCCAGTGTATTCTCGAATCCGGTCGAACACAACGACCGTATCGTTTAGAGAGTATCCTACAATGGTCAGGAAGGCGGCAATAATCGTCTGGTCAATCTGGAGCGAGAAAGGCAATAATCCCTGCAGCATGGAAAAGACGCCCAACGTAATAATGACGTCATGAAAGAGCGCCGTTACCGCACCCACCCCGAATCGCCACTCGAACCGAATGAGTATGTAGATAAAAATAACCAGAAGCGCGCCGAACACGGAATAAATGGCACCCACTTCAAGGTCCCGCGCAAACCGTGGGCCCACATCGACGGTTTTTTGTACGCTCAATTCTACGCCGGGAAATGCCGCACGAATCCCGGATTTAATCAGATCCAGCGTCACGTTGAGGTCTGCTTCCTTCAGCGTGCGAATCAACAGCGCGTTTTCACCAAAGGTTTTGACCTCCGGATCGGTTGGAAGAACCCCGGTCAAAGCCGAGCGCACGGCGACGGCGTCGAGCGGCTCGCTCGTCTCTATGACGAATTCCATTCCTCCTTTGAAGTCGATCCCCAGTTCAAGTCCGTTGACAACGAACGAAACGAGACTGGCCACTACCAAAACACCGGATATGATGTATCCGATCCGTCTCTTTTCAATGAACTGCACGTTCAAGTTTTCAAATATTCTCATGTCTCCCTGTCGATTTTAGCACCTGTTGGCGCACATTTCAAATCTTTTTTACTCGAGTGAAATCAACCGTAGCTGATCGACATATGCTTCTCGATTACAGCGTAATCGAACAGAACCCGTGTAAATACGATGGCCGTAAACAAGGACGACAGAATGCCGGCCATGAGCGTCACGGCGAAACCCTGAATAGGCCCTACTCCAAACGAGTACAGAATCACACCGACGAATAACGTGGTGATGTTCGCGTCAATAATGGCGCTGAGCGCTTTGGCGTAACCACCGTCAATGGCTGCCTTGAGCGTTTTACCCGTCGATTGCTCTTCACGTATTCGCTCGAAAATAAGCACGTTCGCATCCACGGCCATGCCGATCGTGAGCACGATGCCGGCAATTCCCGGTAAGGTGAGCGTAGCCCTGAAAGCGGATAGAATTCCAAGTATGAACAGCAGATTCAGTACCAGGGCCAGATCGGCAATCGAGCCGCCTGCGCGGTAGTAGAAAATCATGAACAATGCGACGAGCGACAGGCCGATCATGATGGACTTAAGACCGCTGCGGATGGAAGCCTGTCCAAGGCTTGCGCCTACCGTGCTTTCTTCAACAATATGGACCGGGGCCGGAAGAGCGCCGGATTTCAATACGGTCACGATATCGGTCGCCTCATCGCGGGAATCCAAACCCGTTATGCTTGAACGTCCACCGGTTATCCTTTGCAAAACGTTCGGCCACGAATAGACCACACCATCCAATACGATGGCGACATTTTTATTGACGTTTGCGCCGGTCAGTCGCGCCCACGTTCGTGCTCCTTCCGAGTTCATCACCATCGTGACTTCCGCCTGATTGGTGGTCTGCGCAAAATCAACGCGCGCATCCGTAATGACCTCACCCCCGAGTTCGATCTCCGTTCGAACTCCGAGCAGGAGGTAGACCTCCAATCCCTCCTCAGTAACACCTTCGGGCGCCGAACTATACATGAGTATCGTATTGGCCGGTAGCAGATCGATTACGCGTGCATCCTTCAGGAGCACATTTACCGCTGCCGTATCCTGCTCCATCACGCGCCCGAATACGACTCCCTGTCCGGCCGGCTGAAGTACGTCCAGCAACGCGTTTCCGGATCCGGAATCACCCTGATCCAGCAGATCGTTCACATCAAACGTCGTATCAGCCCCGGCGAGCATTTCATCCGTCGTATCCGGCACCGTCTGGAAGTACTCAATGATGCGCTGCGTCGAGCGAAAAAGCTCCGCAGGATCGGCCATCAGCCTGAACTCGAGACGCGCCGTGCCCTTCAGGAGACCTCTAATTCGTTCCGGATCATCAATTCCCGGTAGCTCGACAATGATTCGTCGAGTGCCCTGTTTCTGAATGGATGGTTCCGTGACGCCATAACGGTCGACACGATCACGGATAATTGCAATTGCGCGCGTCACGGCTTCATTGGCTTCAGACCTCAGGAAAGAAGCAACCTCGGCGTTGCTCGAGCGACGCGTTATGCCCGCTGTTTCGTTGCGGAAATATCGCGACAGCCGCGCATTCGGATCACGACGAGCAAACTCCTGCACAAACGCGTCGATGATAGATACATCTCTCGACGTAGCCTCTGAACCGGCGGCTGCAAGAACGTCATCGAACAGCTCGTCCGTATCGTTTGCCAGCTCACGAATGAGAGCTTCGACGCGTACCTCGAGCGTGACGTGCATACCGCCCTGCAGATCAAGGCCCAGTTTTAGAGAATTCTCCCTCAGCTCACGAAGCTTATTGAAGTTGTCCCGCTCATACTGCTCACGACCCGCTTCATCGAGCGCATTCATTTCGCGGTTCACGAAGAAGCTTTGAGCTGTCGGAAATAGATAATACCCTGACATCCCCAGAAAAAAGAGGATCAGGCCCACTTTCATGCCGTTACCTTGCATTTCAAAAAACCACTTTATTATCGGTTGAAACGTAGATTGTTGCCGCCTCCCGCATCGAACGAAGAACAGGACAAACCGTGGCGTCCGTTGACACAGAATCTCGTTGGACGGCTGAAACGTGGTTGTTCACTGCGACGGAATCAGATTTGTCAGTTACAACTGCCGCAGTGAAACCGCTAGGGTCCGAGCGGCTGCGCCGCAGATCGCAGGAACATGACCGACGCCGTGCCATCGCTGCGGTCGAGCCCGCCCGCCGGACTCGAACCATCCGGTCCGGCTGCATGAACCCTGCCGGCGAATGCATCCGGAACGTCCGTTTGTTGCGTCGTGGTCATAATTGGTCGCGACGCAGCCACCAGCCGGCGTATTAACAATGCTTCGCCTACGAAACGTGTAAACATGAAACGGAGCTCCTGCAGAAGTCGTTTCGTCGCTCTATTCTGCGTATCGTCTGCATTCAATTGGTCCGATATCCCTGCCAGCGATTCCAGTTCGTTCTGAAACGAAGTCAGAAATTCTTCGAAAGAACGCGCACCGTCTTCTGAAGCAAGGTAGGCGGCCTGCTGGACATCCGGCATTGAAGCATCCGGAAGATGAATCAACAGCCAGTCTGCGTATTTGACCGTGTTACCCTCTGCTCTGGCTGCAGGAGAAACGATCACGGTACCCAGACTGATCGTCAAAAGGGCGATCAAGAATCGGACAATAGACTTGTTTCGAAGGGTGTTCATTTCGAGTTCGGCCGGGTGCGAATCGAGAATCAGATCAAACTAGCGCTAATGAACGTGCGAACCAATTGCAGGTGCCCGAGTACTGCCGATCCGTACGCCTTTTTATTGGTCTTATTCAAGCGGAATTAATCGCGGAGTGAACGAAAGATGATTCGTTTACGGTACTTTCGGGCCTTCAACCCATATAGCAGACTCTTATCTCACGCATGCACGATTTGACCGGGGATCTTTACGCTGACAGACGCAGATTTTCGATTGTGGCGCTCGTCTTCGCTACGGCGCTGCTCGCGTGGGGGGCGTTCGTCACCAGTATTGACGCCGGTCTGGCCGTTCCCGACTGGCCTACGTCCTTCCAGTCGTATGATCTGTTCAATCCATGGCCGAACTGGTGGGAAGTTACTCCCATTCTCGCGGAACACGGCCATCGTTTACTTGGAGCCCTCGTCGGTTTATTTACCGCAGTGCTGGCATTCTGGACGTGGCGTTCGGATGAGCGAAAATGGATGCAACGACTCGCTTTTGGTGCGCTGTTGCTCGTCACATTTCAGGGTCTGCTCGGTGGACTGCGTGTAGTCTGGGTTTCGTTGAATCTCGCAGTCGTTCACGCCGCCGTTGCGCAAATATACTATTCGTTGCTCGCGACCATGATACTGTTTGTGTCGCCCACCTGGCAGCGGGCGACCGAGACTGCGCGTGACGACTCTCATCACTCTCTGCGGTCTGTGACCATCAGAGCCTGCGTTGCCGTCTATATTCAGATTATTCTCGGCGCTCTGCTGAGGCATCCGGGAGTCGGAATACATCCCATTCTGGCCGGACTTCATTTTGGGTTTGCATTTGTTGCAGCCGGAGCCGTGTTCCACGTGTGGCTGACCGTTCGTCTCAAGCACGAAGAACTTAAAGACGTCGTTCGTCTGGCAAATTGGTCGCTTCGCATTCTGATCGTCCAGATCGCACTCGGTTTGTTCGCGTATTTTGTACTTTTGGATGAGCACGGTATCGTCAGACCCAGCAACGTCCAGGTCATCGTTAATTCGTCACACCTGGTCGTTGGCGCCCTCCTGTTTGCCTCGATGGTGACAATTTCCGTTCTTGTCCATCGATTGAACAGGAAACAGGCGAGCAATCGAAATCACCCGGTAATTAACCAGAGCTGAAGAGCGCCTGAATGGACGAGCGCACCTGCCATCCGTTACCGAGCATTCCTCGGACGCTGGACGAGCCTACTGCCGTTGCTGCCACTGCGACACCAGGAACCGCTGATGAAACTGCGTGGAGGTCACGATTACTGGATTATATTCAGTTGACAAAACCGGAAATCACTTTTCTGGTCACCATCTCAGCACTGGCAGGATTCGTACTCGGCTCACCCGACGATATGGACGTCTGGACGTTGTGCTGGGCTTTGATCGGAATTCCCCTTGTGTCGGCTGGTGGCGCCGTTCTTAATCACCTCCAGGAAAGATTTCAGGATGCGCTCATGCGCCGTACGGCTTCGAGACCACTCCCGTCCGGACGCATTCGCCCGGAGCACGCACGCGTCTACGGGTATGTTCTCATTGGGGCCGGGCTGGCGATTTTGTGCCCGCTTACGAACCCACTGACAGGTGTCCTGGCGGCAATAGCGGTCGCCCTCTACCTGTATGTTTACACGCCTCTCAAACAGATTACGCCGTACAATACGTTGATCGGTACCCTTCCGGGAGCATTACCGGCCCTGGGCGGCTGGACAGCGGCAACAGGCAGTCTTGGAAATGGCGGATGGGCCATGTTTGCCATTCTGCTTTTTTGGCAAATGCCGCACTTTATGTCGCTTGCCTGGATGTATAGAAAAGACTACGAACGCGCTGGTTTTGCCATGTGGACCGTTGAGGATCCCGACGGAACGAAAACGGTCGCGCTCACCACGACGTTCTCCGCGCTGATGGTCGCCGCGAGCGTCGTTCCGTGGCTCCTTGACCTTTCCGGATGGCTTTATTTGTTCGGATCCCTCGTGCTTGGTGCCTGGTTCCTTACGCTGGCTAATAAATTCAGGTTGACCAGATCCGTACAGGATGCCCGGCTGGTTCTTAAAGGGTCGGTCTGGTACATTCCCCTTCTTCTGCTCCTTGTTGTCATTGATCGACTGATCGGTATCTAATTCAGCTGTCGTCGGAATACCGCGGTCTCCGAGGACCGATTGAACGGATGGAAAAATTCGCCGTCGACCCTAACACCGGATCCCCTGGCAGAACGTCCGCCATCGACCTCAAGGCCTTGAGTGCTTCGGAACTCGAAGATTTCCTGAAGAATCTAGGCTACCCAATCTACAGAGCACGACAGATCTACCGCTGGATCTATGCGCGTGGAGTGAATGATCTGGCAGATATGACGGACGTGCCTGCCGCCCTTCGATCCAGACTGGAAGAAATTGCGGTCATTTCTTGCATTGTAGAGCGTGATTCGCATGAATCGAAAGACGGTACTATTAAGACACTTTTTTCGATCGCATCGGGCAGATCGATCGAGACCGTCCTGATTCCTGACTTTGATGCAGAGGGAGAAACGAAACGAACGACCGCCTGTGTCTCGAGTCAGGTCGGCTGCGCCATGGCCTGTTCATTCTGCGCCACGGGCCAAATGGGATTTCAACAGCAGTTATCGTCAGGCGAAATTTTCGACCAGGTCTATCAGACGAACAAACTCGCCCTCCGTCGTTATGATAGACCCCTGTCAAACGTTGTATTCATGGGAATGGGTGAGCCCATGCTCAATTACGGAGCTGTGAGCGACAGTATTGAGAAAATCACCAATAAGAATGGACTGGCTATGGCCGCCCGACGAATTACGGTGTCGACGGTCGGACTGGCCGGACAAATCCGAAGATTCGCAGACGACAATCCGGGTTGCAATCTCGCGGTTTCCCTTCACGCCCCGACCGACGAGAAGCGACGTGCGATTATGCCCGTAAACCGAAAAGCCAAAACGGATTTGTCGGCCCTCCGTAGTGCAATTCAATACTACGTCGAGAAAACGAAACGGCCCATAACCTACGAGTACTGTCTTTTCGAGGGTTTCAACGATTCGATGGAAGATGCCCGCAATCTCGCTCGCCTTTCTCACTGGGCTCCAAGCAAAGTGAATCTCATTATGTACAACCCTGTTGCAGGCGTCCGATTTTCACGCTCGGATGAAGCCACTGTCGACTCGTTCGCAGGAATCCTTGTTTCGCTGGGTGTAACTGTGACGGTTCGGCGAAGCCGAGGACAGGATATTGCTGCGGCGTGCGGCCAGCTTGCTATCCATTCGCAGGCTTCCCGGAGTGAAACACCCGGTGCACCTTGAGTGATTCTTCCTTCCTCGATTTCAGGCGGAGAGACATCAGCAGCAGAACGGCCATCATTGCGGCAATGCCGAAAAATGCCGTTGAATACCCGCTCACTTCTGCACCAAAAGAGGCAACAATAGATCCGACCAGTGCTGCTCCGAAGAGCTGTCCAATCGAAATAAACAGGGTGATGATACCCTGCGATGCCGTGCGTTCCCCCTCCGAAGCTTCGTGTAGAAGAATGTAGCTGAGCGCTGACCCCATGATACCGGCCAGACCCAATCCAATCAGTACGGTGGAGGCGTAGAACGCTGCGCGGGAGGCCGGCCAGGCGGCGATGCCTGCCATACCCATGACAAGAACCGCATTACTCCCAAGAATGATGGTTCGCGATCCTACACGATCCAGAAGGCGACCGGCCAGGGGCGATCCGACAGCGATTGCAACGGACAGCGGAATGAGCATAAAGGCTGCTGCCGATCGGGAGACACCCATCGACAGACTTGCGAGCGTCGGGAAAGAGATGAACGCGGCTTCAACGATGCCGGCTCCGATGGCGATGAATGCACTCAGTGTAATCTGTCTGTTCCTGAACATTCCGAGTCGCAGTACCGGATCCTCAGCTCGGTTTTCTGCGCGCACGAAAGCAAGAAACAAGACTGCTGCGATTAGAAAAGCAGGCCCGACGCGCGGTGACATGAGCGATTCAACGACTCGGCCGGGATCAAGCCGGCTGATGCCGTACGTTATCGACAGGAGAGCTGTGGAAAGTGTAATCACACCCGGCACGTCCAGAGGCGCGGTTCTTTTTCGCGTGACCCGGGGCAGGCGTATGAATGCCCACACCCAGACGACCGTGGCGAGTGGCAGATAGGCAAAATAGACCCATCTCCAACCGAATTGCAGCAGGAGCCCGGCGATGATCGGACCTACAATGAACGCGACTCCAAATACGGCCCCCAGTATTCCCAGGGCTCTGCCCCGGTATTCGGGTTTGTAAACGTCTCCAACGACCGCCGCGGCTACGGGAAATATCCCTGAAACAGAAAGTCCCTGTAGCGATCTTCCGACAAGCAGCATAGCAAAAGAAGAGGAGGTAGCGACGACAAGACCCCCAGCGGCAAACAGAATGATTACAGTCAGAAAAATGCGACGCCGACCAAATAGATCGGCCATTTTAGACATGACCGGTACGCCCATTAAATTGAAAAGCACGAAGGCGTTGAGAATCCAGGACCCGGATCGCTCATCGATTGAGAACGTATCCTGAATCGCAGGTTTGACCGGACCAAGCATGGCTATATCCAAAGCCGCCATCAATACTCCTAAAAAGAGTATCGTGAGTAGCGTACCGCGCCTGGTTGTGGATTCGATGTTCAATTTGAGAAGGGTAGGATTTCGCGGAGATGACCTGAATGATTGTTACCGGCACGTTCCTACGGCTATGTGAACCACAGGTTTGTCCAGGCGCATGCCTTTTTCCATTCTTTACCCATACTCTATAATCCAGTTAGATTAGAGCGATCGAATCGTCTCTTTCCGTACACATGCGCAACCTGACATCGTTCATACTCTCTCTGCTGCTTTTTCAACTCGTCACCGCGTGTACTCCCGGACTGACAGACGATCAACGAGCGGAACTTTGGGTCCTCAGGACACTCAACGGGATGTCGCTTCGCGAGATGGTATCCCAGATGTTTATCATCGGTGTGCCGGATACGGACATTGCTTTCGATCGCGAATTATATGAGGATCTGCGACGAGAGGTGGTGGATTTCGGCGCAGGTGGCATACTTCTGCTCGAAGGTGATCCGTTCAGACAAAGCGCACTGATCGCCGAATTGCAGGAGCAGGCAGATCTTCCGCTCCTTGTTGTACAGGACATGGAGCAGGGTGCTGGAACACGCGTGAGGTTTGCAACCGAATTTCCACGGGCGATGGCGTTCGGCGCCGCCGGCGATGTCGAAATGGCATACCGCGCCGGACAGGTTACTGCGCGCGAAGCGCGCGCACTCGGTGTTCACATGATTCTCGCCCCCGTCGCGAATGTCAGCGCCATACCGGCGAATCCGGATTTGGGGAATCGAACGTTTGGAGATGATCCGATCCTTGTCGGTCAATTCGTAAAACGTTTCATCGAAGGAGCGCAAAACAATGGTGTTATCGCTGCTGCCAAGTACTTTCCCGGTTTCAGTTTGCAGTCAAGGGACTCAAGTCGTCAAGAAATCGGCGCTCGTTTCATCGAATCAGCGTTTGTTACCCCCGATGGGTCCTGGCTTATCCCTTTTCGAGAAGCCATCGATTCAGACGTCGGTGCAATAATGATGGCGGGCCTGGCGGTGCCCGATACAACTTCCGGACCGGCAGTTTCTGCCGCTCTTTCTCCTGAATTCTCCGGCAGTCGGCTCGGAGAACGCCTCGCATACGGTGGCCTCGTAATCTCGCACGCGCTGGATTGCTCCTGGTTGGACAGGTTCGAACCCGACTCACTTGCCGTCCTGATCGCTTCTGCCGGATTCGATTTATTACTGTCACCCTCTGAGCCCGATCTTCTTCGAAACGCTCTTGTGAAGGCTGTGGTAAACGGACGAATCCCGGAAGAGCGAATAAAAGCGAGTGTACGACGCGTTCTCCGAGCAAAAGCTCATCTCGGCCTACAAAACGGGGCGCCGAACGGCGTATACACCCCCGTACAAAACGGCCTGCGGAATTATCGTGAGGAGAGACTTTCATCCATCCCCACTCTACTGACGCGGCCGAGCCATCGTGCAGCTGCCGCTGAAGTCGCTCGTCGATCGGTTGTTGCGCTTCGTAATCGTGGAGCCGTCCCGGAAACGGGACAATCGGAACGCATCATGCTTATCTCGCTCGTCGACTCCGCTACGACCGGTCGATCTTCAATATTGGCGAATGCCATTAAAGTTTATCATGAATATCACATGATAAACCATTCTCTTACAAGAGATAACTGGAAATCGGGCATGCCTGCAGTTGCCCGGGAAGCGAAAAAGCAGAACCTCGTGATTCTGGCCGATCTTACCTCTGACGACGAACCTGCGGGCGATGCGATTTCCGGCATCCTGGGTTCACTTTCCACGTTGTCGGCGCCGGTCGTCTTCACTGTTTTTGGATCTCCGTACAACATCACCAGTGCCACGGACGATGTCGATGCGATACTGCTGTCCTTCGGCGCGGCCGACGTTTCCATTCGCGCAATGAGTGACGTGCTGTTTGGCCGGGCTGCAACAAGCGCACGATTGCCGATCTCTCTTTCAGACACCTTTGCACGCGGAAGTGGTCTGCTGCTGCAACAACGTTTTCCAAGAATCGGAATTCCGGAAGAAGCAGGCCTGGACGCAGCAGCTCTCTCCGAACTCGACGGTTTATTGTGGGACGCCATTGCAGACAGCGCATTTCCCGGCGCAGCTATTGCCGTTGGGCGAGGCGAGACAATTGTTCATTTGCGGGGATACGGTCGATATACCTATGAGGACGGAAGTCGTGTTTCTCAATCTGCGATATTTGATCTGGCCAGTCTGACCAAAGTCATTGCGACGACGACGGCCGTGATGCTGCTCTTTGAGCAGGACAAACTCGCGCTTGATGATGCCGTCTCTTCCTACGTTCCTGAGTTTGCGGTGAACAATAAGGGAGGAGTGAGCATTCACGATCTGATCACGCATACCGGTGGGCTGATTCCCTTCCGTCCTTTCTACGAATCGGAGCATATCTCACGCGATAGTGTGCTCTCAGCAATTCTATCTGATTCACTAGTGTATGAACCGGGGTCCATGTCACGTTATTCCGATTTCGGGCCCATCGTAATTGCGCTCGTTGTTGAGCAGATCACGGGAAAACCGTTTGACGAATATGTCAGGGAGGCTATTTTTGAGCCCCTGGGCATGAAAAATACCGGGTATCGGAAAATCAGCCGAGTTGCGAATCCAGCCATCGTTCCCACTGAACGGGACGACTATTTCCGAAATCGACTGATTCAGGGTGATGTGCACGACGAAACGGCCTACATCCTTGGAGGTACGGCCGGGCATGCCGGATTATTCTCAACCGCGGAGGACCTGGCCATATTTGCCTTCATGATCATTAATGATGGACGTCTTGGCGACGAGACATTTCTGCGCCCGGAAACAA
Source organism: uncultured Rhodothermales bacterium (assembly GCA_964527795.1). Lineage (GTDB taxonomy): Bacteria > Bacteroidota > Rhodothermia > Rhodothermales > UBA10348 > SMXL01. The sequence continues at coordinate 13,461 of CAZGOS010000012.1, read as the reverse complement.
TTCGCCTGTTTACGACGGCCGTGGATCAGGATCGGATCCATACGCGCGCGCTCGGTTGGGATACGAAAAGCCAGGTGGGATATTCTGCTGCGGGCCACCGTTTTGCACGACTCTCGTTCGGGCATACCGGTTTTACGGGAACATCCATCTGGTTCGACCGGGATCAGTCGCTCTACGTCATTCTGCTCACGAACCGCGTATATCCGACCAGGGACAACTCAAAACACCGCCGGATTCGCTCGGCCGTAGCCGATATTGTGTTTCGATCGATCCGCAGGCGTGCAGACGCCGTCTATTTTGAATCCGCGGAGTAGCTACCGTTTTGGAACCCATGTTCGTCGACTGACGTCAAGAGTTTCAGACTTTCAAAACTTGCTGATCTACTCGCCCGGGTGGCCCATTCATCATGCCGACATACCTCTATCGTCGCGAAGACGGTACCACGTTTGAAATCGAACAGCGGATTACCGAACCCGCCTTAAAGAGCTGCCCAACAACAAACCAGCCTGTCACACGATTGATCATTCCTGGTGCGGGTCTGGTATTCAAGGGAACCGGGTTCTACCTGACGGACTATGCCCGGGCAGGAAACAACGGTCAGGCCGGGAAAGACTCCGACGGCGCATCAAGCGGTGCATCGTCGGACAAATCTGATTCGAAGGAATCCGGTGGGGCCACGAATTCGAAGAAACCGGAATCAGGAACGTCTTCTTCATCAGGAAAATCGGGAAAGAGCGACAAGTAGCTGCTAGAGAGCGACCCCGCTTCTCCAGCGGTCGATTTGCCCTCTCCAGAAGCGTTCGTACTCAAAGGATCTCTCGAGAGTGTATTCGTCGATCATATCCGGGGCGTTTTCTCGCCATATGCGATGAAATTCGAATAGATGTTCCCCCCTCCCTTCGTCGTACGAATAATACCAGATCTCGGACTCGAGTGTTCGTTCTATGAAAAGTGGCTCGCCCAGAATGATGTAAACCATGCCTCGGTCCGTCTTCCATCCTTCCTTAAACTCCGAGTAGCGCAGATTGGCTTCTTCGACTCGACTGAAGTACATGCGCACAACGTTCGTTGCTACCGAACGGTCCGTCATAAAACGACCCCAGAATGAATCAAACGCGCGGCGGGCATCAGCGGTAGCGATGGAGGATTCCAGAAACTCCCATTCTGTTGAATTCGCCAGATAAATGAGCGGGGGAATGAGTTCGTCAAATTCTTCCACTCTGGGAAAGCCTGAGCGGCGAATGATGAAATACCGCGATAATTCTACGGCCGGGGGCCCACCTTCTATCTGCAGGTCTTCTATCATAACCTCAACCCGGTAGGTGCCGACGTCACCCAGCGGCACTGGAATAGAAACACGACTCAGAGGACCTCGCCGGACCACCCTTTCTTCAGTTGCCAGCGTGTCAACAACCGTGAGCTCCGGTGCACTGATTCCGGCGAAGCCCGTACCTGGCCCCTGCCAGTAAGGAGATTGTGCTGGTGTACCATAAGCGTCCAGGCGGGCCACAAAAGAACGAAGAATCGCAGGACGTGATACATTTCCCGTGAGAAAGAAAACAGCGTTCGCACGTTCAAGGGTGTCCGGAAGATGGATAGCCACCAGGGGTCGTCCATCCTGGTTTTCCAGGTGAAGATCCGTCGCAATAAGTGGTTCGTTGCGTGCAGGAAGCTCAAATATCAATTCTTTCCGTTCAGATTTGCCCGATGTAAGATCTTCCAGCATTATCTCAATTCTGTACATGCCGGGAGCGGCTTTTATGAATGCCGAAAAAGAGGTGCGCCCGAAAAGCGCAGGTGCTGAATCAGCATCGCGATAAATGGTCTCTCGGTGCGTATTTTCGCCCAGGACCTGTCCGCCATCCGCGCTCAGCAGTCGCACTAACCATTCGATTCGAGCCACCAGACGCAGCTCGGAACTGCGAAAGACCAGAGATAGCTCCGGAATACTGACGTCCACATTCAGACCTCTTTCACCACCCTCGAATGCGGGTTGAACCTGTGCGTCAAATGTTGGGATCCCGACTTCATACGCCCTCGCCAGACCGGCGTAGGGCTTGCTTGGAGTCTGAGGACCGGAGCAGGCTGCCAGAACGCCGAGACACGCAGTCACAGCCAACGATCTTACGATCGACGTGCACATGATTCTTTAAGCCGATTCCTGTGCGGCGCGAACAATCATCGAAAAATCGTCCGCTTTCAGACTGGCGCCTCCGATCAGACCCCCGTCGATATCTTGCATGCCAAGAAGATCTGCAGCGTTTTCCGGTTTCATGCTTCCTCCGTAAAGGATATGGATAGCCGCTCCCTGGTCCCGGCCTACCTGTTCAATCAATATCGCGCGGATGACCGCGTGCATCTCCTGCGCCTGATCCGGAGTTGCCGTTCGACCGGTGCCGATCGCCCAAACAGGTTCGTATGCAATGACTAGATGTTCGGAAGAACCGGGACTGATTCCCTCCAGCGCAGCTCGAACCTGGCCGGACACGATTTCCGTTTCGAGATTGTTTTCCCTTTCCATGAGCGATTCGCCTACGCAAACGATGGGTACGAGACCATGCACACGCGCCTGATTGATTTTCCTGTTCACCGCAGCATCTGTCTCTCCGAAGTACTGTCGCCTTTCCGAATGGCCCAGAATCACGAAATGGCATCCGACCGCACGCAACATCGGGGCAGAGATTTCGCCCGTGAAAGCGCCGGAAATCTCCTCATGCATATGCTGGGCGCCCAATAGAATTGGAGTGCCGTGCAGCACGCCGTAGGTGGCGTCAAGATTGACAAACGGTGGACATACGGCAACCTGAACCGGATCTGCGTTTCCTACGGCGGAAACGACTGCGCTCGCAAGTTGCCGGGCCGACGTATGATCCGAATTCATTTTCCAGTTTCCGGCGATAAGCATGGTTGTATCAATGGTCTAAAAGCGCAGATTTTATTCGATGATCCGGGCGTGTACCGGGTTTTCAGAAACGTCAGTTAAATGCCGAAGCGGCCTGGTTCAATCGATCGATAATGGCAACCAGGTCATCCTCCAGTGACAGAATGGCGGAGCCTGGATATTTATCTACGATCTGTCCTTTCGGATCAATCAGAATCCGGGTCGGAATGATCTGAATGTTGAACTGCCGGGCAATGGCCGCATCGCGTCCTGCCGGCGCAATAGAGAATGAACCGGGAGGTCGCTGCTCTTCGAACAATGCGCTGTTCAAGATCGAATCCGGATCGAGAGAGATGGAGAGTGTTTCAAAAATGTCTGGATTCAAAGCTGAAAATATGGCATTGCGCTCGACCAACTCCTTGAGAAATATCTCATCTGCAGGTTCGTAGAATTCCAAAATTACAAACTTGCCCCGCAGGCTCTCTGTCGTAATCAAGTCACCGTCAATGGAAGTGACCGCGAACGCCGGTGCCGGCATGCCCGGACTCAGGTTCTCCAGTTCGTACGTCGCCGTGGATGCCCAGTTGGCCCACTCTGTATCCGGGTACAGGCGACGCAGTTCCAGTGCTTCGCTGAGGGCCTGCTCGTTCTGAATACTATCTGCGTATGCTACGACAATTTCGGCGTGTAGTGCCGCTTTCTGCTCCTCGTCGGTCAAGCGATCGATGTAGGACCGGATCAGCGCAAGAGACGAATCCTGTCCGAAAAGTCGCGCGGTCGATCGTCGCGCGGCTTTGACAGCCTCAACGATACTCGCGTTGTGCAATCGTAATTCCTGCATACGTTCGACAACGAGTGAATCATTCCACCCTTCCATCATGACGATTGATTCGACGGAAGCCAGATCCGTAGCCATTGTGCGTGGATACGACGTTCGCAGACTCCATAAGATCGTGCTCGTTCGAAGTACGACCTGTCGCATGTTGGTTAGACTCGCGTCCTGATTCTGAATCTGTGAGAGCAACGTTGAATTGTGCTGAAGTTTGGTGTTTTGGTACGCTGTCCACGCTGCATTTTCCATGGAGATAATCCGCAGACGACGTCCGAGGAGCGGGAATGCACCTGTTACCGTCGAAGTATCGCCGTCGACCAGAACGAATTCTGCAGCAGCCAGGGTAACGCCTGCCCGGCTGATTATGAGTGGGTAGATTCCCTCTTCATCCGCCGAGATATCCATCGAGAAACGTCCCTCTCGATCGGTCAAGGCGATCGCCAGCGTATCGACATCACCCTCCGACTGGCTGGCCAGAAAGACTTCAAATCCACTGTAATCCTTCGTCGAATCCTCTTGTACGTGAATGGTCAATGTGCCTTCGGCGTACGCCGTAACCTTCGGTTCCGTCTCCGTGCTGCACGCTGCCGCCAGCAAAAAGAGAACGGTGATCCAATGTCCTTGTCTGTTGCCTTTCAATGATCCAACTGTCTGATTGAGGTGAGAATGGACTAAAGTACGCGCGACACTATTTCGGGGCAGCCAACATTTCCTCCAGCAGCGTGCGTACCTGTCGAGGATCCGGTGAACCCGGATATGAATGCATTACCCGGCCGATAAAAAAGCCGATTAATCCTTTCTTTCCTTTCAGGTACTGTTCCACTTTTTCAGGATGTTGTTCGATGACCTGCACTATATACGGCCTCAACGACCCGGTATCTTTTACCTGAAGAAGATTCCGACTCTCAGCGACAATTTCAGCGGCGCCGCCGTCCGTAAGCATCGCCTCATAGATCTCCTGCGCGCCGGTCGAACTCACACGGTCCTGCAATCGCAAACGCACAAGACCCGATAGACGACCAGCGTCGATCGGGAAGTCCTCGATCTCGATCGACTGTTCTCTCAGTGTTCTGAGCACGTGCGTCATCATCAGGTTTGACACGGCTTTTGCAATGAGGTAAGACGCAAGGTCCGGTTCTTCAGATTCAGTTTTGTTCAGAGACTCGTTCAGAATATCGTCCAGAAACTCGTCCGGACCCTCGGTCAGAATATGGTGTACGCAGGATTCAAAATAATCGGCGATTTCCCGCTCGGCGGTCAAGACTCCGGCATCGTAACGCGGCAGGTGCCACTCCTTTACATAGCGACGTAAACGTTCGTCAGGCAGGCCCGGCATTTCCGACCGCATGCGTTCCAGAAGAGATTCGGATACGATCACCGGTGGAAGATCCGGATCGGGGAAGTACCGGTAGTCATGCGCTTCTTCCTTTGAACGCATGGGCCGGGTTTCGCCGGCCGAGTCGTCCCAGAGTCTCGTCTCGTGCACAACTTCTCGCCCGGCCGATACAACTCGCGCCTGACGATCAATTTCATAAGCCAGAGCTTTCTCAAGAAAACGAAATGAGTTCAGGTTCTTGATTTCGGTCTTCGGACCGAGCTCCGTCTCCCCTCGCTTGCGCACGGAAACGTTAGCGTCGCACCGCACCGATCCCTCCTCCATGTTTCCGTCGCAGATTTCGAGATATCTGACGAGTTGTCGGATTTTGCGCATATAATCATAGGCTTCCCGTGGTGTGCGAAGGTCGGGTTCGCTCACGATCTCGATCAGCGGGACCCCGGTTCGGTTATAGTCGAGCAGGCTCGCATTTGAATGGGCATCATGAATGCTTTTTCCCGCGTCCTCCTCCATGTGGATCCGTGTGAGTCGGATGCGTCGAAATTCAGTACCGTTATCGTTCGTGGGAATTTCAACGTATCCGCCTGAGCAGATGGGACGATCAAACTGAGAGATCTGATAACCCTTCGGCAGGTCCGGATAGAAATAGTGCTTTCGCGCAAATACGGAAGTGCGGCTGATGTTTGAATGCGTAGCAAGTCCCATTTTCAGGGTGAATTCGACCGCGCGTTTGTTAAAAACGGGTAAGGTGCCTGGATGCCCGAGTGTCAGCGGACGGACATGCGTATTGGGTTCTGGTTCGAAGGCCGCCGACTCGGAGGAGAAAGCTTTCGTCTCCGTTGCCAGTTGACAGTGCACTTCGAGGCCAATCACTGCTTCAAATGTCACGTGCATATCGGATCGTTTTTCTCCCGTTTTTGCTAGGTGTCAAATACAGGCTTCTCGGGTACGGACCGAAATGGATTTTTGTTCGATTGGAGTTTCAATCGAGCAGGCAATTGTTGCGAACTGCAGCAAACTAATGACCGTCTCCGCGAATGGACGTATATAAGGTTCGAAAGAGAATTTGCATGTCGCGGCGAAAGCTCATGTTTTCGATGTAAAACAGGTCGTATTTCACCTTCTGCCGTACGTCGTCAAGGCTGGAGTCGTATTTCCATTTAACCTGGGCCCATCCCGTTATACCGGGCTTGACGCGTTGCCTGCGACTATACAGGGGGATCTCCGGTGCAAACTGCTCAACAAAGTACGGTCGTTCAGGACGTGGTCCGACGAGACTCATGTCGCCTTTGAATACGTTCCACATCTGAGGTATCTCGTCGATGCGCCATTTACGGAGCCATCTACCGAATCCCGTATAACGTGGATCGTCTTCGGTGGCCCACACAGGGCCTGTTTTGGCTTCGGCATCGCTTCGCATCGTGCGGAATTTGTACATCACGAAGTTGCTTCCGTGCTGTCCCACCCTCTGTTGGCGATAAATAGCTTTTCCTTCGGACGACAACCGAATAATCAGTCCTATGACGATCCAGAGTGGCAAACCGATAACGAGAACCAGCCCCGATACGACCATATCGAACAGCCGTTTTAAGCTTTGCTCCCAGGCCTGCATGGGTTCGGGCAGCACTTCGATTAACGGCAGACCGTACATGTGCTCCGTCCGGGCCATGCCTCCGATGATGGTATAAAAATCCGGGACCAGTTTCAGGGACACGGACTTGCCGTCGCACAGACGTAGAACCTCCATGAGCGATCCCCCGTCGTCTGCTCCCAGTGCGATCAGCACATCCTGAATCTCGAGTTCATCGATCATCCGGGGCAAGTCTTCGATCGATGACACTTCTTCCTCGTAGCTGTCCGGAATCTGCGCTGAGCCGTCTGCCGGAACGGGCGATTGAGTCAGCCCTCTTTTCAGGCGCACGGCTCCCACTATGTCGAGTCCTGCTTCCGGATAACGGGCAACTTCTTCATAGAGTTGATCGAGCAGTTCGGTCCATCCGACGATCAGCGTTCGATGCAATCCACGACCTCGCAAAATCAGGAATTTTTGCACGGAGCGAACCGAAACACGACCTGCAGCGACCAGAAGAAAAACAGCGGCCCAATAAAAAAGAAGATTCGACCGTGCAGAATAGGCATCAAGATTCTGAATGAACAAAACGAAGAAGAGTACGAGTATGCCGAACGTCACTACTTTGGCGAGCGATACCAATTCGTCGAGCCGACTCGACGCGTAGCGTTCACGGTACATCCCGTAGAAAAGGAACAGCACCAACCAGAAAAGCGAAAGAAGCGCGACGAGGGCTCCGACATAACCGGCGTCCGGGGCAAATACCGGCTCGCTGAACCAGCCCCATGTAAATCGTGCCCAGTACCATAGAAGATTGGCCCAGGCAAGTGCTACGGCGTCAACCGCTAGGAGGAATATCAGTTCTGTTTTTCGCGACAACGTGCGTGACTGGAAAATGTGGCGGATGCGGTAAACACGCTCTCTTGATGATCTTCCCGGCGACTTTCTCAGCGACTTTCTCGGAACAAAGAGGCTTAAAAGTAGCGAAAAATAGTCCGGTTCCAGTCAAAAATGATAATATGCGCGACGAAAGCTAACTTTGCACGCCCTGCAGTCGAAGTGACACCGCAATATGTCATCTTATCGTAAAGCCTTTTTTTGTCTGATCTGCTTCGGCTTGATCTCATCTGTCAGCTCCGGCCAGAGCTCGCATCCGTTGCCGGTCGAAGACGGCATTCATGTCGCCATTCAACGGCTGCAGAATAGGGGATATCTTCTTGAACTCAATCCTACGGCTTTCCCGTACACGGAAGGCGAGGTTCGAGCTGCCCTTTTAGGCCTGTCTGCAGCAGACCTCGACGAGGCGGAACGGGCGTGGCTACGGCAGATTGAAGGGCGCCTCTCCAGCACCCGTCCGGCAAGCCATGAAAGCGTTGTCGGGGTCAGGCTACTGCCCGGTATCAGGGCCACGAACAACGGTCGTCTCGATGCACTTCGCTATCTGCCGGGGGCGGACAATCATATATTCCAGAATATCTTATTACAATTTCGATTCGCTTCCGGTCGCATTGCCTCTGCTATGGCCGTGCGTCAGGATCTGTATTACGACCGTGATCCGGATGGCCTGGATGCGGCACTTCGGTGGTTGTCGCGAACTGAAGACAGCTATCTCCGCTTCGAGGGAAAACTGATCGGTCTGGTAATCGGCAGATTCAGTCGTCACTGGGGCCTCTATGGTCAACCGTCCACGCTGCTGAGCAGCAATCCCCGATCCTATGACCAGCTTGGATTCCGTATCGGCGGATCCCGTCTTTCAATTCGGTCCATTCTTGGCGAACTCGACAGCATAACGAGCGACGGACGATTCACGGGGGCTGCTGGAGACGACTCTGTAAAGGTCGGAAGCGAGCGACGCTATGTCGCCTATCATCGTCTGGACTGGCGGCCGACAAGAAATTTTGTCGTGACGTTCATGCAGTCGACGCTCTATTCCGGAGCTAATTCCGGAATCTCGTTCAAGTACCTGAATCCGTTCCACTCGGTGATATTCGCGCTCGACAGCCTGCCGAAGAACGATGAAAACAACGGAATCGTCGGAATGGGTCTGTGGTACCGTTCACCAAAGGCCGTATTCCATTTTCAGGGTATCGTCGACGACGTCGACGTGCTGAATCTGGACGAACCGATGTCATATGCCGTCACAGGTTCCGTGACGTTTCCCCGGGTGATGAGTCTGCTCGATGTGACATTCGGTGGAGAAGCGATTGCATCGAGAACGTACAATACCTTACAGCCTGAAGGTCGATATATCTACCTGCTGCGCGGCCTGGCCACGCAATTCTCAGACTATGTCGCCATCAATGCCCAGGCCGACTATCATGCATTTTCCTGGGCGCCCGGACTGCTCCTGAGCCCGCGCATCGACGTTCTCTGGCAGGGAGGGAGCGACATTCGGCAAACGTTTCCCGGCAATAACGACGATCTTGAAACCATCCTGACCGGAACGGTTGAACGCACAATTCGAGCCGCTCTCCGTATGCGTTATGAACCGACACCGTGGGCGTTCATCACCGTCGATGGCGGAATAAACAGCATTTCGAACACGTTGAATGTCCCCGGGAAATCCCTGACGAAGTTCATCGCCGTCGTCGAATTCGGGCTGAGGTTCTCGTTTGACTACGCGTTCGACATCGAATTCCCCTGATTCGCTTTTCCCATGTCCCGGCATTCCTGCCCAAAGCTCCTGATTACGGCATGGCTGTTCAGGTCGCTTCCCGCCTTCGGAAGACGGCGCATCAGGAATATTTTATGTGCAGGGACGTGTAACAAATCCGTGATTCGGATCACCACCAACCGTACGTTTCCATAACATCGCTCGATCCTCCGGGGAAATGGCGGCACGGAGGCCGGCCGACGCGTCCGTCCTCAGAAATAGTTCTCGGAAATAGTTCTCGGAAACAGCTAAAAAAATCGCCAGGATCATGTCATTCAAGAAACGCCGCCGAAAGTTTGTCAAAGACATGGGCGGTAAAGCGCTGTGGAAACTCGAACGTTACATTGCGAAGAACTCGCTTATCGGCGACTGCACGTTTTTCGACGCCGGCGAGTTCCCCTGGGCGAGAGAATTGGAAGCGAACTGGAAAACCATCCGACGTGAACTCGATGAGGTGCTGAGCTATCGGGATAGACTTCCCAGTTTTCAGGACATCTCCAGGGACCAGGTCGTCTTAACCGACGACGAACACTGGAAAACTTTTTTCCTGTATGGCATGGGGTATAAATCGGAGCCGAATTGCGCGCGCTGCCCTGAAACGGCGAAGCTTGTAGAACGCATCCCGGGCATGACGACCGCGTTCTTTTCCATCCTTTCGCCCCATAAACACATTCCGGCCCATCGCGGAGTTTTTAAGGGATTCGTTCGCTACCATCTAGGCCTGAAAATTCCCGATCCGCCCGGCCAGTGCCGGATCCGTATCGAACAGGACTACGCCGAGTGGGAAGAAGGAAAGAGCATGTTTTTCGACGATACGTTCGACCATGAAGCCTGGAATGACTCCGATGACGTTCGCGTCGTTCTTTTCGTGGATTTCCTGAGACCACTCCCTTTTCCGGCCTCTGCTGTCAATCGCGCCATCATATCCCTGGTGAGGCGCTCAGGGTTCGTTCAGGATTCGCGAAAGAATATGGCCACCTGGGAGCAGGCGTTCGAACGAAAAAAGGAATCAACGGTCGAACCCGTCCCGAACTAGCCCAAGTCACCGCAGCGTAAACCGGAAGGTAACTTGCCCGGTCTGATTTTCCTGAGGTGCGTTCGGTGGAAGCGGATTAAAACGCCAGCGCAATAACGCGTCCATAACGGCCTGTTCAAGCCGCGCATTGCCTTTCAGGAGGGGAAGCCTTTGAATGATCCGGCCCTGCGGATCCACGACGATGCGAACACGAATGAGGGCGTTGACCTGCTCGGAATAGACCGGAAGCGGCGTACTCACGGGCGAGCGGTTGAGACCTTCAATCTGAAACGGTGACGAGCGTTCGGCTTCATTGGATCGGCCTTGATCGCCCGTCTCATCTCCTTCCGTATCCGTCAACGAGCCACTTCCGAGCGGTTGAATCGTCTCGCGCTCCGGCTGCGTTACCTCGTCGACGATTTCTTCTTCTTCCTGAGACTGATCCGGCGCAATCGTTTCCGCCTCTGGCTGCTCGATGACTTCCTCGTCAACGATTTCTTCCGCCTGATCGGGCAAATCGACCGGGCGAACATCCTCGGGTGGTGCGACCGCCGGCTGCCGGTCCTCCTCGGGATCCGCTTCGACGGGTTGCGGAGTCGGATCGACGGGTTGCGGAGGTGCGCTTACAACAGGTCTACCCTCGGAAAACGGACCAAACTCCACCTCGATGAATCCAACAGGCGTTTCCTCAGACGCTGCGACCATCGTGAGCGACAGGATAAGGAGCAGAGCGAGATGCAGCACGAGGCTCCCCCCCATACTGACCCAGTCGTCTTTCTTAAAACGAGTCAGCTTCATGCATCCGGCCGAGTAGATTCGATGGCTGGTACTTCCACATCCGCCGAATGCTCCCGATAGATTCCCGACTGGTACGTGTCCTTGATCACGAAACGCGGTCGTGCTTTCACTTCGTCATATACGCGGGCAACATACGATCCAACCACTCCGAGAAAAAAGAGCTGCAGACCCCCGAAGAGAAATCCGACGAATATGAGCGATGCCCATCCTGGAACCATCGTGCCGATGAGATACTTCACGACGAGCACCCAGATGAGGCCCAGGAAAGAAAGGCCCGAAATAACGAGCCCGAGGCGAACCGCATAACGAAGAGGTTTGCCCGAAAAGGAGGCAATGCCATCAAATGCCAGCTTTATCAGACGCCGCCAGGGATACTTGCTCTGACCGGCGACCCGCGCCGGTCGATCGTATTCCAGACCTACCTGATTGAAACCCAACCAGGCGACCAGACCGCGCACATACGGTTGCTGTTCTCCAAACCGCCTGTATGCTTCCATCACGCGGCGTGAAAGCAGTCTGAAGTCACCGGCATCGAGGGGCGCATCAACGTCGGAAAACCGTTTAAAGAAGCGATAGAAGAGTCGCGCCGACCAACGCTGCAGAAATGAAGAACCTTCGCGCTCGCGTCTGATGCCATAAACGACGTCGTAGCCCTCCTGCCACTTGTCAATCATCCTGCCGGCCACGGAAAGAGGATCCTGAAGATCCGCGTCCATAATAATGGCCGCGTCGGTTCGGGCGAGTTCGAGTCCGGCCGTGACGGCGAGCTGATGGCCAAAATTGCGCGAAAAACTGATCAGCGTGTACCCGGGATGACCGTCGGTGAGGTCGAGCACGAGACGAGCCGTTCGATCGGTGCTGCCGTCGTCGATGAAAATCACGAAGACGTCTTCATCCCGGGCAGCTCGAAAATCTTCGATTTCCGGAATAAGAAGCGGGATCACGTCTTCCTCGTTGTAGAGAGGAATGATCAGCGATACCGTAATCGTTGGCTGTGCAGGCATCCGACGGGCGACAATAACGACGAAACTCTGCCAAATTTAACGAGACAAATGACTCGTTCCTAACCGACTACTCGGACGGCTCCCTCATGTAGCGCTCTTTGGCGATCGTCAAACGAACTGAAATACGGTGTGAAAAGCCGAGGTCCGAAACGAGTCCGGCAAAATCCCCGAAGCCGTAATCAACGTGGATCTGTTTGATTCGGAAACCGGCGCCGACGGATGGCGTGAGATCCCATCCATCGATTGAAGAATGCTGAATGCGACTGAATCCGGCTCGTAGCGCAACGACGTCGCCGTAGGAATATTCGGCGCCCAGTCGAGGATGGTACGACGTTTTACCCAGGTTGAAGACGTTGGCCTGCTGTCCGTCGAAAGCAACGTCCATATCAAACGCGAGCAGAAGAGCGCTGTTCGTGTAGTCAAATCGATAGGCGCTTCCCAGCCGAAGAACCGGTAAGACCAGTTCGGTACCGCCCTCAGGAAGATCGTCGCCAAACACGTCGCGAATGTTGATGAGCGCCTCGTCGTTGACGCTCCAGCTCTGAAGCATCGTAGAGACGTCCTGTACGTTGGCGCCCAGCATCAGATTGCCTGTCCGGTACTGCATTCCCACGTCAAAGCTGTAGCCCCACGCGTCCGCAAAATCGCCGATCGTACGGCGAATGATTTTCCCCGTGACTCCCACACGCAGTTTCTCAGATACGGTCCGGCCGTATCCGAAAAAGAAAGCGTAGTCGGCCGCCGAGAAGGACGTTATGAAATCTCCCGGGTTGGGGCGCGGGGCATCGCGCTCGGCATCCCAGGCATCCAGCGTATTCTTGATATCGTTCACACCGCTTCGGTAAAATGACACCCCGATGGTGGACTTGCTGGAAAGCGGCCATGCGACGCCGGCGTAATCGAAAGAAACGACTCCGGAGAAGCGTTCCGCGTGCATGTAGGACACCTCCGGGTATATGATGCCCTCCAGGCCCGCAGGATTCCAGTATCCCGCATTGGCATCGTCGGCAACCGCTACAAATGCCCCACCCATGCCGAGCGCGCGCGCACCTACGCCGCCGGCCAGAAAATCAGCTCCGTATTTCGCGACACGCTGCGCCCGAGCGTTCTCGGCAAAATAACCGACCATCAGCACCGTCAACACACAAACAATCGCGTGCTTCAAGAAATACGTGATTCTGCGATGGATCATGTGCGTGATTATCCTGAACGATAGCGATGTTGGTTGCGCTTGCACGTATGCGCCATGTTTCGCAAGGTTTCTGAGGCACGAAATACTCCCTTTCGATGATGCGCCTGATTGTTAGAAATCGGATGGTTATTCCGTTTTCCTTAATCGCGCCGTAAACGAACCGTCGATTCCGTGGCGAAA
>CAZGOS010000011.1:0-30812 GCA_964527795.1 uncultured Rhodothermales bacterium | reverse complement strand
CTTGCCGGTAAATGATTCCTGGATAGAAAGCTGAAAGAACAATCTGTTTCGGAAGCCGGCAGTACCCAGGTCCATCTGACCGGGAAGGCGGGCAATCAGATACGCTGAGATTCTGGACACAACTTTGTCGTTCCTGATATACGTTTGCATGGATTGAGGAAGTTTTGTGTCCATTAATGTCTGCGCCATTGAAAGACCAAGTAATAATATGCGACGACACCGGGCGATTTCGGAATACGCGAGCAGGGCGCCCCAGTCCAGTTCGGGAGTGGCCTGGATAAAGTGCGCCACATCTGAAGCGTATTTTAGAAGCTCCCATCTGTTTTTTACACCGTGGAAACAAAGGAGCAGAAACATATCTTCGTTTCCACAACAACGGCATAAAGTATCACCAACACGCACTTTCTGTGATCTCGCCCACAAATCTTCAAATCCGGCGAACGGACGAAAGAGGGGCGGCATCAAACCAGAGTGCAGATCAATATTCAATATGGACGCGCCTCTGCTCACCGGGTACTGTCTTGCGAGCCAGAGATCCATGCTTTGAAATATCGCCGGACGGTTCGTCGAATATTTCTGCGGTAAATATCCCTCCTCGAAGAGCAATTGTTTCGCCCGTTCAAATTCGTTCGGTGCTACGAGCAGGTCCAGATCAACGCTTTGTCGAAGTCCGAGATCACCATGAACGAGCGAAGCCAGTGCCGGCCCCTTCAGCAACATCATTCTGATTCCGGCATTGTCGAAGATTTCTGATATGCTTTTGAGTGCGTGCGCCTGAAAAGCAGAAGACGCGGCAATGGCTCTTGTGCGTTCCCTGAAGGTTTTGCCAACAGCCGGCGGTAATTCGTTCGGTAAGGCATGCGATAGATTTCTGTACAGCAGGGGAACTACGCGATGAAACTCGGCCATGCTTACAAGCAGCGACCAGCGGAAATCTCCCCGCACCAGATGTATAATCTGGTTTTTGGCTACGGAGGCTGGTTCGCGCTGCATGCAACAGCGCAAGACTTCAAACTCGGGCGAAATCGGTTGGGGGAGACCTTTATGCATTGTTTCCATGAAGAATTCGGTACCAACGCATTACGTGAGATCACGGATTGGGCGCTGTCAGAACGCGTTTTTCTGCTTCCATCTGCGCGGTCCATGAAGCGGCATACAGACCGCCGGAATGAAGTAATTCTTCATGTGTACCCGACTCGACAATCTTGCCGTCGTCCATTACATGGATGATGTCTGCCCTCATGGCTGTCGTAAACCGATGTGTAATGATAATTGCCGATCTACCGTGCACCAATTCCCGAAATCGATCCAACCATGCTGCCTCGGCCCATGAATCCATGAAGCTCGTCGGCTCATCCAAGATGACGAGCGGGGATTCTCGGTAGAACGCTCTAGCCAGGGTTACGCGCTGCCACTCGCCACCGCTCAGTTCAACCCCGCCCTTGAAATGTTTACCCAGAAGTGTATCGTATTTCCGGGGAAGTTTTTCGGCTATTTCCCTGGCGCCACCGCCGTCCGCAGCATACACAATTTTGTGCTCATCTGGTTCACTCCTAATATCTCCGAGCGAAATGTTCCGGCCAATGCTGGCAACGTATCGGACGGGATATTGGAATAGGACAGTGAACAGTCGTCGTAATGTAACCAGCCGGATTTCTCGGATGTCCGTATCTCCAATTCGTATCTCGCCATGATCCGGGTCATAAAATCGACACAGCAACTTCGTTACGGTTGTTTTTCCGGCTCCATTTGGTCCTACCAAAGCGACAGTTTTTCCGACAGGTACGAAAAGGTTGAAGCCGTTTAAAGCAAAACTGTCACTTCCTGGGTATCGAAAACTGACGTCGCAGAACGTTATGCCCTCTCCCAAAACGATCGGCTCTTCGACTGGATTTTCCGGGTCAGTGATCTTGGCTTCGAGATCGAGAAAAGTAAAAAGGTGTTCCAGAAACAATCCGTCAGCATACAGTTGACCCAGGCTGCTCAATAGGGCTCTCATCAAGCCCTGCCCCTGGTTGAACGCCTGATAAAACAGGGCGATATCACCCAGGGTGGCCATTCCGCGTAATGCTCTTCCCACCATCCAGACCAGCGTGCTCACTGTGACCACTAACGCCGAAGAACTTGCGACGAACTGGGCGACATTCTGTCGTTTCAGCAATCTCAGCCGACCATCCCTTAATTGTTTTCTTAGCTGGCCGTACTGATCGCGGAAATGTATGGCCAGGTCGAATAGCCTGATTTCCGCGGCCGGGGTCGGGAACGTGAGAAGCTGGTCGAAATAGTGTGCCCAGCGACGGCGTTCCGTTGTTTGTTCCCACCACTCGTGATGCAGCACACTGTGGTGTACGACGACCCAAAGTGCAGGTAGCGTGCTTAATAGCAGGACGAGGGGAAGCCAGAAGCTATACGGTATAAGCAGTGCGGCGACAGCGACAAGCGTCAGCGTATTTTGCAACAGGGATCCCAGATTTTCCAGTATTGAGAGCGATCGTGTTGCCGATTCGCTGTTCGCTCGCGCCAGTTTATCGGAAAGCTCCGGCGTCTCATAGAATTCAATGTCGACGGATCCGGCTTTACTGTGAACGAGAGCTTTTATATAGTCTTCAACCAGCTCACTTTGAGCCGCGCGGATCCAGGCCAATAATCCACCCAACACCTGACTGAGCAGCAATATCGTTCCCATCGCGACGGCCGGATACAAGACCGGCCGCACGCTTTCCCACGAGAGCCCACCGCCGACAGCGGCGGAAAGATTGTCGACAAGAATTTTTGTGAGATAGACGGTCGCTGCCGGCAATAGTCCCTGAACGATGAGAAGAATGAACCAAGGAATGGTCCACGACTTTGTTGCTGTCCAGACAAGCCGCCATGCACGCACCAGGTACGTCGTGCGCTGGGCGGCTTGCTGAAGCTTGCTCCTGACCCAACCGTTGGAATTGACTGGTGATGGAGTTGGCATGGGAAAGAGATGTCAAGTCACGGAGTGACAGGCAATACGCTTATATGTGTCGAATCAACACGAAATACAGTACAGAAGGTCGTTTCTATTGAACCAATCCTGATCAGGCTTCAGCTCCAGAACCAATTTAAGTCTCATTCTCAATTAGTACGGCTGACGCGTTCAACAGCGATAGATCAACTGGCCGTTCCAGCCGAAATAATCGCGTCGGCCTGACTATTTTCGAGCACTGTTTGAAATGAACAGAACCAGCACCTGAATCACCCAAAAATCGGGCCACGTACGAGTGTTTCAACAATTCTACGAATGCGTCCTTTTGTGAGAGCCGCAGGCTCGAGGCGGATTCTCCGACGGCAGAACGTAGACCCTGCCCTCAAGGGGCAGCGCGTGCATCTGAAAGCCATCGCCGGGTCGATACCCGTGTTTATCCAGTTTCGGATGAAGGCTGTGGAGTGGACCGATATCTGCCCCGTCACACGCAGATCTTTTCGATACGACGTCGTCGACAACTTCCGCGTCCTCATCAGCCAGAAGTACTGAGGAAGCTACAAAGAAGCGAATATCACAAGCCACTTCGATGAGACATATGATAGACAGGTTCTCATTGAGGACCTACTTGTCCGACAGAAAGATCCTGCTTTGTCGGGACGAGATGATGCCCTGCCTCAGAATGCCGTTCAAGTGCGGATGTCAAGAACAGCACCGACAGAATCTCCAATAAGAGGGCGCAAGGAGTGTCTGGATAATCACGACTTTGCTACAGACGAAGAAGCAAAACGGATGATCAAAGCGTAGCGCAAGAATTATGACGAGTATCGTCCCTGTAGGTCACTCGATGGATTACCGCCGAACGAATATGTGGGACAATTCAACCACCGAAGGGCCGCGATGAAGCGCGACGGCTAACTCGCTGAGTGGTCCATGAAAAGGGGTAATGCCACCCGCGCTCAGACTAACACAGATCGTTGTACAGGAAATGAGGTTATCCTAAACCAGCACGCAAAGTATTGCCCTGCGTGCTGGTCAAAAAACCGGACTAATAAAAGAGGAAAATGCTTCTGCCAATCAGGATGGTTTCCTAACTGATCGTAATCTGGTCTACCTGAGTACCAGCAGCGAACGAAAAATCGAGGTGCGTTCCCTGTTCCGCAGCCGATGTAAGATTCTCTACACTCCCAAAATCAGTGACTGTGGGTGTTTCGTACAGCTTCAACCGAATATCCTTCCTTTCCATTTGTAACACCAAAAAATAATTAAACTAATTATGCTGCGGTGTTGAGGAGATTAAGACTATAATGTATTTACTTTCAGAAACAAAAGCAACAATACTTATAAAGCATCACATCAAACATCGTGATTAACCCCATTACTCGCAGCTATTTCGTCTTCAATGAATCGTGCTGAATCGTAAAGTTGATCAAGATTCTCAGGACGTCTCAAACGATGAACGGGTATATGCTGTACCAGTTTCGTACACTGTTTGAAATGATCTGGACCTGCTCCATCATCACCGAGGAAACGGGCCGCGTATGAGTGCGTGAGTATTTCAAGAAACGCCTCCTTAAGCGAAAGTTGCTTGCTCTCAAGGTTCTCACCCCTGCTGAGAGTA
This sequence comes from uncultured Rhodothermales bacterium, assembly GCA_964527795.1. GTDB lineage: Bacteria > Bacteroidota > Rhodothermia > Rhodothermales > UBA10348 > SMXL01. Next base: position 26,241 of record CAZGOS010000011.1, on the reverse strand, counting down.
TAAATTCTCTTCAACGGTACAGGCGTATTCTGAAATCCGTGTTCGGGTCGGAGTCCTCGTTTGTCTACCCTGGGGTGAATTGTCGGAAGCGTGCTTGAGTCGTTTCCCAGTGTCTCTGATGCGTCGGGCCACAATTTGATGTGTGGGAATCCCGGAATTGCTCGTATCTCGCCTTTCGTACTGTTTATCAGGTCCAGAGCGAGAACATCGTCCGTTATGATATTATGACCCCGGGCATGCAGTGCGGCGGCCATGGTTGACTTTCCCGCACCCTTCAGCCCCACAAATGCAATGGCGGCATCTTTTACCGACACGGCACTGGCGTGCAAAGTGAAAAATCCTCTTTGATGTAAAAGCGTCCCTAGAACCACTCCCAAAAGCGGGAGGCGGATGATATCCTCTATAACTCCGGGATGTGGATGAAATATGATCTCCTGTCCATTCTTGACCCAGAAAAAACCGATTTCACTCCAGTACAGAAACACGCCATCCGCTGTGACCCGAATGTCCCTTCCCCGTCCTGGTAATCTCCCCGCTGGAAAGGGTACCTGTCCTCTCCGTATAGTAACGTCGAATAGTCCGGGCGATTCTGCCGGCTGTAACTCAGGGAGCTGAAGCTCAGACCGGATATATAGACCGAATGAGCTGTATGAATAGTGTTTCGGCGCGTCCAAGGTTCCGATGTCTTAATGCTCATCAATTATGGAGATCCCAAGGCTGCTGCTACGTCACGATACAGGTGCAATAGGCAGAGTACTTCGTTCGGGGGCTAATTAACCAGATCAATCTCCAGAGAAATTGTCCGTAAAACAAGACGAAAACAGAGATAGGCACAAATAGGCCTTTCAGGTGGTCGAATTGCCCACCTGAAAGGCCTATCATTAACGGGTGATGGATTTTGTACGTCACCAAGAGCCAAGCAGCTCATACCCTCGAAAGGAGGCGTCCGGGTCGCTCACTGACGCACACCATACCGATTAACTAAAACTACAGTCGCCATCGAGGTTATTAAAGTGACCCAGGTAGTACTCCGCATCCATCCCATTCGGCGTGCCACACGCCGCAGTGGTCAATTTCCTGATATCACCATACTCCACGAGTTTTGGAGCTTGATAGGCGATCTTTTCATTTCTGTTTTCCTTCATCCTAGTAGTGAAAGACGTGTTAATATTAATCGTGCCGTCTACACAGGCACACTATTGCTCATGACTACGACAACATGCGTGCCGTACTAATCTGAAGTACGATTATTTTTCAGATTGTCGTTATCTGGAATCTGTTTTTTTCTGACTTCATCCATATGTCTAAAAGAGCAACATTCAACAATGTACCCATTTCTGGTATGGTCGCAGTTTGATGACTTACGCGATCAATAATGTCATTTACGGCCGAGATTTCCACGAATTCACCAATCGCAGTTAACCTTTTCACCGTACTCTGAAGTAGATGTTGATCGTTTTCCCGAAGACCGTGCAGTAGATTCGGTGTAAAATCCGTTTTGTCAAATCTCCACCGGATCTGATCCGGCAGAATCCCTTCCATGCCCCTACGAAGGACATATCGACCGTAACCAGTTCTCAATTTTTGATCAGGCGGTATCGAAAGGCAGTACTCAACTACACGCCGATCCCAAAATGGAAATCGAAGCTCGAGTCCGTGTGCACGGGCTGTCCTGTCAAGTACCTCCAGTGCAGTCTGTTGAAGCGGATCTGTCAGGATCTTGAAATGACGTTCCCGTTCTGTCTGTGTCTTCTGAGGTTGACTGCGACGCCAGTGCGATAATCTCTCGTCAATTCTGGTTCGCTCTCGAAAATCCGATGTCATGAGGTCGACTGGATTGGCTGAAGCGAAAACTTCATTACCTGATCGTTTGTCTACGATCCGGGAGAGTTCACGCCATATGCGTCCATGAAGTCGCTGGCGAATAGTACTGGGTTCGCGTGGCGCCAACCCATATTTCATGTAGTTAAACAGGCTTCTCCCGAATGATTGATCAGTTTGTCGCGCCAGTGGGCGCAACTCGCGAGCAAGAGTTCTCCAATTTCGTGCTGACGCAAGTTCTTTCAGATAGCCGAACCCCTGCGATACAGTTTCATCGCCTCCATGTCCACTCATAACTACGCGGATGTTCTCTGCACTGATTGCCTGATAAATCAGCCACATCATGGCTGCATTTGGCGCTGTGAAAGGCTCGTCCTGGTACGCCAACATGGTGTTCAGGTCGCCAAGGGGGTGTTGCTGGTCGCCCGCAATGAAGTGCGGGGTTACTCGAATCTGTCTGAGAAACGGTTCGATATATTCACGCTCGTCGCAGGACCTGACCTCATCAAACACGGCAGAAAACGTGTGAATTGGTGGGCGGTTGCTATCCTCGGACAAATTGACGGCCAACCCGGTAATTGAGGCTGAATCGAGGCCGCCGCTCAGTGTGGTCGCGACTGAATCCCGGGTGCGCAACCGAGCTTTTACGGCATCATGAAAGATTTCATTGAACGATTCCGCGTACTCTTCATCCGTATTAAGGCGCAGTTCATATGCGGGATCGTACTCGAAATACCGCTCACGGCGGCAACCTCGAGCACTGACAGTTATGGTATGCCCAGCGGGTAATCGTTCGACGTGGCGGTAAAACGTATACGAATGATCGACGGTTATCTGGGCCAGAAAATCTGCGATGCGATCCTCGTTTACATCCGTCGGAATGTCCCCGAGAGCCAACAGAGCCTTGATCTCGGATCCGAAGCAAAAAAAACGACCTGGATGAAAAGAAAAATAAAACGGTCGAACACCGGCAAAATCGCGAGCGCAGAATAGCTGCTTCTCTCGGTCATTCCAGACGGCAAACGCAAAAGCTCCTATGAGTTTCGAAGCGCAAGATTCCCCCCATTTTTGGTAGGCTCGTAAAATAAGCTCTTCGTCCGATATTGAGCGATCGGTGTTGAGAAGTGCAATCAGCTCGTTGCGATTGTCGATGCGAGCGTCAGCGACGAGCGTCAATTCTGAGGCAGAGTGATACAGGGGAAGCGCTACATTAACTGCTTCGGGCGTCGTCCAACTCATGCATTGACCCAGGCCCACAGATCCTGAGTGCCATACTGCTACCGCATCTCTACCGCGATGTGCCAGCCTGTCGATCACTGAGTGGAGGCGAGCTTCCTCAATGATCTCCCCCTCTAGAGAATAAATTCCTGCAATTCCACTCAACGAACTTTGGATTTTAGCGGTCGAAGACGGGCATAGCGAGCTTCCGAGAGTCGACCTCCGATGATAATATCGCCGTTATGCTCGACCCAGGCGTGGGCGAGGAGCTGATTTTCAGCACTTTTCGTCACCCCTATTCGAAGCGACGCATCCAGGCCCCGTCGCTTCAGCAGGCATTCAACCACGAGGGCTTTCGGCAAACAAGGTTTGGACCCAAGCACACGTCTACCCGCGGCGTTGGTGAGATAAACGACTGATTCCAAATAACGCTGCCTGGACTCTGGAAAATCGTCCGCATTGCGAGAAGGTTTGGAGAGGTAGGCGAAATGCTTAAGAATCGTGTTGTATGGAACCCAGAGTAGTCCAAATCTCGTTACAAGAAGTAGAAAGGCTATCTGGAGGAACAACAGCTTTTCAGCCCAGGAAAGTCGAATAAATTTAAACCACTTCACCGTTCAGCGTATGAATGAGCTTTCGATCTTCCATGTCCCCGAGAAACTGCAGAATATCACTCCGAAGCCGATCCAATTCAACATCATATTCTGATTGAAGCTGTTCTACGATCGCACGGACGCGCGTGGGCTCGGTCAATATGGCCATGATTCGTGCTCCCACGCTGCTCAATCCGTAATACAGTCCGGTATTGATATCAAGGAGTACGGCTTCACCGTCGAGCTCAGCTGTTTCGATACTTGTCGAAGCAGCAATAATGGCATCCTCAGTAATCATATCATTTCCTGGCAATATTTGTTGTACCAATGGAATAAACAGATAAAATTCAGAACCGTCCACTTCCAAGTAAAGAGACCTTTTGTGGATCGTGGGGGACGTTTTTCAGGGCATTTCGCGTATCAACAATGTGCGATGCGTTTGCGACGATCATCTCATACGGAATTGCCGAATGGTCGGTGACAATAACCACTACATCGTGCTCACGGACCGTTTCCTCTGTCAGATCGATCGATCTGTATACTTCGGCACCATTCGACGAGTCAACGCGCATTTCTGGAACATATGGATCGCTGTATGCGAGGTGCTCTACACCGCCGTCGCGAAGGATTTCGCAGATCCTCAGGGCCGGAGAGTGACGCGTATCGTCCACATCGCGTTTGAACGCCACACCCAGAATCAAGACTTTGGCATCTTCAAGCGCAACCGGCTGGCTCGCAATAGCGCGCATAACCGCGCCCGCCACGTAAAACGGCATTTCTTCGTTCACGCGCGCCGACAACGTAATGAAGCTCGTCTCAAAATCGTACTTACGGGCAAGCCATGACAGGTAATAGGGATCGATCGGAATGCAGTGACCTCCGAGCCCCGGGCCCGGATAAAACGGCATGAACCCGAACGGCTTCGATTTGGCGGCTTCCACAACCTCCCACATAGATAGATCACCCATTCGATCGCACAGACGCGCCAATTCATTGGCCAGCGCAATGTTCACAGATCGAAAGATGTTTTCGAGCAGTTTACTCATTTCCGCAACACGCGGGCTCGATACCTTATGGACGTCGCCGACAATCTTACTCACGGCAAGTGCGGCTACTTCTGTACACGCCGTTGTTACGCCGCCCACCACGATCGGTGTATTCTCGGTGTGGAACTGCTGATTACCAGGATCGACCCGTTCGGGACTGAAGGCAAGCGCATAATCCTGGCCGACAACGAGGCCGTTTTTCTTCGCGCTCTCCTCAAGTATCGGAAGTACAAGGTCCTCAGTTGTATTTGGAAACGTCGTGCTCTTGAGGATAACAAGTTGCCCTGCACGCAGATGCGGCGAAATCGACTTCGTGGCGCTGGTTATGTAACTCGTATCGGGATCTTTGTGCGCAGTGACAGGCGTGGGCACGCAGATGAAGACGACATCGGATTCAGCCACCGGTGAGAAATGATCAAACGCCTCGAACAGATTCTCATCTATCGCTTTTTTAACATCAGCGGTCGCTACATCCTGAATACACGAGATGCCGGAGTTGAGCTTGAGTACGCGTTCAATATCCAAATCGATACCGCACGTCCGGTAGCCCTTCCCGGCATACGAAACAGCGATCGGAAGTCCAACATAGCCAAGACCCACTACACAAACGACCGCCTCTTTGTTTTCAAGTTTATCCCCAAGAAGTCCGAGGGGTCCTGTCTGCGGCAGATTCTTCGTGTCTTCTTGTACCAGATCCATGTTGAGGGTCGGATTCATCATTTAATACGCGCGGTAAATTTAGATGCTGGCACGACGTACATCCAGAGCAATTGGAGTCAGGCGGAATTCAATCTTTCAGTATTACTCCAAAACCTGTGCCAATCACGACGAGAAGTCGTACGGAGAGGAGATAGAGATTAGTCGTGTTCGTTTCCAGCCTATCAGGGGATCAGTTCAAGTTTGTCCCGACTTTCCATTTCGGCGGATGTGCGAATCGCTTCTCTGCGATCGGGCGAACCATCTCTGTGGCCGTTGGAGTCGTGGCCATTGGTCTCAGCGGGGAGAGATTGATCGCCGTCCAACGTATAAGCGGGCTGGTGCACCGTAGGGCTCCCTCCATTTCCGCCGTACGGCAAATCAAATGGAACCACAACTTCGGGAGTCACCGATTCCAGCTCTTTCTTCTCGAAGATTTCGGCGCCGTCGTGATCCCCATTCTGTGCAAATTCAAGCGCAAGTTGCGGTTCAGCCTTAACCTTCCTGATTATTATCTGGCGAAGATTCAGATAACCGAGAGTTCGTATTCCTACATAAGCGGCAATCATCGTCACACCCACCATCAGCAATCCGACAATCAATTCAAACTCGGATATCAATATGGCGGCAATGCCAAACCAGAGTGAAACAGCGTATAGAATCAGAACAGCGGTACGGGTTGACCAGAAACGTCGTAGACGATGGTGAATGTGGTCGCTATCGGGCGAGAAAGGCGAAATACCGTCAATCAGGCGACGCACCATACACAGACCCGTGTCGAGTACGGGTAGACCAAGGGCAACAACGGGTACTAAAAGCGCCAGCAAGGGGTCCGTGTGAGTCGTACCAGCCAGCGAAAAAGCGGCAAGCATATATCCAAGGAAAAGACTCCCGGAGTCACCCATGAATATCGAAGCGGGATTGAAATTGAATACGAGAAAGCCTGCCGTCAATTAGGCGACGCACCATACACAGACCCGTGTCGAGTACGGGTAGACCAAGGGCAACAACGGGTACTAAAAGCGCCAGCAAGGGGTCCGTGTGAGTCGTACCAGCCAGCGAAAAAGCGGCAAGCATATATCCAAGGAAAAGACTCCCGGAGTCACCCATGAATATCGAAGCGGGATTGAAATTGAATACGAGAAAGCCTGCCGTCGCACCGATCATCAGAAGCGCAATAGCTGTCAGGCCTGCATCGCCGCCGTGAATGCCGAATATGAGCGCCAACGTTCCAAAAGCGATCATCGAAACTCCACTCGCCAGGCCATCCAGGCCGTCCAGAAGATTCACGGCATTGATAATCCCTACAATCCAGATGAGCGTGAGCGGAATCGACAACAAAGCAGAGTTATATGGATCCAGACCGATAAACGACAGATCGGAGACGTCGAAGCGATAACCTGCACTCAACAGGAAATAAGCCACAACAACCTGGAAGAAAAACTTTCTTTTGAAGCTCAGTCCGCGGATATCGTCGTAGAAGCCCAGTAGCACCATCGCCAGGGCGCCGCCGAGCAGTACTAGATGGGGCATGGAAATATCGAATGCAAAAAGGCCCTTAAAAGCCAAAAGACTGAGCAAGCCAAGTGCAAATCCGGCGACTATTGCAATCCCGCCAACGTTCGGTGTAGGACGGTCGTGATTCTTGCGTTCAGTATCAGGGGTATCCACCCAACCACGCGCGATAGCTACACGGCGCACAACCGGCACGAGGAGACTCGAGGATGCGAAAGCAATTATTAAAGATGCAGCAAGCAGAAAAGGGGTCATTAACTCAGGCGAGCATCAACGGGTGGGTTAATCTGTCTCATAAAATTTCGACAGTATGAGGGATTTCAAGTATGAGCAAGTTGCGTGCCAGTACGGCCAGGCATTCGGACGGTGAGAAAATTTGTTCTCTATCTGAAATATGTTCGTCTATATAAGTCGTCTAATCACACAGCACTATAGTTTGGACCAAGCCTATTCACAGGGGCCACCGAGTATCCTAAGGAGACTCACAACGAAACCGTAGAGGCTTCAGAGCGTCGTTTCCAGGCTACACACGAAGATGAGTGGGAACTGTAAAAGGTGAGATGTAGAATCACTCATGAGTAATCCCTCCATAAGGGTGGCCGGTTCAGAATACCGGAGTGGGTCAGGAGAGGGCTCACGCGAAACGTGCTGAATCAGCGTTGGTGAGAATCCTGCACGTCAGCATAGGAAGAGACCTTAATGTAATATAATTCATCCACTTATGTAAACAAGCCGCACGACGTGAGTCATTTACCGACTTGGTGGGTGCGCTATTTTACTACACGTCAACCGTGTCTTCTACCCTACGATCGAACAACGATTTCATGCAACGTACGTTCTACCTGTATAATTATTAACGAATCGTTTCCCGAAATTCGAATTAAATGTGAGGTCAAGGCGTCCTACGGCGGCAACCCGCGTATCTTGGTCTCGTTCACGACTCTGCAAGCCAGGTACTCCGACTACAGGATTTCATAGTGAGCACGAATCACCTGAAAGCCAGAGGGATTTTAGACCAGCCATCTTAATTCAATCCTGATGTCATCAAAGACCGCACTCATAACCGGCGTCACCGGACAGGATGGTGCCTATCTAAGCGAATTCCTTCTCGAGAAAGGGTATCGTATTCACGGTATAAAACGAAGAGCGAGTTCGTTTAATACCGGCAGAATCGATCACCTCTATCAAGATCCTCACGAGGGAGACGTACGGTTTCATCTTCATTACGGCGATTTAACCGATTCGACCAATCTGATCCGCATCGTACAGGAAGTTCAACCGGATGAAATCTACAATCTGGGAGCTCAGAGCCATGTCCAGGTCAGTTTCGACACGCCTGAATACACGGCCAACGCGGACGCCGTCGGTGTGTTGAGATTGTTGGAAGCCGTCCGAATTCTGGGTCTTGGTAAAAGTTCGCGGTTTTATCAGGCTTCGACGAGTGAACTGTTTGGAATGGCTCAGGAGGTGCCGCAGTCTGAGTCAACGCCTTTTTATCCAAGGAGCCCGTACGGTGTGGCAAAACTGTACGCCTATTGGATTACGGTTAACTATCGGGAAGCCTACGGTATGTATGCTTGCAACGGCATTCTCTTCAATCACGAGAGTCCGATTCGTGGCGAGACGTTCGTCACCCGTAAGATCACGCGTTCTGCTGCAAAAATCAGTCAGGGCATTGATCATCGACTGTATCTGGGAAATCTCGACGCAGCCCGTGACTGGGGACATGCCAGGGATTATGTACGAGGTATGTGGATTATGCTTCAGCAGGACAATCCGGATGATTTTGTGCTGGCAACCGGTCGAACGTCAACCGTTCGGGAATTCTGCGAGAAGGCATTTGCCGCAGCCGGCGTATCACTATTGTGGGAAGGGGAGGGGTTGGATGAAAAAGGAATCTCGAAAGAAAACGGTACGGTCCTTGTTGAGATTGATCCGCGATATTTTCGCGCAGCAGAAGTCGATCTGCTCGTTGGAGATGCCTCAAAAGCGAAACGCGTATTGGGTTGGGAGCCGGAATACACGCTCGATCAGATGATCGAAGAGATGGTAGCCTCTGATATCAGTCTCGTAATTCGGCAATCTTGATGTCGCACCTGTTCAGTCGCAAGTGTTAATTTTCGTTACACTTTATTAATGATATGAAAATCGGAGTTATTGGTACCGGTTACGTTGGTCTGGTTACAGGCACGTGTTTCGCGGAGATGGGATTCGACGTCACGTGCGTCGATATCGATGAGAAAAAGGTCGAGATGCTCAGTGCAGGTATTCCGACTATTTTTGAGGGTGGTTTAGAGCTATTACTCACAAGGAATCTGAAAGAACACCGACTGGTCTTCACAACCGAGTTAAGAGAAGCTGCCCTGAACAGCACTGTACTGTTTCTCGCTTTACCAACACCGCCGGGAAAAGACGGCTCAGCGGATCTTTCTTATGTAGAGTCGGCAGCACGAGATCTGGCTGAAATATGGAACGGACAGGATGATCATGAATACAGAGTCGTAGTGAACAAGAGTACCGTTCCGGTAGGCACGGCTGACCGCGTCAGGGAAATACTGGAGGAAGCTGGTCTTGTACCAGGAGAGGATTTCGACGTGGTCTCAAATCCCGAATTCTTGCGCGAGGGTGTTGCCGTTTCCGATTTTATGAAGCCGGAGAGAGTAATAATCGGAACACGGAGCGAGCGTGCTGCTGAAATCATGAATTCTCTTTATGAACCGTTCGTTCGTCAGGGAAATCCCATTCTGGTAATGGATGAAAGGTCCTCTGAGCTGACGAAGTACGCTTCCAATTCCTTCTTGGCGACAAAAATATCGTTCATAAATGAGATCGCGAACCTCTGTGAGAAGGTGGGGGCGAATGTAGATCAGGTCCGGCACGGAATGGGACTCGACAGCAGAATTGGGAATCTCTTTCTATATCCCGGGATTGGATTTGGCGGGAGCTGTTTTCCGAAAGATGTGCAGGCTCTTAATATAACAGCGCATGAGCATGGTTATGCGTTCAAGATTATAGATGCTGTTCTCGAGGTCAATGACCGTCAGAGAAATATCCTTGCATCGAGAATTGTCGAGCGTTTTGGAGGATCACTCGAAGGGAAAAAGATTGCCATCTGGGGTTTGTCATTCAAAGCGCGAACGGACGATGTAAGAGAATCGCCTGCTCACTCGGTCATTTATGGATTGCTTGACGCTGGTGCCGATGTGCACGCGTTCGATCCGGAAGCGATCGAAACGACGAAAGCCGTTTTCGGCGATCGCATTCAGTACGGAGAGGACCCGTATGACGTTTTGCCCGGAGCGGAAGCACTGGCTGTTTGTACGGAGTGGCATGAATTCCGACGTCCCGATTTCGACCGCGTACGAGACCTGATGAAGAATCCCATCGTATTCGATGGTCGTAATCTGTTCAGACCGGCCAAAATGAAACGCTACGGCTGGGAATACCATAGTATCGGACGACCGCTCGGATCTGAAGAGTTGCAGCCTTCGCGACCGTAGGCTGACAGCGCCCTCCACGACGCGAAATGTAAAACCGGCGTTCCACGACGCGGAATCAAGAATCAGCTTTCAAACCCGTCCCACCCCTCGGCATCCGAATTGCACTCGCCGACGGGTCGTGTGTCTTCGGGAACATCGAGTTCGGCGCGCAGCCTATCCAACTCGACCTCAAGTGACGCGCGAACGTCCGCATATTCGGCAGCATCATACACCGATGTGAGCTCGTTGGGGTCGTTTTCGAGATCGAACAGCTCCCACTCGTCGATGACGTAAAAATAGATGAGCTTGTAGCGATCGGTGCGAACGCCATAGTGGCGCTCAACGCAGTGCGATCCCGGATATTCGTAGTAGTGGTAATAGAAGCTTTCACGCACCGGCTCCGCGGCCGAGTTGGTTAATTGCTGTACGAGGCTCAGGCCCTGCATGTCGGCTGGAATATCCACACCTGCCATTTCCAGGAATGTTGGCGCAAAGTCCACATTTGACACCATGCTGGAGTTGCGCACTCCGGCTTTTACGCGTCCCGGCCACCTCACGATGAAAGGCATCGTCAGCGATTCTTCGTACATCCAGCGCTTGTCGTACCAACCGTGCTCGCCGAGGTACCAGCCCTGATCGGACGAGTAGACGACGACCGTATTATCCGCCAGGCCCGTCTCATCCAGATAATCCAGTAGACGTCCGATGTTGTCGTCGACGGAAGCCACCGCTCGCAGATAGTCCTTGATATAGCGCTGGTATTTCCATGCGTCCAGGTCCTCACCTGATAAGCCGGACGCTCGCAATGCTTCATTTTTTGGCCCATACGCGGCATTCCACTTCTCGAGCTGCTCTTCAGTGAGACCGCGAGGCGGTATGATCTTGAGATCGAGGGCGGTGAGGTTTCGAACGACCGTCATATTGGCTGATGCCGCCGCGCTGGAGCGACCCTCATAATCGTCCCTGAACGTCTCCGGCTCCGGGATCGTAATATCATCGTACAGCGTGAAGAAATCCGGCTCGGGCTCCCACCGCCGGTGCGGGGCCTTATGCTGATACATGAGAAGGAATGGTTTGTCCGGGTCGCGACCTTGGCCCAGCCAGTCCAGCGCGAGATCCGTTATGATATCCGTCGTATATCCTTCAATGCGCGTCGTGTCCTGCGCGGTGCCTATGGGTGGATTGTAATACGGTCCCTGTCCGATAAGCACCTGCCAATTGTCAAAGCCTGTCGGATTGCTCTTGAGATGCCATTTGCCGATCACAGCCGTCTCGTACCCCGATTCCTGGAGTAGTTTGGGAAATGTCTGCTGACTGCCGTCGAACCGTTCAGCGTTCGTGATCTGACCGTTCAGATGACTGTACTTCCCGGTCAGAACGGTCGCGCGGCTCGGGGCACAGATGGCGTTGGTCACGAGGCAGTGCTTGAAGAGCATACCTTCAGCCGCCAGTCTGTCAATATTTGGCGTCTGATTGATGACGGAGCCGTACGCGCTGATCGCCCGCGGGCTGTGATCGTCGGTGAAGATGAAGATGATATTCGGTGATTCAGGTCGGGTGCATCCTGAGACGATCAAGAGCATCAGAACAGCTAACAATGCATCTCGCATAGCCAATACCTGCAATGTTCAATGATTCTTACTACGAAGTCGCCTGATCGACCGCACGCGCAATCTCCCGCAATCGCTCAGAAACGCGGTCCAGCATCTCCGCGGTTCGCCTGATTTCGAGCTCGGTTTCGCCCCATTTCCTTTCTTCAATTGCCTCCCGCACGCCCGGCAGTGTCTTCACTCCGTACCCCGTGTAGAATCCCGGCGCATATACCTGGTGGCGGAACCACGGGCGACGCGGCAATCCATCCGGACTGGTCATCGCGCGCTCGAACTGACCCAGCAGGCGATTTAACGCGCCTGGTATGTCGTCCGACACAGCCGCAACTGCTTTTTCGGCTTCAGAAGCGGTCTGCTCAAGCGCCGCCGTCGCATTCTCCAGCGGTGCAAAATTCAAAAACGGAACGGTTGACTCGGCGCCGGGAGGTATATATTGCTTCGCAGGGTCTGCCGCCAGCTCATAGGCTCCCGATGCAACCATGGCGTTCTGCTTTTCCGTGTCTTTCCGCATGTCGTCGGCCAACTTCTTGACCTCATCCAGATATTTCGACACGTTCCGGGCGAAGCTCTTGAACCGAAATGGCAGCACATCGGCCTGGGCCAGCCGCAGCGTCACGCGGCCGGTGACCTGTGAGAGCGTAATGCCATATTGAAAACTCGGGTCACCAAAACGCATGTAGTACTGATACGAGTCATATGCTGAATGATAGGAGCCCCCCGAACTTTCTCCGCCAAACCCGAGGTTCAGCGAGGAGATTCCCAGATGCTGGAGGAACGGTGTGTAATCAGAGCCCGAACCGAGCGGCGAAAGGGGGATATCGCCCGCATGATCTGCGTCGAGAGAACCGCTTACCTTCTGCCGGGCCAGCGCCCGTTCAAAAACCGAAACGCCCGTTTGAGGGTCTGTAACATCGCGGGCTACCTCATTCATGAAGGGCTGCAGGGTGTGCGAACCCCCCATGCCCAGAAATCCGCGACCGTTGCTGTCGGTGTTGATGTAGGCAACCGCTTTCTCCTTCAGTTCTTCGGCGTGGTACTCCACCCATTCCGTTGAGCCGAGCAGTCCCGGCTCCTCCGCATCCCAACTGGCAAAGATGATGGTCCGTCGCGGCCGCCAACCGGTTTTGGAAAGTTCGCCGATGGCCCGGGCTTCTTCCATCATGGAGACGTGGCCACTCGTGGGATCGCCGGCGCCAAAAACCCAGGCGTCCCGGTGGTTTCCCCGAATAATCCATTCGCCCGGATATTCGCTCCCGGGCAAACGCGCAATCACGTTGTATGCCGGCGCCAGATCCCAGTTGAATTTCAGCTTCATATGGACGCGCGCCGGTCCCGGACCGACGTGGTACGTCAGGGGCAGGGCGCCACGCCAGTGCTCCGGAGCTACAGGACCCGCGATCGCCTTGAGCAGCGGCAGAGCGTTCTCGTAGGAAATCGGAAGCACGGGAATTTTCATCACCGTCGGGGATTCTTCCGGTGTATATCGGTCCGTGTCTTCCTTCGCCCCGACAAACGGCGTAAGCGGATCGCCGGGGTACAGGGGCATATCTGCAACCGATCCGCGTTGCGCTCCCATTCCCATTCTAAATGAACCTTTCGGGTACACATCTCCCTGGAAATAACCGTCGTCCCTGGGATCCGAGTATAGAATGCAGCCAATGGCGCCATGCTCGTACGCAACCTTGGGTTTGATTCCACGCCAGGAACCGCCGTATCTGGCGATCACGATATTGCCTTCCACGCTGATGCCCAAACGCTCAAGTTCTTCGTAATCTCGCGGAATGCCCTGATTCACGTAAACGAGTTCGGCCTCGATATCACCGTCGGCCGAATAGGCGTTGTAGGGTGGAAGCATGTCTTTCCGCACGCTGCTCGAGGCGTCTTCCGGGATGATCGGCTCATCGAGCGTGAGTTGAAGGTGCGTTGGACCTGTTAACTCGACCATGCGCTGGGCGGGCGTGGGGAAGAGCACGTGAAAGACTTCGATCTCCACTTCGTATCCCCATGAGCGGAAAAGCTCCGCGACGTATTCGGCATTCGCTTTCCCTTGCGGCGAACCGACATGCTGCGGCCTCGCCGTCATGTGTTTCATCCAGGTATCCAGATTTTCTGCATTGAGGTACGAATCGAATCGGTCTTCCAGTGCTTCCTGTGCCTCGGAAGAGGCTGCCGAGAAGCCCATCAGCGTCTTGTCGTGCAAGCGATGGCTTGACGCAGCAGACAGAATTACGATGGCTGAAAGGGCGGGTAGAATGCGTCGCATGAGCAGAAGTAGGATTGGTGATCCACAAATATGGTGGTTCAGAAATGATGCCTGTTCGTCGTGGGAACCCTACGATACGAAATTCGGCAATTCGGGTAAGGCGGATAAGGATGTCTCAAGCGCCGACGCCTGCACCGGTCCGAGGGCAATAAGCGGCGGTCTCATGGTATTCCATTCCGGATCGTTCCAGTATTTGCTCATGACGTGCTTGAGTCCGGGTACGAACGGAGCCGTCTCAAAAGCCGATCGAAAGCTGTCGACGAGTTCGATTTCTGCAGCAGTCACGGTAGCTTCGGCATGCACGGCGGCCACGGCATCCACGGCATCCACGGCATCCACGGCATCCACGGCATCCACGGCATCCACGTTCGCGTCGGTGTCTGCTTCAGCGACAAGCGCATCGAAAACACTCCGGCATAACCGGCTGGTTACGTTTACCGACGCAGAAATGCAGCCCGAGCCGCCCGATCCCAGGCAGAGAGAGAGCAGCTTCTCCGTACCCGTGAAAATTCTGAATCCTGGAAATTCCCGGCAGAGACGAACGAGACGATCTCTGTCGCCGCTCGAATCCTTGATGCCGATCACCTGCTCCGGATAGAAAGTGAGTAGACGGGAAATCAACTCGAGAGAGTACCCTACCTGTGCCATTCGCGGAAAATGGTAGAGAAGAACCTGCAGATCATCGCCTCCGACGCTGTCGACCAAATGAGAAAACCCGTCGTATAACCCGTCATCCGACACGTTTTTATAGTAGAACGGGGGCAGGATCAATACAGCCCTGAAGCCCAGGGACTGAGCGCGAACGGTGAGCGCAATCGTATCGGGCAGAGCGCAGCAGCCTGTTCCTACGATCAGTTGATTGAGCGGAAGACCCGATTCAGCGATACCTTCCATGAGGGCGATTCGCTCTTCAACTGAGAAGGAATTGGCCTCTCCGGTCGTGCCAAGAAGAACGGCGCCATGGCATCCGCATTCGAGCAGCCAGCGAATGTGCCCGGACAGCCTCGCGTGATCAATCGAAAGATCCGAATGAAGGGGCGATAAGGAAGCGGCAAATATTCCGCCGAGTGACGGATGAGTCATACGGATAGGCCAGGTGGCGCGAGGCGGTTGAGTGCGGCATCTTCCAGCCGCAAAATCGCCATCAGAACTCGCATGGTCAACCTGAAGAATTGCTGGTCACGAACGACGCGAGATTTCACCTTAACAATCACAGGCTTCTTCTCTATCTTTAGGTGCTCCGAAACCAGTTACTCTTAATGCGAAGGCGACGATATTCCGAATGCCCACACCCCACTATCAGCGCGTAAAGGAATTCATGCAGAAAGTCGGTCAGACAACACCTGATCGGCTCACGACTCCCGTCGAAAAGGTGCGCATCTTGCGCGCAAAACTCATTCTGGAAGAGGCCCTTGAAACGGTGCACGCAATGGGAATTGAGGTTCGCGCCGGTGGAGAAGCCGGTACCGTGATCGAAGAGAAATCGCTTCACTACGCAGCGGCCGGCGATGTTGATGTCGTCGAAGTCGTTGATGGATGTGCCGATATCTCCGTCGTGACAATCGGAACGCTCATCGCTTTCGGTGTTGACGACGAACCTGTGCTGGAAGAGGTGGATTCTTCGAATTTGAGAAAGTTCGAGCCGGGAAGTTACCGGCGGGAAGACGGCAAGTGGATCAAACCACCGAATTGGACACCACCGGACATTCCGGCGGCCATTAATCGGGGAAACGGTACGTAACCGGCTGCCTTGTTAAGAAAAAAAGAAACCCAATCTGTTGAACAGACTACGCAACTAATCCATGGCGAATAAGTCGATAAATCGAAGCAAGGGAAGAGCCAGGAAAGCTCAGCAACCTGAATTCAGGACCAGGGCGCTCTGGATTGCCGTCGGTTTTGCAGCCGTCGGCACTGCCCTGTCTCTTTACGCAACCAACCTGACCTTCACGATTGCTTCCGTCGGTCTGGTTGAGTCGAGCGCCTGTTCGATCAACGAATGGATCAATTGCGATCTGGCCCACGCCTCCAGTTTTTCTCGTCTCCTCGGAATACCGGTCGCCTGGTGGGGCCTTCTTTTCTACGTTTTCGCAGGGCTTGCCGCACTGAACGGCGTTATCTCGAAGGATCGCTCGAAAGCCGCTTCCTATCTGAGCGTGGCCTGGATTCTCAGCATTCTTGCCGTGCTCTTCTCCGTGTACAAAGCCATGAACCTGATCGAGCTGGGAATTCTCTGTCCCATCTGCGTCGGCATGTACGCGGCCAATATCGGCTTGATGTTCGCCCTACCGGCAGGTCTCGCTGTCGGAATATCCAAGTGGGGGGATTTTTTCTCCAATTACTTCAAGTCCCTTCAGGGGAAACAGTCGACGCTGCTTTTCGAACCGAAACCCGTGATGATGGTTGTCACGCTCGCGATTCTCTTCGGCGTTGGATACGCGGCAGCGCGCAACTACGAGCAGCGAATAACAGACACGTCGGATTTTGACGTGGATCAGGCTGTGGCACAATTTTTCAGACAGCAGCCGATCCTGATTGAATACGGTGATGAACCTGCCGTCTGGGGCAATCCGGACGCGGCTATCACGATCGTCGAGTTTGCTGATTTTCAGTGTCCGGCCTGCCGGCAATCGGCCGCACGTTTCCGCCCGATCCTTTGGGAGTTTCGCAACGATGTTAAATATGTATTCATGAATCTCCCGTGGGACAGTGCGATCAATGAAATGATGACGAGTCAGCTTCATACGAACGCGGGAGACGCCGCCAGAGCCGGCGTATGCGCCCAGGAATTTGGAGATTTCTGGGATTATCACGACGATGTTTTCAGGAATCTGGTTTCGCTGGGCCTGCCGCTCTTTACGCGATTGGCTGAGGATCGCGGCTGGGATATCAACGAATTTACGACCTGTATGGCGCGCGATGACGTAACCGCTCGTATCAAGCGCGACATCGCCGTAGCCACTGCGATTGGTGCGTCAAGCACACCGTCCATTTACGTGAACGGCCGGAAGCTTCCGTATTGGCATATCCCCGAGTACGTCCAGGCCGTCATTCGTGAGGAGATGAGCAGGCTCTAGCGATGCGCCGCTCTTTGAACCTTCCTCTTCCGAGCGGGCTTTCGATCCATTCGCAGAAGAAGTCCCTATGGGCATCGTTGTTATCGAAATCAAAGCCAGGTGCGACGAACCCGATCGGATTCGATCGATTCTACAATCCGAGAACGCCCGGTTCGTGGGAGAGGATCATCAGGTGGATACATATTTCGTGGTTGAAGAGGGACGACTCAAGCTTCGGGAGGGCGAGATTGAAAATTCTCTGATCTACTACAATCGTCCGAACCACGCGGGGCCGAAGCGTTCCGACGTTCGTTTGTACCGGACCGGGACAGACACAGGCTTGAAAAATGTGCTTGAGACCTTTCTTGAGACACTCGTAGTAGTTGACAAGGCTCGGGAAATCTACTTCATCGACAACGTAAAATTTCACATTGATCGGGTGACGGGTCTGGGATCGTTTGTCGAAATCGAAGCGATTGACGAGAACGGCGTTCGCGGTGAAGAGGACCTTCGAGTGCAGTGTGACCATTTTCTCGATCTCTTTGATATTGACGACGCGGACCTGCTGACGAGTTCATATTCGGATATGCTCGTGCAGAGCCGCGCCACCACCAAATAGCATTTCCGACCGCCGAAGTAGAGTTCGGGAGCTGTTTCAGGGCTGTTTGATGGTTCATTCTTGCCCCCGCTGGTACGACTACGTATACTTTCTTCGTCGCATTTCCCCAAATTCTTCGGAGGCACGCAGATGAGTAAGTACATCACGGAGTTCATCGGTACGTTTTTTCTGGTCCTGACAATCGCTTTGGTCATTGCTGCAGATACGCCGCTGGGACCGCTTGCTATCGGTACGATTCTAATGGTGATGGTCTATATGGGTGGCCACATTTCAGGCGGTCACTACAATCCCGCCGTTACGCTGGGAGTTCTGATGCGCGGCAAGATTGAGGGAGGCGATGCCGTGAAGTATATGATCTATCAGGTCGTGGGCGGGCTCTTGGCCGCACTGGTCGGTTTCTGGTTGGTCGCAGGCACATTTGCACCCGCACCGACCGGTGGAACACTTCCTGCGCTCGTTGCGGAGGTTCTGTTCACCTTCGCACTCGTGCTCGTCGTTCTGAATACGGCGACGGCCGACGAAACAGCGGGCAATTCCTATTTCGGGTTGGCCATCGGATTTACGGTGATGGCCGGCGCCTATGCGGTGGGTGGAATCTCGGGAGCAGCGTTCAACCCGGCCGTTGGTGTGGGCGCAATCGTAGTTGATTCCCTCGTTGGGAACGGATCGTTCGCAGATATCTGGCTTTACCTGGTCGGACCGTTCGGGGGAGGAGCGTTGGCTGCTGTCGTATTCAAGATGCAGCACTCGTGACGGCAAGCTGAAGATCACTCAGCCTCTACTGCTTCCGAGAATTTTTTCCGGGAACTTCATCCAGGAATTTCATCCGTGCGCTCGCGCATGGAGCAGAGTCCAAGGTAGAGAACGACAGGTATCGTCTTGCGCTTGGCGGGGCCCTGGAGATCAATGGTTGTCCAGCCGATCGACAGGGTCCACGCAGCCGGGCCGATCCAACTGAACCACCACGGCAACCGACCTACCAGAAACGCGAAGAGACGATTGGCCAACTGCTGGCCGATGATCTTCGCGATCGTTCCAAATATGATCGTTTTGATGAGGCCCTGTACGATCACATAATTGAAGGCTTCAATAAGCATCGGCAATGCAAAAACACCCGCTGATCGTTTCAGAAATGCCTCGGCTTTCTCTCTTTCGACGCCCAGATCCTCGAGCATCTGCTGCTGTTCTTCAGGAGAAAGGTTGGCAAACTGTTTCGTCGCATAGGCTGCTGCAATTTCTTCCACCTGCTCGCGGTCCGTGCCAAGACCGGGCGGATCTACTTTCAACGCATCAGCGACATCATTGACAATGGCCTGAAAAGGAACTCCGGGGTCGCTGCCGGTCAGATAACGCAGTCCGTACATGATTTCCGAACTTCCGAGATACCCGATTTCGCCTTCAAGCCGTTCAATTAAAGTTTCCCGGTTTTCTTCAGAAGGATCTTCGTCATATGCAGTCACCAATCGGTCGATTTTCGTATCGTCCGTCAGGTTTAGATCACTCTGGATAATCCCGGCCAGAAATCGAAAGTCTGCGGGATCAAGGATATTCAGCAGTTCGTGCATGGTTGACGAGAGCGTTTAACATGCATTGTGTAAAGTTGCATAAAATAAATAATACGCCAATAATGAAGGCATTGTTACGAATCAATCGGCTTGCTACCGTCGCGAGCAATCGATGGGCGATAATCCTATGAAAACGGAAAGAAGCAGTGGAATATTGCTGCACATCACGTCTCTTCCGTCCGCTTACGGCATCGGCGATTTAGGGCGGAATGCGTTTGATTTCGTCGATTTTCTTGCTGAAGCGGGGCAATCCGTCTGGCAAATCCTTCCAACGGTTCCAATCGGGCCGGGGTTTTCTCCTTACATGAGCCCTTCAACCTTTGCAGGAAATACGCTTCTGATCTGCCCGGAAACGCTTCGAGAGATGGGTCTGCTCACATCGGAGGATCTCAAGCCGGAGCGGCCGTTCGAAATTGACCGGGTCGACTACGCGCGGGTTGTGTCGTTTAAGAAGGACATGCTTCAGCAGGCATTCGTTTCGTTTTCCCGTAATGCGGATTCGCAGGAGCGGAGCGGGTTCGAAACGTGGTGCGAGTGCGAAAGCCACTGGCTGGAGGACTATGCGCTGTTCGAGACGCTGCAGTCGGTTCATCCGGGGTCCGTCTGGATGCAATGGTCGCCGGAGCTGGTCGGCAGGGAGAAACACGCACTCGGCGAGGTGCGTGAGCGGTATGGGTCAACGTACGATCGTATCTGTTTCGGGCAGTATGTTTTCCAGCGGCAATGGGAAGCGCTTCGATCGCACGCGAATGGCAGCGGCGTCGGCATCGTCGGAGATCTTCCCATATATGTGGCGCAGAATTCAGCCGACGTCTGGTCTCACAGGGATATCTTCGAACTCGACGCTTCAGGCTATCCGACGGTCGTCGCCGGTGTACCACCCGATTACTTCAGCGAGACGGGGCAATATTGGGGGAATCCGATATATGACTGGGAAGCGGTTAAGGAGACCGGGTATTGGTGGTGGATACGTCGTCTCAGTCGCATTCTGAACCTCGTGGACCTGGTCCGCCTGGATCATTTCAGGGGATTTGAGGCTTACTGGGAAGTGCCTGCGAGCGAAGAGACAGCTGTAAATGGTCGCTGGGTCAAGGGCCCCGGTGCCGATTTCTTTCGGGCCCTGGAGGCGTATTTCGGCAGGATGCCGATTATCGCCGAAAACCTCGGCGTCATTACAGACGAGGTAACGGATCTAATGGCTGAATTTGGTTTCCCGGGTATGGCCATTCTTCAGTTTGCATTGGACGGTGAAATGGACGGAGACTATCTGCCGCACAACCTGAAAGAAGACCTGGTCGCATACACAGGCACCCATGACAACGACACTTTGCTCGGCTGGTGGCAACACCCCGGCGAAAGCGACGATGAAGAGGAAATGGAACGAATTCGTTCGTTCACCCGCGACTATCTGAAGCTGGAGGGGAAGCCGGAATCAGAAGTCGTATGGACGGGAATCGAAGCGTTGATGGCATCAGATGCGAACACGGTCATCTTTCCGCTGCAGGATATTCTCTGCCTCGATTCCAGGGCGCGCATGAATACGCCCGGTACATCCGAGGGAAATTGGGAGTGGCGGGTGCAAAAGCGACAAATTGTCGCCACGTGCGCGCGTAGACTTTGCGGACTGACTAAAAAATATGGACGGTGATGTAAACTGATCGTTCCATTTTGATCCAAATCTTCGACGGCATTACGGATTCAAATATCGCAAACGTAGTACTCCAGGGTGACGTTTAAATAGATTCTAAAAAAGCGTATAAATAAATGGGGCTACTGCAGATCCCTGTGTAAGTACGATCAACAGGCCGAGTAACAACAGCATTACGACTATAGGCGCAAGCCACCACTTTTGTCTCACTTTCAGAAAATCCCAAATCATCCCAAACTTCGAAATCATTGACTACTCGATTTTCAGTTAGAATAAATCAGTAAGGTTTTAGCGGGCGCGTAGTTGGACCATCTTCCTCAACAGGCACCCAGTAGCTCTCTAGTTTTTCATCATATCGAAGGCTCAGCAGATCCTTGCCAAGAAGCCGGAGCGCAAGCCCGAAGGGTGTGACCACGAGAAAAAAGAACACTGTTAATATGACGCGGGTCATAATTGCTCCCAATATCTCTGCGAATTTCAACCACATCTTCTCAATGGGACGAAGCAGTTGAGGGAATACCAGTCCTGAGAAAAAGAAAAATGCGGACGCGCCAAGTACGTAAGGAAAGCCGACACGGTTTTTCCACCACAAATAGGCGCCAATGAGCAACAACGGGGCAGTCATTACAAGACCGAACTTTCGCAGCTCTTTTCTGGTTTTATTTTCTTTATTCATTTCAAATGCTCACGAGGCTTCAGTCGAGTTCGTACACGTTTCTCCAGTCTTCGTCTTCAACCAGAGGTGGTTGCTCATGTTTGTATAGAATTACGTCCTCCATTACAAGTACGTCCATTTCTGTTCGCATAAAACACACGTATGCGTCCTGTATCGTACATACGATCGGTTCACCACGAACGTTAAAACTGGTATTCACGAGCACCGCGCAACCCGTTTTGTTCTTAAAGGCTTCAATCAATTTATAGTAGCGTGGATTCGTAACTCTATCAACAGTCTGTACGCGTGCTGAATAGTCAATGTGTGTTATGGCAGGCAGGTCACTCCGCGCGATATTCAATTTCTCGATTCCGAATAGATGGTTCTCTTCCTTCGCCATACGAATGCGACGTTCCTTTTTTACAGGGGCCACAAGCAGCATATATGGCGATTCTCGATCGAGCTCAAAATATTCTGAAACCTCCTCTCTCAAGCATGATGGCGCAAAAGGCCGAAATGACTCTCGATACTTGATTTTCAGGTTCATCAACGACTGCATATTTTTGGAGCGAGGATCTCCAAGAATACTGCGACAGCCCAGAGCCCGCGGACCAAACTCCATTCGTCCTGAAAACCAACCGACTACTTTCCCTTCCGCCAACAGATCGGCCGTCTCATCGATTGTGGTTTCCGTGGGATTTCCAATGTGATATGGAATGTTTCTTTTCTGAAGCCATCGTTCGATTGCATGGTTTGTGTAGGATGGCCCTAGATGTGAACCCTTTTGTGAGTCTTCCCCTTCTTTAACGGAGCGTGGATTATCAAGGGTATGAAACCAGGTGAACAATGCTGCCCCCAGGGCGCCACCGGCATCACCAGCGGCAGGCTGAATCCAGATATCATCAAAAATGCTTTCGCGCAGGATTATTCCATTGGCTACGCAGTTGAGCGCACATCCTCCAGCCAGACAGAGGTTTTTTTCACCTGTTTCGCGCCGAACATACCGGGCCATGCGTAGCATGATCTCCTCCGTAACATCTTGCACCGAACGGGCGAGGTCCATCTCGCGTTGCGTAATCTGCGATTCCGGCTTTCGAGGTGGACCACCGAAGAGCCCATGAAATGCCTCAGACGTCATCGTTAAGCCGTGGCAGTAATTAAAGAACTTCATATTGAGACGGAATGAGCCGTCGTCACGCAAGTCCATTAACTCATCCAGGATTAGTTGGCTGTATTTTGGCTCACCGTACGGGGCGAGACCCATCACTTTGTATTCTCCCGAATTGACTTTGAATCCCGTGTAATAGGTGAAAGCGGAATATAGAAGGCCTAAACTGTGTGGAAAACGCAATTCGGACAGCAAATCAACTTTGTTTCCTTTTCCGACTCCACATGAGGCCGTAGCCCATTCGCCAACTCCATCTATTGTAAGAATGGCCGCGTGCTCGAATGGGGATGGCAAAAAGGCAGACGCCGCGTGAGATTGGTGATGCTCTGGGAAAAACAGATCTTTTTCGTAGCCGATTTTGTCCTTAATCGTCTGGTCCATCCAAAGCTTCTCTTTTAGCCATAACGGCATGGCCATTAGAAAAGAACGAATTCCAAAGGGAGCAAAGCTGAGATAGGTTTCGAGGAGCCGTTCAAATTTGAGCCATGGTTTATCATAGAATGCAACATGATCCACATCGTCGATTGTTATCCCGGCTTCGCTGAGACAATAGCTAACAGCATGTTCAGGAAAGCGGTGATCATGTTTTTTCCGTGTGAACCGCTCTTCTTGTGCAGCTGCTATGATTTCTTCGCCTCGAATTAAGCAAGCTGCGGAATCGTGATAGAAAGCTGATATGCCGAGTATGTATTGTTTCATTCTATTCCAACGCGTGCGTCCAGAACAGCGGTCTTATTAGAGACTACGTTGATCAACTACCTGGGACTCTTGACTGGATACCAACAGATGGTCATGTAGCACCTGCGAGAGGAACGGCCACGAGACCCGTGCAACAGCACTGGCTCCATTTTCGTTTGGATGGGGGTCTCCGTTAATCACATAACGTTCTGGATTTTCTCCGATAATGTCCCGAATCTGTGGAGTCGCATCGAAATAAGGCACTCCCAGCTCTCGAAAAAATTCGTCACTTTTATATAGAAATGCCTGTGTGGGTGCGGAAGTTCGAACCCTTTCTAGTGGATCACGTCTTGATATTCCAACGACGACCAATGTCATCTTTTTTTCGTCGCACCATGATTTAAGTCGGTGAAACAGCGCGGATCCGAGTCGAATCGCCGTTTCACGCTTGATTTCATGGTCCATTGATTCAGGGTCGGATACCTCCCCGCGCTCAATCGGAGCTGATTTATTCTCAGCCTGTTGATTACTAAGTAGAATTACGGCCGACGTTCTCAGGAACTGGACTAGGTGGGAATGCTCGAGCAGCCACTGATAGCCAGGAAATGAATTGACATACTTTTTCAGACTTGAGACGGGCTGATAGTGGCGTTGAAGTGTCAGGCTTGTTGAATCCGCCAGAGTGAAGAGACCGTTTCTAATGCTTCGCCCGATGTCAGCTCCATTTAAAAATACAAGTACAATCTCCGGATCAGTCAGACTACCCCTTTCTTCAACAAAGGCCGTATAGTCAGAGGTTCCCCAACCTCCAGCGGCGGCGTTCAGCAACTGAAACTCATCCGGCCCGAACTCTTTGTCTATAGACTTCTGCAGTTGTGAGACATAGGTGTCTTCATGTTCGAGAAGCCAGCCAAACGTAAAAGAATCTCCAAGAGTCAGAATTTTGCGCACACCACGTTTTGGCGAGGTATCTCTGAGATGAGGCTCAAAGAACCGATAGACTACAACTCTGTCATCCTGTTGATGTCGCGCGGACCCGTTCGATTTGTTAACCAGTAATCCCGTCGCCGTCGCAATGCGCCAGGATCCGCTAAGACTTTGAGGAACCGTTATCCGAATGAAACCCTCAGAAAAGAGCAGGGCCAGCGCCAATGCGACGAATAGCATCGACAGGTTATGAAACGCTCTCTTCATTCCAACCGACTATTTTCTATTGATACTATCAAGAAGCCACGTGTCATACACATCTGCGATTTTGTGCGTCTAATGTTATTGTAAAACAACTGATGGTCGTGTCTATCGAGAATCGTATGCGGGTATGAGTAACACACAGTTACAAGTTGCCAATGTCCATATAAACGAAGAAAAATCTGTTTTCACCGACAATCCTAGGCCGAAAGAATGATTTCCCGGCCGAGTTTTACGGCTTCCTCTTTTAAGACCACCGCTACGGGATCAATCGTTTTAGTATCATTTTCCTCGAAAAACTTCTGCTGCCCGCCACCGGAGATATTCAGCAGGACGGTTTCATCACGATCGATGGTATCCGATTCAATGGCCTGTCGAAGTGACGCAAGAGCGACGGCTCCTGGTGAAAGGGTGCCAGTGCCTTCGGTCTGCGTAAAGAGCTCGTTTGCTTCTTCCGCCGCGTCCATGCTCACAGCGTACGTCTCTCCATTCGACTCAAGAAGGACGTCAAACAGACCCCCGCTCACGGCGTATGCCGGAGAGCGGTTGACCAGATAATCGGAATAAACCTCAGGGTGGACCGCATAGGGCGTGGCTGCGATCTCCGGTAATCGCCGTTGCCAGGCTTCATGAATTGGACAGAACGCCTTGTTCTGGGACAGGTGCTGCCTGGGTACGGGTCCCGGTGTCATGCCGGCTTCGATCGCGCGCAGCGCCATCTCATGTACTCCTATCGGTCCAGGGCCTCCGCCCACACCCTGGAAATAGTGCCTGGGCATCTCGTTCATTGTCTCGATCGCAGTAAGAATCAGGGATCCGATTCCGTCCCGGCGGGCGACGTTGTACACACCTCCTTCCCTTCGCCACCCGTTCAGTTCCAGCACGCTGGAAGTAACGTCAACGGCATCGTTGTAGTCACCTCCAGCGATTCCGATGATCTGAACGGAATCCGTCGGATGATTCGCCGGCACCCAGATTCTCTTCACGTGCTTTTCCGCCATCACGAGCAGAATCGGGTAGTTCTCAAGCCCACCGAAATAGGCGAACGCACGGGCCGTATTTCCGGCCGATGCGCAGATCAAGCCGGGTACATCATAGTCGTAGAGCCGCTGGAGGGTAGTGACCGCCTCCATGTCCTTGAAGGTTGTCGTCGGACAGTTCGCACCCTTCTCAGGCCAGTAGCCGTGGAACGAGATCCAGAGATCGGATAATCCCAGAGCTTCAGCCAGCCCTTCACTTCTGTAGCAGATGGATCCGGCGACCTGAGTGCCGGGCTGCGAAACGGGTAACCAGTCGGTCCAACGCCATAATCCGGACAGATTTTTCGGTTCAAGGGTCGGCGTTCGGTATTCCGTGCGCAGAAGCGCTTTGTCGTGATACCGGACCGTATAGTCGTCTTCAATCCGGTCGTCGGTTTTCAGGCATC
>CAZGOS010000010.1:0-30929 GCA_964527795.1 uncultured Rhodothermales bacterium | reverse complement strand
CTAGAGAGCGGCTCTTCAGGTTCGCTGCGTGCAGTCGCCCTTTCGAACTCAGAATACACATCCAGCTTGCCAAGCACAGCATGTTAATGCGTTCCCATCCGTGTAAGACTTCCGATATTTGTGAAGAACTTCAGTCTGAGGGAAAGACAATCCAGGTGGTTGAAGCGGATGGCGAAGTCGCGGGTGTCCTGGCCGCTACGCAATCGCTTCCGGACCCTGGTATTCCTGCTAATTCTATGCTGCTCATCCGACAGAAATGCCCACACGGCTCCGGTTCACTGAACATCCCTCGACACAGCAGCGATATGTTTCGAGGAGACGTTGCTTTTCCTGACTACGCGGGCTCCGCAGCTAGCATTTGCCGCAGGGCCGGGATAAGAGCAGCCCGAGAGAGGGCGCCCGGCATGTACATCCAGATCTGTCCCTTCCTATTGATCAGATACGTTGTAGGTACCCCCGTATTGCCCTCGTAAGAATTATCCACGGTTCCATCGTCAATCACGAGAGGATAATTTACGTTGAACTCGGCGCCAAACGGACCTACAACCTCAAATCCGCCCGTATCGATTGAAACCCCAATAAACTGAACACCCTGTGAGCGGAATTGCTCCTGCATACTGACAAAGGCCGGCATTTCTTCCCTGCACGGCGCACACCACGTGGCCCAGATATTCAGAACCACGATTTTTCCGCGGTAGTCTGAAAGCGTCAGCGAATCTCCCCTGAGTGCCGGAAGTGTAAAATCCGGAGCTTCTTGAAGTCGACCGTCCTGCCAGTACCCGACAAGAACGTCCAACTTTCTGGGTTCCCACTTTCCAAGAGAAATAAACGCAAATCCCCCTACTAGAACGAATGTCAAAACGATGATACGGTTTCGAGTCATAGTTCCCTCGGTCTTCAGCTACGTTTGATCTCCACGAATCGCTGTATGATCAGGCTGAAATCCTGTAATTAACATGAAATCAATCTTAATTCTGCTTCAGGTTCAGCAGTCCGCTGACTCTTAAGATCTATGAGGAAGACGGCAGTAACGCATCATCGCCGAACGTTCCGGTTCCCGGTTGTGCAAATCCGCTGACGGTCATCCGGGAATCTCATCGATCAGCGATAATAATCCTCTGGGTTAAACTACTGTTTATTGAGACTTTATAAGCGTAAAAGTAACGTATCAAGCAGTCACCCTGAGGGTCGTCATGATAATGCCGAATTCCAGCCGGAGTTTCAACAGTTGCGAAGAAAAAATCGACGCCATCGCGATTACCACTGATCGCCTGACCGGGGGCGGCACTTACGGCCGGAATACCGGGCTCAAGGCCTAGTTAGTTGTCGGTCCAAAAAAACGATTGACGTTGAATCCGAATCGATATTCTCCGTCGAAGAATTTTTCGGTGTTTCGTGCAATGACGTGCTGTTCGGTGAGCCACTGGGACGTTTTGAAGAAGAGTTGAAAGACGTGACCTCCGGTTTCAATATCCAGCGCAAGCGCGAAGGCGTTCGTGGTTCCGTGAGAGCGATTCCCGAACACAGGGATATATTCGAAAAGCATTTCGAATCTGGTGCCCAGCGTGACTCTGCCTCCAATTCCTAAAGCAAATTGCCCATTTATTTCGCGCAGTATTCGTTCATTCTCTTCGCGCTCACTAAAGACCGTATTAAAGTGAGCATACGACGGTGAGATCTGAAGGCTTACTCTGTCCGTAATCTTGCGGGCGAACATTAAAGAGGAAAAGAAACTCAGTCTGTCTTTCAGGTCGAACCCGTTTTTCAGCGTCGTAATAGCGACGTCACCCTTTACGGCTATCTCAACGGGAATACGATCGTCCTTTGTTTGACGTAACAAATTGGCCTTTATTCGAAAGTCGTACAGTTTGTCAAATCTCGATCTGCCTACGCCGATCGAAAGACCATCGGAAATACCATAATCTACCCCAAAGCGGATGTTCGCGGGTGCATCCAGGCCATAAAGATCAGAAATGCCGTTCGTGGCAATACCGAACGCGTGCATGATCGTAACGTTCAGATTGCCGGCGGGGAGGTTGGATACGGAGCTCATTGTGATGATATTGGGCGTCCAGAATACTTCCTCCACAGCTCCTCCCGTATCGGCTCGCGTTCTTGGAATCTGTCCGTATACGATCGATTGTATCAGGAAGCTTAGAGCCAGGGTTGTGAATGCACTTCTTGATGGATTCATTTTTATACTCCGTCTGGTTCGAAAATTCGACCTCACTCGTTGGTTCGTTCCAACGTAGCCTCGATTCGGATCACCTGCACTTCGTGGACCTTGATGATGAGAAGGCGGGGGGGCACGATATCGAAGTCTTTTACATTCAGCTCCCATTCGGCAAGAAGGTGCATCGCGCCGTCAAGCAGTTCGAGTGATCCTTCGACACGTAACGGCCTCGTGACGCCATGAATGGAAAACTCTCCTTCAACTGAAGCACGTTGAGGTCCAGCCTGATCGATTCGAAAAGGGGAGACCAGTTTGCCGTAAAACTCGGCAAATGGGAATTCGTCCGTGTTCAGCGTGATGCGTAGATCCTTATCCCTTTTCCCAATTCCCGTTTTGAGCGTCGTAAGATCCAGAAAGAAGTCGATGGTGGAGTCAGCAAGAATGATCATTCCAACAAGATGATCTGACCGACCCGTAAATGTGTGAAGAGGGACCCTCGACGTGACGTCCGCCCGTCCGGATTCCGTCATGAACGACTGGGCGCTGCCGGGGCCGGCGGATCCCCAGAGAAGTGCGAGATAAACGATATATGTACGGTTTCTTTGCAGGCTTCCTTGGGCGAATAAAATGGAGCGATGCCATGGCGCTCTAGTTTTTCAATGCCCCGTCATTAATCCAGGCTTCGATGAGGGCGATATTGGAACTTGTGAGCGCGCGTCCGCCCAGTGGCATGCGAGATCCGAACTCTGGTTGTGGTCGAAGTTTGTTGATTATCGGACTGTTCTGCGCATCCGACCGTGTTATAATCCGTCGACCGTATTGCAGGCCTGTACTGGCGAGTATTCGTGTATGGTCCGACAGATTGACGCCACTCGTTGTCTGACCTATGTGGCATGCATCCCCGGCACAGGAACTTGTAAGCAGCGGCAAGATGTTTTGAGCGAACATAACGCGGTCGTCAGGTCCAACTGGATTCGAATCGTCAATAGTATCACTCTGGCATGCTGATACCGAAAGGATGTACGTGAGCAAGGCGCCACACAATGTGCGATTATAGCATTCAGGCATGTCTTGGGATCCGGGTAGGGAATTACGTGCGTCAGAGCAAATTAAAAAGACAAATAATGAGAACGGAAAGTCAGTTTTTTGTACCTGCTATGTCTTACGCGGTACGGACGATTCGATATCGGCGGCATCGAAATAGGATACCAACTTTAATCCGGATGAGGAGCCGAGCGAACGCGATGCATTAGATGGGCTGTTTTGCTGGTCGCATTCGAAGTGTTGACGGCGAATACCCAGAATTGCTCAACGCCTTCGTTTCCAAGAAATAACTGCATCGTGCCCTGTGTTTTATGTTCGGCGATGAGCCAGTTTACGATAATGTTATAATCGAGTCGATCATCCAGTCCCATCTTCGTGCTGCGATCGAATACGTAGGGTCCCTCATCTTTCACAATTCGTGTCTCGGGATGTCCTTCCAACTCGACGAATTCGTTTACCACGGTATCCATGGCACCGCTCACGAAGCTGCCCAGAATAACGGGCCGATTGGACTCCGGTATTCTAGCGATTGCTTCCAGGGCAAGAATCGTGGCCGCTTTGTGATGGGCGTGAAAAGGTCTGATGGGAAGATGCGTGAAAACAAAGTCATAGGATTCTTCAGATAGAATGTGATCAAGGCGCTCGGATACAAAATCTGCGTCCCAGACGTGCGCAATAATCGAATCCTGATTATTCGTCTTACCCTGGTCCGGTTGATCCAGAAAGAAGTAGTTGCGAATACCGACGATCGCTCCTCCTGCCATCAATTCCTGTTTTCGAATGGCAGGCAGGTGCGTTTTTGCAATGTCAGGATTTGTGAGATCGATGCCATAAATCTTTTCCGCAAGGGTAGAGAAGCGATACCCGCCGGCGCCATCGGTGACGAGTACCAGGTCTACGGAACCCCCCAGGGCGTTCGTAATGCGATACATCGTCGCCGCGAACATGGCTTCGTCATCTGGGTGAGCCGTAACCACCAGAATATTCGGCCCGTTCTGCTGCGAATGCTGCGCTGAACCGGCCTCAACTGTCAGGAAAAATAATGTGAGTACTAGAAAAGTCTTATGCATATTCAATTATTCGACAAGGATTCCGAGTGACGCGTATATATACGTATTACGTTGTTAATAATCGGTTACGTCCTTAATAATCAGGCTCTTTGATCGAGCCGGATGGTCTGCGTACCTTTCATAACTATTCTCACACATCCTTTCGGAGTCAATTAATAGCAAAGCATGGCTGATACGGAGCAAATGCGGGATGCCGGCCGGCGACTGGCGACCGATCTCCGAGATTTACAGGAGGCTCGAAAGATTGAGACGGAAACGATTCTCGAAGCGACACGATTGTCGGCTGATATTTTTGAGCGCTTCAGCGAGACGGCGCTGGTCGATCACCCAGCCTTTAATCGAGTCTATCTTAGATCGGTCGTGGCCAGCTATGCGCGGGTACTGCAGATCGACGAGAATGACGTCCTGAAAGCTCTTGAGGATGCACTTGAGGGTACGTATGATGGTGCTTTGTGGCGCAAGTATTTGCGACAGGAAGACGGGTCTGATGGTCCTAGTTTTTCTCTCTATGAGGATGATGCGCCTGCAGATCCTGATTCTTCCGACTCGGACGTGTATTCAGGCATGCATGAAGCATTGTCAACGGCAGACGAATCAGGGGCCGAGAAGTCGCTTCTTCGGGGTTTGTCGTCCACGGCGTGGATTGCGATTGTTGTGGTTGCTGCCGTCATTGCAGTCTGGTCAATCAGTTTTCTGATGGGAGGTGATACAGACGAAAGCACACAGGAAAACGACGTCGCTCGGGATAGCGTTTCGGTACCCGTTCGAGCGGAACCGGAATGGATCGTACTGGGTGATTCCATTCGATTCGATATCGTTGCCGTTACCGAACCTCTGGATCCGATCCGCGTCAAGGTCGATGAAGATATGCGACGTCCTTACTGGATCGAAGAGAGGGATACCCTCACGTTTTTCGTCAACGGCTCGATCTCGTTTGAACGGGAACTGGATGTCGCGGATATACTAATGGACGGATATCTCTTGTCGGATTCATTGATCGACGAAAATGGCCGAATGGTATTGACAAGAGACCGAGCGCAGGCGTGGTTGGATTCGCTGGCCGTGCGTCTGGCAGAACGTCAATGACATCTCCCGGATAATGGATTGGATCAGCCGAACGAAAGAGCTGAGCGACCACGTCAGTAAGATCGCTCCATCAGAGGTTTCCGAAGCAGAACTGCCACATTTCGTCGACGAACTGGTGGCGGTTGTTGCATTTCACGCCGATCGCTACTACGCGAAAGACGATCCGATTATCTCGGATTCAGCCTATGACAAGCTGTTTCATTTTCTGCAGGAACTCGAAAAACGGCATCCAGGCATCCGCCGGCGGGATTCGCCGACGCATCGGGTGGGAGCGGAACCTGTATCGGCTTTTGAAAAAGTACGGCATCCGGAACGACTGCTTTCTCTTTCCAACGCATTCGATGTTGAATCCCTTCAGGTCTGGTACGATCGGTGCCGGAAACTATTGGGCCTGGAGAATGGAGAGCCCCTTCCTTTGATGGCTGAGCTCAAAATAGATGGATTGGCTGTAGCATTGACGTACGAAAACGGCTCTCTGGTTCGGGGCGCGACACGTGGAGATGGACGTGTTGGAGAAGACATTACGGACAATATTCGAACGATATCGGCGATTCCGCTTGGAATTCCTGTATGGCCGGAAGAAGAGCTGGAGTCACCGGCCCGAATCGAAGTGCGCGGCGAAGTCTATTTCCGACGAAGCGATTTTGAACGACTCAATGCAAGCCTCGCTGCAGCCGGTGAAAAAACCTACGCCAATCCACGAAATACGGCGGCGGGAAGTCTGCGCCAACTCGACTCGAGAATAACGGCACAGCGACCACTCAGTTTTTTTGCTTACAGTGTAGGCCCCGTAGAAGGCAGCACGCCTCGATCGCAGAGCAATTTACTCTTGTGGTTGAATCGATTTGGATTTCCTGTTAATGATCACGCTTCGCGTCATGACGACATCGACGGTGTAATCGAATTCTGTCGAGCCTGGACGGACCAGAGAGAGTCTCTCGGTTACGAAATCGACGGTGTTGTAGTTAAAATCGATTCGCTCGCCGCTCAGTCGCTTCTGGGCTCTACTGCCAATGCGCCGCGATGGGCGATCGCATTCAAATTTCCTGCGCGAGAAGAAACGACCACCTTAAGAGATATCGTCATCAATGTCGGGCGTACGGGAATGATTACCCCTGAAGCCGTACTGGAGCCCGTGGAGATCGGTG
Organism: uncultured Rhodothermales bacterium; assembly: GCA_964527795.1. Classification (GTDB taxonomy): domain Bacteria; phylum Bacteroidota; class Rhodothermia; order Rhodothermales; family UBA10348; genus SMXL01. Next base: position 24,408 of record CAZGOS010000010.1, on the reverse strand, counting down.
GAGTCACTGTATCCCAGGCTACGCTTCACAACGCGGATTATATCCGGGATCGGGATATCAGAATTGGGGACACGGTCATCGTCAAGCGGGCCGGCGATGTTATTCCCCAGGTGATGGGTCCAGTTCCTGCCGCACGTTCGGGTGCGGAAACCGTCTGGGTTATTCCTGAATGTTGTCCAGCGTGCGATAATGCTCTGGAACGCCTGCAGGGCGAGGCGGATTATTACTGCGTGGCGTCGGATTGCCCTGCCCAATTCATTCGACTGTTGGAGCATTTTGCCTCCCGGGGAGCGATGGATATTGAAGGAATGGGCTCAAAGCTCGCCGTCCAGCTGGCGGCTGCAGGAATCGTACACACGCTAGACGATATCTATCGGCTGAGCCCGGATCAGCTCGGTTCACTCGAAGGGTTCGCGGAGAAAAAGGCGGCGAATTTGCTCGATGGAATCGAGGCCTCAAAGAAGCAGACGCTCGGCCGTTTGTTATACGCCGTTGGCATTCGTCACGTCGGTCAGACAACGGCAGAAATTCTGGCTGCCAATTTCGACTCGGCAAGAGACCTGTACGATATCAAACCCGACCACCTCATAGGAGTGGACGGTATCGGAGAGATAATCGCCTCGAGTATTGCAGACTGGTTCTCTCTGGAAGACAACAAAGCGCTGATAGAGGCTTTCGCCGAGCATGGTGTGAATATTGTCCGGTTGCCTTCCGAAACGCCCTCCATGGATTCATCCATGAACGTTTCGGGTCAGAAATTTGTCGTTACCGGAACGCTCGAAAGCATGGGACGGAAAGAAGCCCAGGACTTGATCAAACAGCGTGGAGGAACGGTGTCGAAGAGCGTTTCCGGCAAGACCGATTATGTAGTCGTCGGTGAAAATCCTGGATCCAAGGCGATGCAGGCCCGCGAGCTGGGTGTTTCCATTTTGAATGAGAGCGAATTCCTTAAACTGTTGTCGGAATAGCTCAAGGATCGCTGAAGAATCGCCTATGCTCTCGCCCCTGGATTACACCGTACTTGTCGGATATATCGTCGTCGTAATCTGGTTCGGGCTTCACCTTTCGGGCGAACAGAAGGATACGACAGATTACTTTCTTGGAGGAAGAGACCTGCCGTGGTGGGCCGTTTGTTTCTCAATCGTAGCCACTGAAACCAGTACACTGACCATCATCGGCATACCGGCAGTCGCGTACGGTGGAACGCTGACCTTTCTCCAGCTCACGTTGGGGTATCTGGCCGGACGTATTGTCGTTTCTCTTCTCTTTCTTCCTCGTTACATAAGCGGTGAGCTTGTTACGGCGTACGCTTTTCTCGGTCAGCGTTTCGGCACACGCATGCAGGCCTTATCGTCGGCTACATTCATGGGAACACGGCTTTTGGCGGACGGCGTTCGGCTCTTTGCTACCGCTATCCCGCTAAAAGTCATCGCCGACGCGGCTGGACTCACGGTAGGATATCCACTTATCATCGTGTTCATCGGTTTACTAACGGTGATCTATACATATTTCGGAGGTCTTCGAGCCGTTGTATGGATGGACGTGGCGCAGATGATGTTGTACCTCGTAGCCGCATTCGGATCCATTATCGTGCTCTTGTCCATGGTGGGACCGGGCGCATGGAGTACCCTTTCTTCGGCAGGGAAACTGCAGATTTTCGATTTCGGTGACGGTACATTGAAGACCGTCCTTACACAACCTTACGTATTCTGGACGGCGGTTCTGGGCGGGGGAGTCTTTTCGATGGCTTCACACGGGACCGATCATCTCATCGTTCAGCGACTGCTTGCGTGTCGAAATCTACGGGACAGCCAGAAAGCACTCGTTGGCAGTGCGTTCATCATCATCGTTCAGTTCGCGGTATTTCTGCTCGTCGGAGCGCTGCTCTGGGTCCATTACGGAGCCGCCACCGTTGCCGATTTGGGCCTGTCGAGAGCTGACGAAGTATTTCCGAGGTTTATCATCGAAGGCCTTCCCGCCGGTATTTCAGGACTTGTTCTTGCCGGGATACTCGCGGCCGCCATGAGCACGTTGTCATCTTCACTGAATGCGTTGGCTTCATCGACGATGATGGACTTCCTGTCTCATTCGAAACGGTGGAAAATTGCTCCTGGTTCTGAGCTCCGTACGTCCAGGTGGCTGACACTTTTCTGGGGTGTCATATTCATGTTCTTTGCCACACTCTTTGAAGACATACAAAACCCGGTGGTGGAACTGGGGCTGTCCATTGCATCGTTTACGTACGGGGCGCTGCTTGGTGCTTTCCTTTTGGGCATGTTTCACAAGCGCGCACGTGAGACCGATGCCATTCTTTCCTTTGTCGTGTCCGTTATCACGATGATTTTTATCATCTTCGGGCTCTGGGTGGACAGTCAGGGTGCCTGGCATTTCATCTGGGGTCCTAACGCTTCCATGATTACTGAAGAAGGCCTTCGTGCCGTGGCATGGCCCTGGTATACGGGCATCGGAACCGCGATAACACTCATAGTCGGATCCTTGACCGCATTAAGGCATAGGTAGGCCATCATGTCATTCTTACAGCGCATTGGCCTCCGTTCCCGAAAGGTGAGACCCGTCGGTACGACCCTGGAAAAAGGTGATGACGAGCGAACGGCTGCGCGGCGACGCAATATCGCCGTTAAGGCAGGGATCCTGTTGACGCTTCTCACGGTCACGATCGCTGTTTTTCCGCATGGCCAGGTTTACGAGCTAACTCTTCAGATTGATGAGGTCTGGAGGGAAGAAAATCTCCTTGCCCCGTTTCTCTTTCCGATCAACAAATCACCCGAAGAGATAGCAGCCGATAAGGCTCAAATCCGACTGACAGAGCCGGCCATATTTCGACGCGATGCCAATCACATTACTAAAATGCAAGACAGAAGGGACTTGCTTGCCGCATCTCTGGAGATCATTTTCACGCGGTACGCCTCCTTTCAGGAGAATCTGACAAGGGGTCGTCTGGATGAGGCGCTGACCGATTCAACCGCATACATGGCTGCCCGGGACGCGTCGAGTCTGGTTCTCAACGAACGCCAGTGGAATATGCTCTTGACCTCGTTTACGAGTACGATTCCGGGGCTGGCCTCTCCGAGCAGGACCATCTCGGCGCAGCGGCTTGATGAGCAGTTACTGTCGGACGCCTACAACACGGCACTTCAAATACTGCGTACTGATGTACTCGATGTTCGACTGGACAGTATTTATTCGGATCGAATAACGGTTCGGGACGAGGTGCGCCCCAGTCAGCGGGAAGTGGCGAAGTCGTCTGTCCGTGGCATCATCGATGCATTTACGATGGCGCAGACGGAATTCCAGGAACGCCATCCGTCCGAACCGGACGCGGCTGCCATCACCATGGTCTTTTTTCGAACCATGTTCCAACCTTCGCTGAATTATGACCGCATGGGAACGGAGGAGCGGTGGCTTAATCGCGAGAGAGCAAATCTTCCGACTCAGAATGTCGTTCGTCGGAACGAGGTGATCGTGCGGAAAGGTGACCGTATTACTACGGAAGTTCAGAGGAAACTGATTTCGCTTGAGCAAGAGCTGACGCAGCGCTCAGGGGCCAGACAGTTCTGGCGAAGATTTTTTGGGCAAATGATTCTGGTTCTTTCGACATATCTGATCTTCTTCCTGTATCTGTTTCTGGTCCGGCGCCCGATTTTCGACGACAATCGCCTGATTTTGGTTATCGCCGTGCTCTTTGCGGGAATTCTTGCCATCTACGGTGTAGCCATACGCGCGGCCCTCATCGACATGTACGTAGTGCCCGTGGTTGCAGTCTCCATCATGTTGACGGTCATATTCGATTCGCGCGTTGCACTCTTTGGCATGCTTACACTGGCGTTGCTTGGCGGCCATATGCTCAGTTTTGATATGGCATTCATGTTTTCCACCATGTTTGCCGGAACCCTTGGCATTTTCAGTGTGCGCGACATTCGTAATCGCAGCCAGTTTTTCCTCAGCTCAGGTCTGGTTTTCGTGGGGTACGTTGCCGTCTTAGGTGCCAGTTCCCTTCTACAGAATATGACCGGGGAGCGTCTGACCTGGCTGCTGATCTTCACAGGTATCAACTCGGTTTTCGTTTTGCTGGCGTATCCGATGCTGTGGGTCTTTGAACGCGTATTTGGCCTCACAACGGATTTGACACTTCTGGAACTTTCAGATACGAATCGTGCACTTCTCAAAGAGCTGAGCATGAAAGCGCCAGGCACGTTCAATCATGTTCTCCAGGTCGCTAATCTAGCCGAAGCTGCTGCAACGGCTGTAGGCGCCCATGCATTGTTGACGAGGGTCGGGGCGCTTTATCACGATGTCGGTAAGATGAAGAAGCCTGAATATTTCGTGGAGAACCAGCGCGATACAAACAGCCCGCACGATCAGTTAAAGCCGCGCATGAGCGCATTGATTATATCCAACCATGTGAAGGAGGGTCTGGATATTGCTCGCGATCACGGAATTCCTCAGCGAGTACTCGATTTTATTCCGATGCATCATGGTACGACCCGCATCGAGTTTTTCTACCACAAAGCTCTTGAACAACATGCGCTTGAGGGTTCGACGGTTCATGAAGCGGAGTTCAGGTATCCCGGTCCGAAACCCAATACGGCAGAGACAAGTATTTTGATGCTCGCGGATTCAGTGGAAGCTGCCGCAAGGACGATTGAAAATCCGAATCACAAACGGCTTGAGACGCTGATCGACTCCATCGTACAGGATCGCATGCAGGACGGCCAACTTGACGAAAGCGGACTGACCTTCTCTGATCTGAATAAAGTCAAAGAGACATTTCTAACGGTCCTGCTAGGATTTTATCACCTGCGCATCAGATACCCTGGTGATGAAGTGGAAGAACCGTTGCAGATAGCAGAAGAGACGGCATAGACTCGGGCGCAACTTTTAAGATACACCCGCAGGAGTGACCTAAGACGGGATTTGCTGTCTGAGTCGTTCGATCGATGAAACGGTTACTTCGAACGTCAGAACAGCATTCCTTCGCGCTTTCGCGAGGGAATGCCTAATCGTCCCCCAGGCCGATTCCGTGTAAAGAACCAGTTCGCTCTGTGCCAACACCGGTGCAAGATGCGTGTCTCCGTATTCGACGGATACGGCCAGGATTTGACCACCAAAACGTGTCTGTTCTCGCAGTACGGACGTCAACGGACCGATGGCGTCGGCATACCGTGTCACAAGTCCGAGAGTCTCTCGTTCCAGAAGGCGAGCAACTTGCGATAAGGCATCGCCTACGAGCTCTGATTGGATCCCGATAACGTCAGAATTTGCAGACTGAGGCAGGACCGAGCGCAGATACCGATACGGTACGATAAGGAAGTCTGCATCTGCGTGGTGTACAAGGTCGCTTATTAAAGCAGGTATGATTTTACGCCTCAGAGCGGCTGAGAGAAACGCAGCACATTGAATCGCCCACTCCTGGTAGGGTCCCATGAGAACGATTTTGTACGGAACGACTTCGGATTCCAAAATATCGGTCTGTTCCTGAATGAGGTAGTCGATCTCATGCTCATCGAGCCCCATTCCGATTAACTGTTGAAGCGCTTCATGCACGATAGCTGCCCCCTGTTCCATTCGAACCGATTTGGTAGGCAGCTCGTAGTCGATTACGTGGTATCCGCTTCCCTGGCGAGCCTCGACAACATTATCATCTGCCAGCGTTACATAAGCTTTCCGGACCGTATGGAACGAAATATCCAACTGATTCGCCAGGGTTCTGGTCGACGGTAGAACGTCACCGCTTTCGTAGTGTCCGCTTGCGATCAAGTATCGCAGGCGACTGGCCAACTGACTGTGAATCGGGATTTCGGAAGTGCGGTCTATCTGAATCATGACGTCAATTGTGCTACATCAACCAGTATACGATTCGCCCTATTCAGATGTCCGACGGCGAATGCGACGCACGGAGCTGTTCGGTTAGCCTGATTTCCAGTCTGCTAACCTCAGGCCACTCTTTTCTCTCGATCCGATATATGTCGTATCCAACGGTGATCCTGATATGCTCGGCGTCATGCCGCACATCCAGCAGTTTATACCACGCGAGGGGCTCCATAGGTTTTGCTGCCTCAAGAACTGAGCGTACGGCGACCGCATCGGTTCGAACGTGCACTTCAACGATTTCTCGTCCTAACTGAACGACTGTCCAGACGGCCGCGGCACCAAGTGCCAGAGGGAATCCGACATAAAGGAAATAAAGTGCCGGCATTCCTTCCAGCATTGCGATCAGAGCTCCGATCATTGCGGGAAGCAAACACGTGGCCAGCGGTCGAACGAGCCGAACAGAAAAGACGTATGCTCGCCTGCGATCGCCTGGATGGCCACTGGATTTCGCCACGAAGTGGGCGTTGGCCGCCACTCAGCTCAGAACATTCTGTCGCTCGACGTCCTGCAGCGACCATTTCGTACCAAAGGCTTTTGGAAGCGGAACGTCGATAACCGTTACGAGCCCGGGGGCTGCGTTCATGACCTGTGGAATCCCGTTGATTAAGGTTGCGACCGTGGCGGTATCTCCAAATATTCCTCCGCGTACAACAAGATCCATCGGCGGATCGCCGTGAACAAGAACCGCGTCGCGAGGGTCGTCAGCGCCCACATACATTTTCAGGTCGAGCGAAATTACACATTCGCCATTGACAAAACCTCTCGCGGAATGGTGAATGCCGGCAACCTGTCCTTCTTCGACCGTCAGATAGGGCGTAACAACCTGCTTGTCGGAAACGATGGGATCCAGTTGTTCATCGATACGTGATAGAGGCCAACCGAGGCCGGCGGCAACTATTCTTACCGATTCGATCAGTCCGATATGGCCAAACGTGCCCGTCGCTTTTTTCTCCTCAAACACGGGCACGCTCAGCGCTGCGCCGACTTTGAGTTGAAGAGGAAACCTTCGCAGCCCGGCATCCACGACACGGGTAATTTCGAGTGCGCCTACTTCGTTACAAACACCGGTCGCCATGAGCGCCAGCGCATCCATGGCATATCCCGGGTTCACGCCCGTTCCCAAAATGGACACTCCGTTTTCCTTTGCTGCGAGGTCGATCTCTTCTGAAATGGAAGGGTGCCGGTCATAGGGATATGACAGCTCTTCCGTTGAAGAGACGACGTTCACACCGGCGCTCGCACATAGAATGAGTTGATCATACATCTTCTCCAGAAAGGAGCTTGTGGTGTGCACAACGACATCCGGGCGGGTCGTTTCAAGTACTTCTTTCGCATCGGAAGAGATAATTACGCCGGTTGTCTGATCTGATCCGACGATTTCACCGACATCCATTCCAACTTTATCTGGATCAATGTCGATTGCACCGACCAGCTCAAGCGCTGAATCCTTTGCCAGAATGGTTCGAAGACATGACTGACCGATTGGGCCGATGCCGTACTGGACAACACGGTAGTTTTTGATCATGACGGGACGTTGGATTTTGTGTTCTTGTTTGCGTTCTATTCGTAGTCCTGGCTGATCTGGATATCGTTCGGATCGCGTGCCAGAAACGGATATTTATAATCGGTAGGAGGATTGAATGTCTCCTTGATGGTTCGAGCGGAAATCCATCTCAGCAGATTGAGATGCGAGCCCGCTTTGTCGTTTGTGCCCGACGCTCTCGCGCCGCCGAACGGCTGCTGTCCGACTACGGCACCTGTGGGTTTATCATTGATATAGAAGTTGCCGGCATTGTCGGACAGTCGATTTGTCGTCCGGACGATAATATTTCGATCGCGAGCAAACACGGCACCCGTCAGGGCGTACGGCGAAGAGGAGTCGAGTAAATCCAGCGTCTCGTTATACTTCGAATCCTCGTAGATAAAGATGGTAACTACAGGTCCGAAAATCTCCTCACACATGGTCAGATACGTGGGATCCTCAGTCAGAAGGACTGTTGGTTCGATGAAGTAGCCTTCTTCATCCGAATATCCTCCACCATGCAGTATTTCCACTCCAGAGGCTGCCTTCGCGTGTTCGATATACTCGGTGATGCTGTCGAAAGCGGCCTTGTCGATGACGGCATTCATGAAATGGGAAAAGTCCTCGACGGAGCCGACGGTTATCTCACTCAACTGGTCCATCATAATGTCCTTGATCTCTCCCCAGAGTGATTTGGGAAGGTAAATCCGGGAGGCTGCTGAGCATTTCTGTCCCTGGTATTCAAATGCACCACGAACGATTGCGGTGGCGACAGCGGCCGAATCTGCCGATGCATGCGCGATAATGAAGTCTTTTCCGCCCGTTTCTCCGACGATGCGCGGATACGTTTTGTACGACTCCAGATTATTACCGATGGTAGCCCACATAGTCTGAAACGTCCATGTGGAGCCGGTGAAATGAAGTCCCGAAAAATGTTCGGAGGCGAATACGTGGGTACCGATCTGCGACCCGCGACCCGGTATCATGTTGATGACCCCGGGCGGCAGTCCGGCGGCCTCGAGCAGCTTATAGATGTAATAGGCGGAGTGCAGTGCGGTCGTGGCCGGTTTCCAGACAACGGTATTGCCCATCAAAGCCGGCGCAGTGGGCAGATTACCAGCTATTGAGGTGAAATTGAAAGGAGTTACCGCAAATACGAATCCTTCCAATGGGCGATACTGCAGTCGATTCCATATTCCAGCCGAGGATGCCGGCTGTTCCTGGTAAATCCTCTCCATGTAGTGGACATTGAACCGGAAAAAGTCGATTAGCTCACATGCGGAATCTACTTCGGCTTGAAATGGATTCTTGCTCTGTCCGAGCATCGTCGAGGCATTGATCGTGTTGCGCCACGGACCGGCAAGCAATTCAGCCGCTTTCAGAAAAACTGCGGCACGCTCCGTCCACGGCATGTTTGCCCAGTCATGCCGAGCGTCGACAGCGGCCTGAATCGAATCCTGAATTTCTTTCTCGCCGCACTGATGCGACGTGCCGAGCTGCAGACTCATTTCGTGCGGTGCGTGGATCGGTATTTCGGTCGCCGTCCGAACTTCCTTCCCGGCCAGGAAAGCAGGGATATCGATAGACTCGCGGCGCATGGATGCAAGTCTTTCCCGTAGCGAACGACGCTCGGGAGATCCGGGTGCATAGGACAGGATCGCTTCATTGATCGGAGCAGGAACCAACGTGCACAGATTATTCATGATTGGTTGATTCAGTCTGGATAAAAGGCCAAAATATTGTATCGACCGTCTGGACGATTCTTGGATAACAGGCCGGAAGTTACGCATGCGTCCTGCGGGCAAAAACCGGTTCGCAGAAACTTCTATCCACATTGACGGAAGGCACATTTTTCCGGCGATATAGCGGATATTTCCTGCCCCGTTGCCTGTTTTTCCGGCGGTCTGCTTCGGGTCTCATGTTCCTTGATATACCCGGACTTCGACATAAACAGGCTGATTTCCTCGATCGGAGGATAATCGCCGACTTGATGCAGGCGCAAATCGAAATGAGGCACGGGAATCGCTTCCGCGAGATCCGGAATATTCCGTAAGACAATTATAGATGCAAAAGCATCACATGGCTATGTCTCAAGAACAGGACAACACTAAGGTTTCACAGGTTAAAGAGACTGTCAAGCAGCAGCTCTTTCGCGCAATCATCAAACAGGCCACGTCGGAGCTTTCGTCTATTGACGAGGCGGAACTTTCAGCCCGCCTGGGTGAAATGAATCTCGAGGCTGAGACGAGTGCCCTTCAGGAAAGACTGAAAGACCGTGTAAAGAATCACTTCGCGAGACAGGTGATTCCTTCATTTGCCGAGCTGGAGGCGTCTGTCAACGGCATGGTGACGGTTGCGCTGAACGAAGGTGAGGCATTCGAAGAAATCAGCGCTCGCATACAGCACGAAATACACGGGCACGTCGTAGCGATTATCGACAAGAAGATCGCAGACATTGCCGGCGAGTCGGGTAGTCTTGCCAGAGAATACGCCCGGAGCGTTCCTATCGAGATAGATGAGGAGATCGAAGGAGCCCGCGAACTCGTTGAAAGTCGAGCCAGAGAAATCATCTCTAACAAGTTGTCCCGCATAGAAATAGATACTCCAAGAATTGCCAGGGAAGTTATTGAAACGACAGAAATAGACGTTTCCAAAGAACTGGAGCGCGCCGCTACCGAGATCGAGACACAGATGTATGAAAAGGTCGCGGAGCGACTAGCCGAAGTAGAAATTGATTCAGCTTCTCTCGTGAACGATCTGGCATCAAACACGTCGTTTGAGGCGGACGTTCAGATCGCCGTAGATATCGTGAACAGCAGACTGCGTGATCGAATAGAACAAGAGCTGAGCACGCTGGAAGTCGACACGGATAGGATCGCAGAGGAGGTCGCCCGCGCGATGAATCTTTCTGCTGAATTTGAATCAGGTCCGGTGCTTCAGATCCTGACAGAAAGAACCCGGCAACGCATCCAGGAGGAACTGTCGAACGTTCATGTGGACGGAACGGATATCGCCGAGGACATCGCCAAAACGGTCGATTATGAGTCGACTGAAGATATCGAGAGAGCTGAAAACATATTCAAGTCCAGACTCAGAGAAAAAATTCGCAATCATCTCGACTCCATGGTGGTCGACACTCAGGATATGGCTGAGGATGTTGCGAACGGAATGCCCGTAAGTACGCAGGTGGATCTCGATTCCGCTGCTTCGGTGCTCAGAGGCCGGGTACATGACCAGATACGAGAGCGTCTGAATGAGATCGAAATAGACGCGCAGGCGATTGCTGAAAAGCTGGCTAATGATATGCACGTCGACGCCTCTTTCGATTCGGACGCCGTAGAATCAATCATTGAAGGCCGCATCGGTAAACAAATCAATGATCAGCTCGAGGGCATCGAGATGGACAGAAATGCCATGGCTCAGGATTTGGCGCACACGGTAAAGCTGAATACCGAATTCGAAGAAGACGAAGCCGTGCGCATCCTTGAAGGACGTACGCGTGAGCACATTCAAGCCGAACTGGATAGTCGTGAAATAGACACTGAAGAGATCGCTCGCGACGTTGCCGGCAGCCTGCCGATTCATCTCGACGGCGAAGTGGAAGAGGCCGCCGGCATTATCGAGTCCAGAATCCGGCACGAAATTGAATCGAAATTGCGTTCGATTGAGGTGGGCACGGATTCGATGGCCATCGAAATTGCGAACACGCTTCCAGTCGAAATCGACGGCGATCTCGATGAAGCGGATGCGATCATCGTGAACCGTACGTATCAGGCGCTCTATGATCGCATTTCTGAGTCTGAATTAGATACCCGGGCAATGGCCCTCAAGATTGCCGGCCAGTTCCCGCTGCATGCTGATTTTGATATGGACGAAGCGACTTCAATGATGAAGTCACGTATGCGCGATCTTATTTACAAAGAACTGTCGATCGTGGATCTCGAATCAGATGAGATCGCAAAAGAAGTTGCCGTTCAGATCGAACTGGAGATAGACACGAATCTGGAAGAAGCGATGTCGATCCTTCGCGTTCGAACACGTGACATTGTGAGAGAAAAGCTCCAGAAAGCTGGAATCGATCTTGATGCGATGGGTAGAGAATTGGCTCTCGAAGCTTCTATTGAAATAAACGACGGTCTCGAGAGTGCCAGGGCCATTCTCGAAGAAAGAACGCGGGAGAAACTATCTGAGAAACTCGCAGAAGTTCAATTCGATATCGATTCGATGGCGAGAGAAGTTGCCCTGGAGCTTGCCATCGAATTCGAAGGCGGCCTTGAGCAGGCCGTGGCAATTCTTGAGAATCGTACCAGGCAGGAAGTTCGGTCACGCCTCGATAAAGCCGATGTGCAGACGGATAGAATGGCCAACGAAATTGCCAACCGGATGCCTTTAGACGTGGATGAGAGCCTCGACCAGGTGGTTCCGATTATGGTTACCAGAACAAAAGCCAAACTCGAAGAATTAATCGGAAATATCGAGGTAGACGCGGAATTAATGGCCGCAGAGATTGCCGGAAACGCCCATCTGGACGTTGAGGATGGCGTCGAGCGTGGACAACATCTGCTTCGGAATCGAATCAGACACGAACTCACACGTCGCCTCTCCGAGCCCAACGAAGATGACTACGATGTCGCAGAGGAAGTCGTGGCAAATCTGTCGCTCGACGAAGAACGCATTCTTGAGACGACTGAAGAAGCCCGTGAATGCTGGAAAGAGCATCTCGTCGGGAAAATTGAAGATCGAGTACGAGCTTCCATCGAAACCGTCGAAGAACTTCAGGCGGCGGCACTGGCACGCTTTGTCAGCAGTGGAGACTGGTTTGATGACGCCGTCAAAAAGACCCACGCGAGACTGGGGAAAATGGTTGCCGACAGTGCCGAGCAGCAGGCTTCAGGATCCCGGGAATTTGTATCTGATGCCTGCGATGAGGTCTCGCGCAACACCTCCCTGCTCGAAGACTCCGCCGGTCTCGTTCGCAGGCAACTCATAGAAAAAGTTGCCCATGATACGATTGAGAGTCTCGATAATTTCGAGGATATCGTAGGCGAGGCGCGCCGGCACATCGCGTATGACCACGACGTTATGATTGCAGCAAACGCGGTACTGAGAAACAAAGTACTGCAGGATGTTGCAAACACGGTTCTTGAAGGCCTGTCTGATACGGAAAAGGCCGGATCCGAGGCGATGTCCTGGGTGGACAGCGATCATCCGAACGTCGTTCGGGCGTGCGAACTCATTCGGAAACTCGCGACAGAGAAGATCTCCGGTCGGGTACTGGCCGAGTTTGCCGACTTCGAAAACATTGCCGGTTCCGTAGCAAGTGCATTCGACGAAGAAAGTGAACAGGTGCAGAACGCGCTTCACGCAGCCAACAGCAAGATGGTCGAAAAGATTACCGAACTGGTTGTCGAACGACTGGAAGACACGGATACGGTCGCCGATGCGGCGGCTAGCCGTGTTCCAGCGGAAAGCGAGGTTCTTGTCGAAGCCATTGACGAAGCTACACGGCTTTTGACTGAAGAAATCGCCCGGGCGTCTCTGCAGCGTCTGAAGGACAAAGATGCTGCGTCTTCGAAAGCACGCACGATGTTACTGCCCACGGTTCACGAAGTCGTTCAGGCGGCGGACGTGCTTGAAAAAAGGCTTCTGGCAGAAGTTTCAGAAGAAGCGAAACACCGTCTCTACGACGTACAGAGATCATCTGATCGAGCACGCGCTTTTGTAGCAGCCGACGATGAGCAGCTTCGAGCGATCACCAGTCAGCTCAAAGAGAACTTACTCAAGGAAACCGCTGAAACTGCACTTAACGAACTGAAAGACAATTACGTCGCTGCTACCCAGGCCCGGGCTCATGTAATGGATGAATCATCGACCATCGAACGCTCGGTCGCCGTACTTCGTGACATGCTCGTGTCTGAGATTGCAAACGCGGGAATCAAACATCTGACGGATATCGACGCTATCGCCGAAGAATCGCGCGAGCGTCTCTCCGGGGAAATTGAACCTGTAAATAAGGCCTCCGATCGTCTGCGTGAGATGCTCATCGATGAAATCCTGACTCAGTCGGTTGCGTCGATGAACGACGCTGATGCTACGGCAAAGGATGTCATTTCGAGGTTCGATCCAGAACACGACGTACTGAAAACAGCGCGGAAGATCGTCCGTGAGCGTATGACTGAACGCCTTTTCCAGGAAGCCCTGAAAGAGCTCGCGTTAGGTGGCAAGGCTGGAGACGATTCATCGGAACAGGCATTTTTCTCCCGCGCTCTTCAGACACTGACCAGTGGCATGGTGCCCGAAACGGTTGAGGATCAGCCTCTGGACGAACACGTCGACCCAACTGTCCCTGAGTCGGTGACGACAGGGCCGGGAAACGATTCCGCTGAAGGAGAGGTCGCCAGATGGACCCTGTTGTCCGAGCTCGAAAAGGCCGTTGAGAATCAGTCCGAGGCAGAAACGGAAGCAGAATCTGATTTCGATACCGGCGAAGGAATGAGTTTCACGTTTGAAGAGGCGTCGCCGACCGAGCCTGATGTATCTACTGGAATTGTTGATTCAGATGTCGCCGCCGGAGATGGCTCGACGGTGCAGGATCTTCCGATGATGCCCGTTCCGGCCAAGGTAGACGGGAATCAGGTTATCTACGTATACGGAATCATGTCATCCGAAATCGAATACGTGATCGACGCTGATTTTCCTCACGGTATGACAGATACTTCACGCGTGTTCGTAATCAACGGCGGGAAATTGACCGCTATAGTGAGCCTGGAAGACACGGCAACGTTCGGACCAGAAAGCCTTGACCGGAATATGCGCGATACGGCGTGGTTAAAGGACAAGGTTCGACGACATGCAGCCATTCTCTTCGAGTTAAAAAAAGACGCTACACTTGTGCCGTTAAGATTCGGAATAAGCTGTTCGCGCGAAGAAGACGTCATGCAGTTAATTGCCGAGCAGCAGGCACATTTCGAAAAAACACTCGAGCGCCTTCATGGAAAAGCCGAGTATGGTGTGCGCGTCTACTGCGACATGGAAAAACTCTTTGGCGCGATTTCGAAAAGCGAAAAGTCTGTTGATGCATCACTTGAGGATATGTCGCGAGGCGTGTCCCGATTCCTCAAGGGTATGCTTGGAAAGGACGGCTCGTCCTCCGAATACGCGTCTTCCGATGAGCTACTGGAGACATGCATCAGAAGATCGCACGGGACGCTTCTGGAGATGTCGGCCGAGGGTACGTTCAAACAGGTCGTCGAGCAACAGGACAGTGAAGGGCGCGATCTCGTCATGAACGCGGCTTACCTCGTACCGACGTACATGGAACGCCAGTTCGTGTACACGATTGAGCGACTCGCAAGCGAATACAAAGAGCTCGGACTGGCATTCGAAAAGTCCGGTCCCTGGCCACCGTTCCACTTTGTCGGTTCCGACGATTCGGACGAAATGGATTCGACGGGTGGAATCGAAGTCTGATCTAACACGGCAAGCTCCTGGGGAGGCACTGAGGCATAGCCAAGGATCAAATAACTGATCCATTCGTCTTGGGCGGATACCAAACCGCCTGCCGACCCAGGAAGCTTTGCCACCTTCATTTGAGCGATATATTGCGCTGCGTTATCTTAAAGGAGCGCATGTCATAACAGAAGGCCGCCGTTTTCTGCGCCTCATCACCTTTATCTCTGTCGGTGGTGTGGCTGTCGGAGTTACCGCTCTCATACTGGCTCTTTCGATTGTCCGTGGATTCAGTCAGGAAATCGAAGCCAAGATTATCGGTTTCGGAGCACATATCCAGGTCGAAAATTTTCGAGACGCACCACTAACCGGAAGTGGACTGCTTAAAAAACAACTCGCCGCGAACGCGGATGTGCGTCGAATCGCGCCGGTTGTTCAGGAATTTGTACTGCTCAGACGATCGCGTACGCAGATCGATGGCGTATCGATATGGGGGACGGATCAGCTACCCGAGTATCTTTCCTCGTCTCTGTCAGAAGGTTCAAGCGATTTTTCCAGAGACGAAGATGAACTGTATGGAATGGTAGTGGGAAAGAAGTTGGCGGAGACGCTGGGTCTGGCTATCGGCGATCGTATTACCGCATTTTCCCTTCGTAACCGGGGCGGTGGTTCGCTCACCGCTCGAACCCCCAAAGTGAAGCAATTTCGAATTTCGGGTATCTACGAAACGTTCCTGGCAAATTTCGACGAACTCTATGTGTTCACGGAAACAGACGCGGCGCGCGAATTGCTTTCTTATCGGATGGACGAGGTCACCCGTTATGATTTGTTGGTTCGGGACAACGCAGATCCGCGCATTGTCGCCGAACAATTAGACGCAGGACTCGAGTTTCCCGTGATGGCTCGTTCGATCCATGATGTCTACCGAAGTCTATTCGCCTGGGTGAATCTGCAGGAGAGCATTATCCCGCTCGTGATTGCTATCATCGTTTTCGTGGCTGCCTTTAATATCGTCGGCACGCTGCTGATGATCATTCTGGAAAAAACGCGAGAGGTGGGCATACTTTCCAGTATGGGCGCTTCCAAAACCAGCCTCAAGCGGCTCTTTCTGATGTTGGGTTTGCATATCGGGCTGGCCGGTGTTGTCATCGGCGAGTCTGTTTCTCTCGTTTTGGCGTGGATTCAGTTGAGATTCTCAGTCATTCCACTGCCGGAAGAGGCATATTACATGGACACGGTGCCGATTCAGTTAAGTTATCTCGATTTCGTGCTTGTTGCCGTGGTTACGTTGGCCCTGTGCGCAGCGTCTTCGTATATCCCGGCTCGATTTGCAGCCAGGATCGAACCGATCCGGGCCATTCATCTTCGATAAAGGGAAGCGCTTGCCACGTTTTAGACGAGAAATGCACACGATGACGGTCGAGGTTCGGTACTACGCCGTATTACGGGAGAAAACGGGGGTCGCGAAGGACTTTGTAGAAGTGACGGCCGGTAGCGACGGGAAATCGCTTTTGGCGGCTGTCGTCGGGAAACATCCAGTCTTGAAGCCGTACGTTTCAACCTTACGCCTGGCGAGTGAGACGGCCTATATTTCGACAGCATCGGAAGTTTCCGAGAATGCTGTAATTTTATTGATTCCACCGGTTAGTGGTGGGTGACGAAGACGTGCACAAGAATGAGTACGGCTGCTGACGATCCGCGTGTTCAGATTGAAATTTCGGAAGATCCGATTGGAGTTGATCGGGTGGAGAAGTTTCTTCGCGAGGCAGAAGGCGGAGCCGTGAGTCTCTTCTTAGGCACGACGCGCCGTTTCACTGGAGAGAAGGAGACCGTCGAATTAGCCTACGAAGCAGCCAAACACCTCGCAGAAACTGAGATCGCACGCATCGTGGCGAATGCATCTGTCAGATGGCCGCTGCTTCGAGTTTCCGTTCTCCATCGCGTCGGCACGGTTCCGGTAGGCGAAGTATCCGTTTTGATCGGCGTCGCAACAGCTCACCGAACCGAGTCTTTTTCGGCGTGTCGTTTTCTGATCGACGAACTGAAACAGCACGTGCCCGTCTGGAAAAAAGAAATATTTGCAGATGGAAGCACTGAATGGGTAGAGGGAACGATTCCCGGTTAAACCTGGCCGTATTCCAGAAGAGCTTCGCGGCAGCGTGCTTCCGGATCAGGATGGGTGTCGGGCAAAAACGATTGGCCCGTGATCGACTCAAACAGTTCGATGTATCGAGTGGCCACCTGTACGCGAAATTCGTCAGATAGATCGGGCAGAGGCTGCCCCTCCTTGCCCTCAAATCCGTGTTCCATAAGCCACTCCCGGACAAACTCTTTCGAGAGTTGCCGTTGCGGTTCGTTCGCGTCGAGCAGTTCCCGATACGTATCCGAGTAGTAATATCTGGAAGAATCGGGTGTATGGATTTCATCGATTACGATGAACGAACCATCCGGGGCGACTCCGAACTCGTACTTCGTGTCAACGAGAAGCAACCCTCGTTCAGCCGCCATCTGCGTACCTCTTTCGAAGAGGTTAAGCGCACAGTTCTTCAGGTATAAGAAAGTTTCTTCGTCCAGGACTCCGGCAACAATGATTTCATCGGCTGAGATGTCTTCATCATGTCCCTCGTGTGCTTTCGTCGTCGGCGTTAATATGGGCTCCGGAAGTCGGCTGCTTTGCCGCAGTCCTTCCGGTAATATCTCGCCGCAGAGCTGTCTTTCTCCACTGCGGTATGTGCGCCATGCATGACCGGCCAGATAACCGCGAACGACGAATTCAACCGGTACGGTCTCGCAGCGCAAGGCAATGGTGACGTTTGCATCGGGTACCGATATCACGTGATTCGGCATCACATCGGCCATGTTTTCAAAGAAATAGGCCGCCAATTGATTCAAGACCTGACCTTTGAACGGGATGGTTTGTCTGAGGACATGATCAAAGGCGGATATTCGGTCCGTAGTAACAAGAACAAGTCGGTCTGCCTGCCGGTACGTGTCTCGCACCTTTCCCTGATAGCGCTTTCCAAACTCAGTAAAGTTTGTCTGCCCCAGAGTGTGATCAAGCTGAGAGGAAATGATGTCGGTCATATCGTCTGTCTGAAAAAATCAGTTGAGGAGGTCTGTGCCACTGGATCGTCGCACTCTCAGTTTCGGTTTAATTACTTTCGTTGTAGGTGGATCGGAATTCGAACGCGATAACCTGGAGAGAAGAAGCTCGGTTGCCGTCTCACCAATATCCTGCATGCTCTGGTCGACACTTGTCAGTCCAATGTAACGGCTCGTCTTGATATCGTCATAGCCGACCAATGCAATGTCCTCGGGTACGCGACGACCGGATTCGGAAATGGCTGCCCACGCACCGATGGCCTGCACGTCGCTTGATGCAAAAACAGCCGTAATGGATGGATGCGTTGTAAGAAGCGTATTCATCGCTTCATAACCTGCTTCTTCGCTAAATCCGGCATGTTTCTCCGTTTCGCCGCATACGATTTTCGACGGTTCATATTTTATTCTCGCTTTTCGAAGTGCCGATTGATAGCCGGCAATGCGAAGGATCTGAAGTCGGCTGTCTCGCTGAATACGGATCATTCCGATCTCCTTATGTCCCTGTTCCACGAGATGGGAAACGGCCTCCTGAGCACCGGCTGTTTCGTCCCAGACAAAACCGTCAAATGACGGCCACTGGCTGCCGATCAAAACGACGGGCGCGCGCAGCCTTCTGAGTTCGGAGGCAATTTTTTCATCCACATGAACACCCGCCAGAAGAAGGCCGTCAACAGCTCCTCTACGGAGAAAAGAAAAGAGTGATCGCTCCCGCAATTTCGAACCCAGATCGGACAGGAGAAGGTCCATGTGCGCACTTTGAAGACTGCTGCGGACTCCTTTCAGGAGCTCGTTGTGAAACGGTGTCGTAAATGTCGGCATGGCAACTACGAGCATCTGACGTTTGTTCAGCGCAAGAGCCTTGGCCGTTCGGTCGGGCCGATATCGCAGGTCCTTGATTGCTTTTTTAACCCGAGCTCGCGTGCGTTCGGATACTTCTGGAGAATCGTTCAATACGCGTGAGACTGTAGATATAGCCACACCAGCGCTTTGCGCGACATGATATATCGTAACCTTCTTTATTCGTGCCTGCATTCTCCCGCGATAAGATTCGAGTGGGAAAATAAGACTTCATTGCCAGATCATTTTCCTTGCCGTGCAGTCTTTCCCGATTATTGGCACCCCTCTGCGAAGGTGTATCGAACCACATGGCTCAGTATGTGTTACCTGGGTCTGATACCTCATGATTGAGCAGCCGCGATCATAGGATATACACTCTGCAACCCCTGAAATGTGATGTCGTAATAAAAATGTTTGCGTGATCAGATGACCGAACCGAACAGTCAGACGATAGAAGGATTCGACGAATCCGTAGACACGGCCATAGAGCATGCTCATCCGGACAGTATTGCTCTGCCTATCGAAGGCATGATGTGCGCAGCGTGCGCGCTGCGGATTGAACGAAAGCTCTCCGCACGTCCTGGCGTTGCGTCGGCCAACGTCAATTATGCGACCGAGGAAGCCGTCGTAAAATTTGAAGGGGAACCTTTGGCCATAGGCGACCTGGTCGACACGGTTGAGCAGGCAGGATACCACATTCACACGGCAGAAGCCGAAACCGTTTTTTCGGGTATTGATGCGTCGGAAAAAGCAGCGCGTCTGGAAGGCAGACTTCGCAGGCAGAACGGAATCCTTGATGTTGCTCACAGACCGGAGGGCGACGCTGTCGTTGTCATGGTACGGTACGTTCCGGGGATGGTCCGTAGCCAGTACCTGGAGGAAGCATTCCATGCACATGAAGGACATGATGCGCGGATAAGCGACGACGCGAGCGTTTTGGAGGAATCGGAAGCCAGGCAGGAAAGGCGTCAGCGTAGACTGAAAAACAATTTCATTCTGGCCGTTGTGCTCTCGATTCCCGTGGCCTTGATTTCGATGTCGCATGGACTGATTCACGTGCCGAATCAGGATATCGTCCTTTTCATACTATCAACGCCCGTTGTCGTTATAGCAGGTCGGCGTTTCTTCGTACTCGCCTTCCGGGCCGCTCGCCATGGAGCCGCCGATATGAACACGCTGGTTGCCCTCGGAGTCGGCGCTGCGTACGGGTACAGCACGGCAGCCATTCTTTTCCCATCGTTCTTTCTCGCCGCCGGTCAGGCTCCGGACGTCTACTTCGAGGCCGCAGCAATCATCGTCACGCTGATTCTGCTCGGAAGATTATTGGAGGAACGCGCGAAAGGACGAACGGGAGCAGCTATCGCGGGTTTACTGAAACTTCAACCTGATGAAGCCCGCGTCATTAGAAAGGGGCACGAAATCATGATTCCCGCTGCCGACGTGCGGTTGGGAGACATTGTTCGATTGAAACCGGGTGAAAAAATTCCGGTCGATGGCGTCGTAGTCGACGGTGGTGCCAGCGTCGATGAGAGCATGCTCACCGGAGAGCCCTTTCCCGTATACCGTGGTATAGGTGATCGTGTAGCAACGGGTACGGTCAATACGACCGGAGCTTTCAAAGTTGAAGTAACCCGCGTGGGAAAGGATACCTTGCTGAATCAGATTGTACGTCTGGTTCAGCAGGCGCAAAGTTCCAAAGCGCCCATTCAGCAACTGGCGGACCGTATTGCTGCCATTTTTGTCCCTGTCGTACTGGGAATTGCGACGGTGTCCGCGACCGTCTGGTGGTTGGTTGGGCCGGAGCCAATTCTAAATCATGCTCTGTTGCGTTTTGTAACCGTGCTCATCATTGCCTGTCCGTGTGCATTGGGCCTGGCCACTCCAACGGCAATAGTTGTCGGGACGGGTCGAGCCGCCACAAAAGGTATTCTTCTTCGCGACGGCAATGCCATACAAACGGCCGGCAAGGTCACACTGGTTGCCCTCGATAAGACGGGTACGATTACGGAAGGTAAGCCCGTTGTACAGGATGTTATCGTCGCCGGGTTGGAAGACGCCTCAGAGGTTCTTGCAATCGCCGCAGCCGTAGAAAATCATTCCGAGCATCCCGTCGCCCAGGCAATTGTCCGGGCTGCTCTCCAGGACGGGAATGACCTGAAGGAAGCAGTCTCATTCGAATCAGAGACAGGATCCGGTGTAACCGGCAAGGTAGAGAGAAGAAGAATTCTCGTGGGAAATACGGACTATCTCAAAAAACATGGCGTGCACATCGACGGACTTGTCGACACGTCCGATTGGGATTCAAGGGGTTATACGACCGTATTCGTCGCACGAGACAGAGTAATGATCGGTCGCATCGCCATTGCCGATTCGATCAGGCCGAGTTCGGCGACTGCCATTCAGTCTCTCGAATCGCTGGGTCTGTCTGTACTGATGATCAGTGGAGACCGTGCGACTGCGGCAGAAGAAATCGGCCGTCAAGTCTCTTTGCATCGTGTTATTGCCGATGTTCGTCCACATGAGAAATCACAGGCCATTCGCCGACTTCAGGATGAGGGTGAGTGTGTGGCGATGGTTGGTGACGGTATCAACGACGCACCTGCACTTGCGCAGGCGGATGTGGGCATGGCCATCGGCAGCGGAACCGATATTGCCGTTGAGGCGAGCGATATAACGCTGATGCACTCGGATTTGGGGATTCTTGTCGACGCTATCAGAATTTCGAGGCGGACGATGAAAATCATTCGGCAGAATCTTTTTTTCGCATTCATCTACAACGTTGTCTGCATTCCAATCGCCGCGGGAGTTCTTTACCCGATATGGGGAATCACTCTCAGCCCTGTTTTCGCCTCGGCTGCGATGGCGCTTTCGAGTGTTTCAGTTGTTTCCAATAGCCTTCGGCTTCGTAAATTTGAATAATGAAATCTTTGTCCCCATCATGGTTAAACGTCTTTCAATATCGGGCATGCACTGCCACCACTGCGTGAATGCGGTCCGGAATGCGCTGTCGTGCACGTCCGGTGTAAACGTACTCGAAGTTGAAATTGGGTCTGCTATGATCGAAACATCTGAAGCAGTAGACGAACACCTGTTCGCCGCAATCGACGAAGAGGGTTACACCCTGGACGAGATCCGCAGGATCGACTGAAGACTCCCGGCCTGACATTTTTGAAGCAAGTGTTCGTGACGACACTTCTTTGCCGGGCGCACTCTCTGAATGAAAGCCGTTTACACTGCAGGATTCTTCAAAGCATCCAGGATCTGTTCTACCGATGTGAACTTGACCCTTGGTCGCCCCTGTGCTTCACCTGCCGCTCGCTCCATCTCATCGATTTTCAGCCAGTCTGCGTAAGAAATGACGTTCGGTTGACGACTGCGTATGAACGCATGAATGTCGTCCATATCTACTACCTCTGGTTCGAAGTGGGCTCCGGAGGCCAAATCATCGAGCATGCATACGACTGTCTCAATCGCATCCGGCTTGTTGGTGCCGATGACGCCCGTTGGTCCTCGCTTGATCCAACCGCCGACGTAACAACCGGTCATCGTAGAGCCATCATCTGAGACGACCCGTCCTTTATCATTTTCTATCAGGCCCCAGGACTCGAGAAAGGGTAGTCCCTGAAGCGGCACACTGCGGTATCCGACTGAGCGAAATATGAGATCTATGGGCCACTCCGACGTATCGTCCGTAGCAACTGCGCTGATTCGACCGCGGTCCTTTCTTTCCAATCTGTTCCTGACCACGCCGATTGCGCCAACGCCTCCGTCATCGCCTGCCAGGATCTTCGTAGGCGATACCAGAAATCGGATCTGGACGGATCGTCTCGCTCCGGGTCTTGTGCCGTTGACGTAGCTTTCCATGATCTCCAATCTCTTCAGAACGGAACGATCGGGTGCTTCTTCAAGTGCAGCCGACGAGACCGGATCCAGCTCAAGATCCTCCGCCAAAACGCTCATCGAGGCATCGTGCAGCTCGCCCAGTTCCTTGATCTCGGGTGTCGTGAACGCCGCCTGTGCCGGTCCTCGTCTTCCGAGCAGGATGATTTCTTTTACGCGACTTTGGGACAGGGCATCGAGGGCGTAATCGGCGATGTCCGTGCCCTTCAGCTCATCGACCGTCTTGGCCAGAATGCGTGCAACATCAATAGCGACATTTCCAATTCCGAAGATAGCTACGCGTTCCTGCGTTAAATCAAACTGTAGTTCGGCGAAGTCCGGATGTCCGTTGTACCATGCTACGAATTGAGTAGCGGAATGGCTTCTGGGCAAGTCCTCTCCCGGAATGCCCAGATTTCGGTCAACCTGGGCGCCCGTCGAGAAGTACACCTGATGATAGCACCGCCTCATGTCGTCGAGCGTGACGTGCGTGCCGTATTCAACATTTCCGAAAAACCGGAAATGTGGATTTGACGCCGTTCGATCGAATACCCTGGTAACATTTCTAATTTTCTCGTGATCCGGTGCTACACCGGCACGCACGAGACCATAAGGGGTCGGCAATCGATCAAATACGTCAATCTGTACGTGCAGGTCTTCCTCTTGGAAAAATCTACCTGCCGCATAGAAGCCTGCGGGGCCGGCCCCGACAATCGCGATGCGCGCAGGGTTGTATTCAGATCCTGGTTTTGACATTAGGATAGGGGCTTAACAAGTGCTGTCCTGGTGAATCGTATTGATTTCAACAGACGTTTTATCTGATTTTCTTAAACGACAATTTAAGAGGGCCATGAACGGTCAATCGTGAGATACTGTGAAATTGCGGCACTACGTTTACTGCATCCTCTGAAACCGGTCATGGCGAGACGGGTAGAGGAGCTATCCATTGTTTCTGCTCAGGGCGTAGAGGGCACGTCACGCATATCCGGATAGCCTTGCAATACGGAATTCACGTCCATTCCAGCTCGTTGGTTGCAGTCAAGTTATCGCTCTCGGCGATACTGCTGTTTGCCTTGCAATTGCATACACCGGTTTTCGGACAGGACGTTCAGAACGAAAAATTGCCAGTTCGAACGGATACGCTCACGATCGTGGGCACAGGTCCGTTTTTGATCCGTCCGTTTATTGTACCGGGTTCTGAAGTCGTATCTCTCAACGGAGAACCGTTGACGGGTCGTGCTTATTCCATTGCTTACAGGACCGGCCTCATAGAACTGAGCGGTAAAGATCCCGGACAAAAAGGGCGGCTGGTTATCACGTACTCGTACATCCCGATTTCTGTCGCCGACTCTTTTCGAAAATGGCCGATTCGCTATCGTAATGTGGCAGAGCCCGCCGATCCGGTGCGGCGTTCCGTGACTGGCAGAGTTGGCCAGTCGTCTTCATCTACCGGCTCTATTCTGCGTCGGAGCGGGTCGATCACGAGAGGCATTACGACGGGCACATCCAGGGATATCTCTATCGAATCTGGTTTGCGTCTTCAGGTGGACGGACAGATTGTCGAAGGACTTGGATTACGAGCCGTCCTGACGGACGAAAACACGCCTTTTTTGCCTGAAGGTTCGACGCAGCGTCTCAACGAATATGACCGCGTGTTCATTGAGCTGATGCCTTCGTTCGGTGCTGTTCAACTTGGTGCTTTCGACGTCAACATGGCTGGAGGCGAA
>CAZGOS010000009.1:0-32443 GCA_964527795.1 uncultured Rhodothermales bacterium | reverse complement strand
CAGCTTGACCGAGCGTAGACCGCTGCGGGAACAAAGAGGATAAAATGGCAGACATCAAGAAAATCGCAGAACAGCTGGTTGAACTGAGCATCAAGGAGGCCGCCGATCTGGCTACTCTGCTGGAAGAGGAATACGGTATCAAGCCTGCCGCAACAGCTGTGGCAGTGGCTGGTCCGGGAGCCGGAGGCGACGGCGCGGCCGCAGTTGAGGAGCAGACGGAATTTGACGTGATTCTCGCATCCATCGGTGACAAGAAGATCAATGTCATCAAGGAAGTTCGAGCCATCACCGGTCTTGGCCTGAAAGAAGCCAAGGAACTTGTTGACAGCGCACCGAGCACGGTCAAAGAGGCTGTTCAGAAAGAGGAGGCTGAACAGGTTAAAGCAAAATTGGAGGAAGTCGGCGCCGGAGTCGAACTGAAGTAGGATTCTGCAACATGCTGTCAAGGGCCATTTTACGCACTGAGGTACCCGGCCGCTCCCGATATTCGGGATCGGCTTTCGGTGTATCTAAGCGCAGGCTCAAGACTTGGATTTGGAGAGGTGTTTCAGGGTCGTCTGGTGTGAAGTACCATGCGGTGTCTTGTCGGATCAGTTGGCCCTGAGTCGCACTCAATTACATAAGAAAGCGGCCGCTACGTGATATACGGACGCTTTTCGATCCCATTCCTGGAAATTGGTTGAATTATGCCCAGTGTAAAAAGTCAGAACGCGCGTAGCAGTTTCTCACGCATCAAGAGCATTCGTGACTACCCGGATTTTCTCGATGTTCAATTGAAATCGTTTCACGAGTTCGTCCAGGACGATATCCCGCCGGAAGAACGCGCAAATACGGGTCTACAGTCCGTGTTTGTTGAGCACTTTCCGATACAGGACAGCCGTGAGCGCTATACGCTCGAGTTCATCAATTACGTGCTCGACTCACCGAAACACTCCGTCGAAGAGTGCATTGCCCAGGGATTGTCGTTTTCTGTCCCGCTTAAGGCAAAACTACGCCTGTCGAGCAAAGAAGATGAGGATGAGGATGAAGCGGAAGAGGCCGTAGAGCAGGAAGTTTACCTGGGTAATCTTCCTTTCATGACCGACCGGGGTACGTTCGTGATCAACGGCGCGGAGCGCGTCGTCGTATCACAACTTCACCGCAGCCCGGGTGTATTCTTCGGTCAGAGTGTGCACCCGAACGGTACGGAGCTGTTTTCAGCGAGGGTTATTCCGTTCCGTGGCTCCTGGATCGAATTCTCTACGGACGTAGGCAATATGATGTGGGCCTACATCGACAGGAAGAAGAAGCTTCCTGTAACGACGCTTCTTCGCGCCCTCGGCTACTCCAGCAACGGAGAAATCGTACAGCTGTTTGATCTCGCTGACGCGGTCGATGTCAAGACTAAAAAGGGTTACGCCAAGAATATCGGTCGCCAGTTGGCGGCGACGGTGTCCGTAGAACGCATGACCGAGGTCGTCGACGAAGACACCGGAGAGGTTCTGGAAGAACGCAGGGAGCGCGAGATTATTCTTCCGGCCCAGCACGAGCTGACCGCCGAAGACTATGATGTCCTGAAAGAAGCCGAGGTCAAGACCATCTACGTCGTGCACGAAGTATCGGATGAGTCGGTTCTCGATAAGTCAACGCTCCTCAATACCCTAAAGCGTGATCCGACGCATTCTGAAGCAGAAGCGCTGGAATATCTCTATCTGCAGCTTCGCGGAACCGAGGCGCCGGATATTGAAACGGCCCGAGGTGTACTGGAACGTCTGTTTTTCAGTGACAAACGGTATGACCTGGGTGAAGTGGGTCGCTATCGCATCAATTCCAGGCTTCAGATGAAAGAGAAGCTGGACATGCTGACGCTCACGAGAGAGGACATTATTGCGATCGTCAAGGAGCTGGTAGTGCTCAGAAATGGCCGCAGCTCGGTCGACGACATCGACCACCTGGGCAATCGTCGCGTTCGCTCGGTCGGCGAGCAGCTTGCCTCTCAGTTTTCGTTGGGACTCGCACGCATGGCGAGGACGATCAAGGAGCGTATGAACCTGCGCGATGCCGAGAAGCTCACCCCGCAGGACCTGGTTAATGCGCGCACGGTTTCATCGGTGATCAACACGTTCTTCGGAACCAACCAGCTCAGCCAGTTCATGGATCAGACGAATCCGCTCGCCGAGCTGACCCATAAGAGAAGAATGTCTGCCCTTGGACCGGGTGGTCTGACGAGAGAGCGTGCCGGATTCGAGGTCAGAGACGTGCATTACACGCATTATGGTCGGCTGTGTCCAATCGAAACGCCTGAAGGTCCCAATATTGGGCTGATATCCTCGCTCTGTGTGCATGGGCGTGTAAACGGGTACGGATTTATCGAAACGCCCTATCGCGTGGTTACGAAGGGGAAAGTTACAGAGAAAATCAAGTATCTCACGGCTGAAGAAGAAGACAACACCGTCATCGCACAGGCGAATGCTCCGCTGGATGCGAAAGGCTCCTTTGTCAACAAATACGTAAAGTGCCGTCACCGGGGAGATTTTCCGATCGTTGAGCCGAAAGATGTCCAGTACATGGATGTTGGTCCGAACCAGATCGTATCTCCTGCTGCCAGCCTGATCCCGTTTCTTGAGCATGACGATGCCAACCGCGCGCTCATGGGGTCGAATATGCAGCGTCAGGCGGTTCCTCTTCTGCGCAGCGAAGCTCCACTGGTGGGAACTGGTTTGGAAGGCCGGGTAGCGAGAGACTCGAGAGCTGTTTTAATGGCAGAAGGAAAAGGAGAAGTTATTTATGTGGACGCCCGTAAAATCGTCATTCGCTACGATCGTACGGAAGCACAGGACGTGCTTTCTTTCAGCGATCCGGTCGCGACGTATGAACTGACGAAGTTCCGGAGAACGAACCAGGATACCTGCGTCAATCAGAACCCGATTGTCCAGGTGGGACAGCGCGTAACGGACGGCACTGTTCTGACCGACGGATTCGCAACCGACAAAGGCGAACTGGCGCTCGGCAAGAACGTGCTTGTCGCGTTCATGCCGTGGCGCGGTTACAACTTTGAAGACGCCATTGTCATCTCGGAAAGACTTGTATCAGACGACGTGTATACGTCCGTGCACATCGAGGAATTCGAACTCCAGGTTCGTGATACGAAGCGAGGAGAAGAAGAGTTGACACGGGAGATTCCAAATGTCTCGGAAGAGGCTACGAAGGATCTCGATGAACGCGGCATCATTCGTATCGGGGCGGAAGTGAAAGCCGGCGATATTATTGTCGGAAAGATTACGCCGAAGGGTGAATCGGATCCGACTCCCGAAGAGAAGTTGCTTCGCGCCATTTTTGGTGACAAGGCCGGCGACGTGAAAGACGCCTCGCTCAAAGCACCTCCGGGAATGAAGGGAGTGGTTATCGACACGATGCTTTTCAGCCGACGCAAACTGGATCCCGCCACCAAGAAAGTCGAACAGAAACGCCTGGCCGAGATCGATCACGATCTGTCGCTGAATCTTACGGAATTGAATGAAAAATTCTGGGAGAAATTTTTCAATCTGCTCGGCGGCCGGAAAGCACAAGAACTCATCGACAGGCAAGGCCGCGTCCTGGTGTCTGCTGATGCCAAGATCGACAGGAGGAAATTCAAAGATGTTGAGCCGCTTCAGCTCGATCCTCGCGTAGCCTTTACGTCCGACAAAGCGCTGAACAAGAAAGTGAATCGCCTGATTCGCAACTACGAGTGGGAAGAAAAGGATATCCAGGGGAGGGCAAAACGCGACAAACACCGCGTTCAGATGGGCGACGAGCTGCCCCCCGGGATCGTTCAGTTGGCCAAGGTATACGTCGCCAAGAAGCGTAAAATCCAGGTCGGAGATAAAATGGCCGGACGTCACGGGAACAAGGGCGTTATTGCCAGGATCGTCCCCGTCGAGGATATGCCATTCCTCGAGGATGGGACCCCGGTCGACATCGTACTGAACCCGCTGGGTGTTCCTTCGCGAATGAACCTCGGGCAGATTTACGAGACGCTGCTCGGCTGGGCCGGGAAGAAACTTGGAACGACCTTCGCTACGCCTATTTTTGATGGTGCTCAGGTAGACGACGTCGCCGCAAAGATGGAAGAGGCGGGTCTACCCGTTGACGGCAGAACCCAGCTCTACGACGGACGCTCCGGAATGTCGTTCGACCAGAAAACCACGGTCGGTTATATCTACATGCTTAAGCTGAGCCACCTCGTGGAGAATAAGATTCACGCGCGCTCGATCGGGCCATACAGCCTGATTACGCAGCAGCCGTTGGGAGGGAAGGCGCAGTTCGGTGGTCAGCGTCTTGGAGAGATGGAGGTCTGGGCCCTCTACGCCTATGGCGCTTCAAATGTGCTTCAGGAGATGCTGACGTACAAATCTGACGATGTTCAGGGACGATCGAAAGCGTACGAATGCCTCGTCAAAGGCGAAGCCATGCCGGAAGCAGGCACGCCGGAGAGTTTCAACGTGCTCATCAGAGAGCTGCAGGGCCTCGGGCTCGAAATCAAAATGGACTGATCGCGCATCGGTTCCCGGGGCCGTTCTCCGGGCTTGTCGATGCTCATTGAACAGACTATAAAACACCGCGATCAAATATGCCGTACGGAAAGACACAGAAGATCAAGAAGAATTTCAGCCAGATCACCATTAGCCTGGCCTCTCCGGAGTCGATTCTGGAACGCTCGTATGGTGAGGTTCTAAAACCTGAGACGATCAATTACCGGTCATTCAAACCGGAAAAGGATGGTCTCTTCTGTGAGAAAATTTTCGGTCCCGTCAAGGATTGGGAGTGCCACTGTGGTAAATACAAGCGTATTCGCTATAAGGGCATTATCTGCGACCGCTGTGGCGTCGAAGTTACCCAGAAGTCGGTTCGCCGTGAGCGAATGGGTCATATCACGCTCAGCGTGCCCGTTGTTCACATCTGGTATTTCAAAACCCTTCCAAACAAGATCGGTCATCTCCTGGGAATTCGATCCAAGGATCTCGAGCGCATTATTTACTACGAGAATTACGTAGTGGTGCAGCCGGGCGCAGCGGCGAGCCTGGGCATCGAAGCGAAACAGCTCCTTTCCGAGGACGAGTATTTCAACATCCTTTACCAGATTCGTGAGGACAACAATCGCCTGGAGGATGACGATCCAGAAAAATTCGTTGCGAAAATCGGCGGGGAAGCCGTTGAAGAATTACTCACGCGAACGGATCTGCTGATGCTCTCTAAAGAGCTTCGTTTCCAGATTAAGACGGAGACGAGCCAGCAGCGCAAGGCTGAAGCGCTCAAGCGCCTCTCGGTCGTCGAATCGTTCCGCGACGCGAATCGCCGCCTGGAAAACCGTCCGGAGTGGATGGTTATGCGTGTGATCCCAGTGATACCACCGGAACTTCGCCCCCTCGTACCGCTCGAAGGAGGACGATTTGCGACCAGCGACCTGAACGACCTGTATCGGCGTGTAATTATCCGCAACAACCGTCTCAAACGCTTGATCGATATCAAGGCGCCCGAGGTCATTCTTCGCAACGAGAAGAGAATGCTTCAGGAGGCGGTTGACTCCCTCTTCGATAACAGCCGCAAAGCGAATGCCGTTCGGTCCGATTCGAACCGTGCTCTCAAGTCGCTTTCGGACATGCTGAAGGGTAAACAAGGCCGATTCCGCCAGAATCTGCTTGGAAAACGCGTCGACTATTCAGGACGATCGGTCATCGTCGTGGGTCCGGAGCTCGCGCTGCACCAGTGCGGTCTGCCTAAAGAAATGGCAGTTGAGCTTTTTAAACCATTCATCATCCGCAAGCTGATTGAGCGTGGAATCGTCAAGACGGTTAAAAGCGCCAAAAAAGTTGTGGACCGACGCACCGCCGACGTTTGGGATATCCTGGAAAAAGTGATCAAAGGTCGTCCGGTTCTGCTGAACCGCGCGCCTACGTTGCACAGGCTGGGTATTCAGGCGTTCCAACCGGTTCTGATCGAAGGGAAAGCCATTCAGCTTCATCCACTCGTTTGTACCGCTTTCAACGCCGACTTTGACGGCGACCAGATGGCGGTTCATGTTCCGCTAAGCCACGATTCGGCACTGGAGGCGATGCTGTTGATGCTTTCGAGTCACAATATTTTGAGCCCCGCGCATGGTGGCCCGATCACCGTTCCAACGCAGGATATGGTTCTCGGACTGTATTACATGACCAAGTCCCGCTCAGGCATGAAGGGCGAGGACATGAAGTTCGCGAGCATCACCGAAGCGCGCCAGGCCTTTGACCAGGGTATTGTTGATCTGCATGCCAAAATCCATGTTCGCCTCGGCGATGGTCAAACGGTGGACACGACCATGGGTCGCGTACTCTTTAACGAGATCGTTCCGCCTGCCGTTGGATATATCAACGAGGTTCTAACCAAAAAGAATTTGAGAAGCATCATCGGACGTGTGCTGAAAGCCACCGGTTTCCCGGAGACGGCCGCGTTCCTGGATGCAATCAAGGAACTCGGATTTGAGCGTGCGACGACCGGCGGTCTCACGTTCTCACTCTCGGACATCGTCGTTCCTGAAGCGAAAGAGAAGCTCATCAATAACGCCCTGGCACAGGTAGAGAAAGCCCGGACCAACTATTCCATGGGCTTCATTACCGAGAATGAGCGGTACAATCAGGTTATTGACATCTGGACGCATACCAATAACCAGGTATCTGAAGTTCTCTTCGACACGCTGACGAGCGACCGGGAAGGATTTAACGCCATATACATGATGGCTGACTCCGGAGCTCGAGGCTCGAAGGAGCAGATCCGACAGCTTGGCGGAATGCGTGGTCTTATGGCGAAGCCACAGAAGAGCCTCGTCGGTAGTGCCGGCGAGATTATCGAGAATCCGATTATTTCCAATTTCAAGGAAGGACTTTCGGTACTCGAATATTTTATCTCCACGCACGGTGCGCGTAAGGGTCTGGCTGATACGGCCCTTAAAACGGCCGACGCAGGTTATCTCACGCGCCGCCTGGTAGATGTCGCGCAGGATATGACGGTTACCCAGAACGACTGCGGTACGCTCCGGGGCATTCGGATCTCTGCGTTGAAAGACAACGAAGAGATCGTCGAGCCACTGGCTGATCGTATTCTTGGGCGTGTTTCAGTACACGACGTGACGGATCCTCATACGGACGAGATGCTCGTCGCGGCCAACGACGTCATTGATGAAGAGAGGGCCCGCGCCATCGCGGAAACGTCCATCGAGGAAGTTGAGATTCGTTCGGTGCTGACGTGTGAATCTCGTCGGGGTGTATGTGCTCTATGCTACGGTCGAAATCTAGGATCGGGACGTCTGGTGGAAAAGGGGGAATCGGTCGGCGTTGTTGCCGCCCAATCAATTGGTGAGCCCGGTACGCAGCTGACGCTCAGAACATTCCATATCGGTGGTACGGCCAGTCGTATTTCTGCAGAGAGTACCATCCAGACAAAGTTCGCAGGTAAGGTCGTGTTCGAAAACCTGCGTTCGGTCTCGTTCAACGTGGAAGACGAGAGCA
This sequence comes from uncultured Rhodothermales bacterium, assembly GCA_964527795.1. Lineage (GTDB taxonomy): Bacteria > Bacteroidota > Rhodothermia > Rhodothermales > UBA10348 > SMXL01. Next base: position 24,941 of record CAZGOS010000009.1, on the reverse strand, counting down.
GGGACGTCGTTCTGTCGCGCCAGGGTGAAGTTCGGATCATGGACGCAACCGAAGGTAGTAGACAGTTGATTTCGTATCTGATCCCGTACGGGGCTGAATTGCTCATCTCCCGTGGCAATGTCGTTGAAAAGGGTCAGGTTCTGGCCAGTTGGGACCCGTACAACAGCGTTATCATGTCTGAAGTAACGGGTGCGGTTGATTACCAGGATATTGTTGACGGCACCACGTATCGCGAGGAATCCGACGAACAGACGGGTTATAAGGAAAAAGTTATTATCGAGAGCCGTGAAAGGTCTCTGACCCCAGCTATCCTTATCAAAGCGAAAGACGGAAAGGTTCGCGAATACCCGCTCCCCGTACGAGCCCGCATCCAGGTTGACAGGAAGGACAAAGTGGAGGCCGGTCGCATTCTGGTCAAGATTCCGAGACAGTCGGCCAAGACGAGGGATATCACGGGAGGTCTTCCGCGTGTTACGGAACTCTTTGAGGCACGTATCCCCGCGGATCCCGCCGTGGTCAGCGAAATCGACGGTCTCGTTACTTTTGGAGGAAGAAAACGCGGCGCACAGGAGGTCGTCGTTACGAGCCGCGACGAAACGGAGTCCAAGACGTATCTGGTCTCGCTTACAAAGCACCGACTCGTTCACGAGAACGATTTTGTTCGCGCCGGAGATGCTCTTTCCGATGGTCAGGTTTCACCACAGGATATTCTGTCAATTCTTGGACCCCGTGCGGTGCAGGAATACCTGGTGAACGAGATCCAGGAGGTGTATCGCCTGCAGGGCGTGACCATCAATGACAAGCACATTGAGACGATTGTGCGCCAGATGATGCAGAAAGTGCGCGTCGTCGATGCCGGTGATACGAACTTACTGGAAGCGGATCTGGTTGACCGGTTCGTTATGGAGGACATGAACGACCGAATCTATGACAATTTCGTCGTATCGGATCCTGGCGATTCCGATCTGTCGATTGGTGAAATTGTTGATAGACGGCATCTAAGAGAAATAAACTCGCGCATGACGCGAAAAGACTTGAAACATGTCGAGGTTCGCGATACTCAACCGGCCGTCGCCGAACCAGTCCTGCTCGGTATTACGCAGGCCGCCCTTTCGACGGACTCGTTCGTGTCCGCCGCTTCTTTCCAGGAGACGACCAAAGTACTGACCGAGGCAGCGATCACGGCAAAGGTAGACCCACTCTACGGCCTGAAAGAAAATGTTATTGTAGGTCACCTCATTCCTGCCGGAACGGGGCAGCGGATCTTTGATGATATCGTGGTCGGTTCGAAGTCGGAGCTTGCGGAACTGCAGGCTGCGCTGGGTACTGGCGCAGAAGAGGCGCCTGGTGGTGATGGATCGGCTGCGCCGGTAGAAGCTTCCTGATGGAGTGATTCTTCTTCTCAGAGCCCCGGGTGCACGAGATATCCGGGGCTCGTCTACTCGTAACACTACTTCGTCAAATCTTTTCGTAACACGCGTTCGCATTGCGTATCCAGTCTACGGGCGTGTCGTAAGAATGCGTTCGCAATCCCAATACCGAATACCTCTCCTACGGAAGTAGATACGCATGCTTCGAGACATCTATCTGGAGTTTGGTGCCGCAGGTACCCTGTTCACAGCAGTTCTGATCGTAGGCACGACGCTTTCATGGTTTCAGGCAATCGCCGGACTCGTCGTCTGTAAACTACCGGTTCTTGCGAAGGTTGGAGTCATCGCTTCGGTTTCGATCGTTCCACCTCTCTCTCTTATCGTAGCAGGATATCTGTTTTTTAAATCGAGATCTCATTCTGTTGTTCTGACAAAATCGGGCTCCGGGACAGCGCCGAACCACGCATCGAGGCGGGACGGTTCGACCTCCACTGTCGAGTTGAAACCGGTTGCTTCCTACTCGAAAGCGAGTTAGACAGTCTCTGCCGGACCTTCTTTCGATCATTCATGTGATCGCACCGTCTTATATTTAGCGCCCCTGCCGCCCCCGGGCTGTTGGAGTATAACAACGTATTTCTGCTTCACTCTCCGGACAGATTCAATCACGAGATTTGGATTGATTTCCCCAATTTGACATGTGTAAACAATGATCCGCCTCGGCATCATCGGAACGGGCGCCATGGGCGAAGAGCATGCTGACGCCTTCGCAGTCATGGACGGAGTAACATGCGTCGCCTGTTGCGACGTCAACGAAGAACGCGCGTCAACCTTTGCCGACAAATACGGAATTGAAGCCGTCTACGAGGATTCGACCGCTTTCTTCGAACATGCAGGTCTTGATGCCGTCTCGATAGTCACAACCGATAAAACCCATGCAGGCCTGGCTCTTCAGGCGATTGATACAGGTCTGCATGTACTGTGCGAAAAACCGCTGGCAACATCGGTTGACGATGCCCGAAAAATGAGCGAGGTGGCAACCGCGGCTGGAATTATTCATCTTGTAAACTTCTCCTACAGGCGCTCAGCGGCTCTCATGGCAGCCAGGGATCTGATTGGAAGCGGGGAAATCGGGCGCTTGATACATTTCGAAGCGCACTACCTTCAGTCCTGGCTCGTTTCCAAAAAATGGGGGGATTGGCACACGGAAGACAAGTGGCTCTGGCGTCTTTCGACCGAAGACGGCAGCGGCGGGGTACTCGGCGATATCGGCGTGCACTTGCTTGATTTTGTGACCTTCCCCGCCGGAGACGTGAAATGGTTGCAGTGCGAACTTCGCACTTTCCCCAAAGCAGACGGAGATCGTATCGGAGAATACGTGCTGGATGCCAACGATTCAGCGGTAATTACGCTTTCACTCGCCGGTGGGGCCCTGGGTACGGTGCATATGAGTCGATGGGCGACCGGACATCTGAATTCAATCGGGCTTTCACTTTTCGGAGACAAGGGGGCGCTAAGAATCGATCTGGATGACTCCTACGATACATTGCAGTGCTGTATGCATGAAGACGTCGAGACGGCAACCTGGCGAAGGCGAATCTGCGATCCGACACCATCGGTGCTCATGCGATTCGTGAAGAGTATCCGGACAGGCTCGATGGAACAGCCCGATTTCGCCCGGGGTGCCTACGTGCAAAAGCTTCTGCAGGCCTCTTTCGACTCATACGACCGACAGGAGCGAGTTTATTTATGACGGAGCTGCGGCGTTCTCGACCGGTGCCTTCCTATCAGTCAATGCTCGGATTATCAATAAAATCACCGCCGCGGCAAGACTTCAAATAGTTAAGCCCATAGACCTGCCCCGTCATTTCCAGTTCGTCCCGGTACACGGGATCGTGCCGGCCTTCAATATCGATGGCGCCGGTGAAACCGCCGGCTCGCAGATCGCTGAATACGTCCGTCCAGTTCGTATCCCCGAACCCCGGCGTACGGTGAAAAGCGAACGGTTTTGAGCCTCCTATCCCGTATTTCCTGACCGTATCCCAGTGAATCGTCGCACATTTGCCATGCAAGTGGTAAATCCGATCGATCCACTCTCTCAGTTGCGGTAATGGGTCGATCAGATTAACCATCTGATGACACGGCTCCCACTCCAGACCCAGGCAGTCGTGCGGAAGCGCTTCGAACATGAGAGACCACGCGTCCGGACCGTGGGCGATATTCCAATCGCCCTCGTTCCAGGTACCACCCATTGAACAGTTCTCAAACGCAATATTGATCTCCCGACCTCCCGCCTGATCGGCGATAGGTTCGAATATTTCTGCGAATCGAGGGATGCTGGCATCAATTGATTGGTCTCTCAGTCGGCCTGTAAATCCGGCTACGATGTTTGTCCCGAACGCTTCCGCATGCTCAAGAAGCGCGTACCAACTGTCTCGGGTTCTACGTGCATCTTCCGAGTCCTCAAGCGGATTTCCATAGATTCCGATTGCGCTGATGACAGCGCCGGAGCCCTGTAACACAGACTGAATCCTGTCCGCAAGTCGAGGCAGGTCGATATCCCCGACCGCCTGGCCGAAAGTGAGTTCGAAAGATTCAAAGCCGTGCGGAAGAATCTGAGAAATATATCCGACGGGATCCGCGAGCGTGGCATCTACCAACGTTCCAATGCGGATCGATTTCAGGGGATTCTTGTCCATTCTCGTCGTTGGATTTAGGCGATGGATTTTACGGATCGATTGGGGCGGTCAGGTCGACGACTCAGTCATGTGATCTCCCCAGTATCGAACCAGAGCTTTCGTGTATTCAAGCGATCGTTCCAGATTCTCGACGGTGTTCCATTCAAATCGACTGTGATAGTCGTAGCCGCCGTTGAAAATATTGGGCGTCGGCAATCCCATCTCCGATAACCGGGCGCCATCCGTTCCGCCTCGAACAATCTCCTCTTTTAACTCGAAACCCATTTCGGCTGCTGCCTCGCGTGCAAACGTGATGGCTCGAATGTCCGTGGCTTCGATATAGGAGCGCATATTTTTGTATTGATCCTTGATCTCCAGGGAAATCCGAGCGTTCGGATTCTTTTCTTCCGCCGTTACAACGAGAGATTGCACCAGCCCTTTTCGCTCTTCGAGTCCCGCCCGGGAGAAATCTCGTAAAATGATCTGAGCCGAAGCGGATGTGACATCTCCTGCCGAGATGGTATACGGATGGTAGTATCCCTGCCTGTCCTCCGTCGTTTCCGGCGCTTCATCCGGCGGCAAAGAGGAGATCAGGTCTGCAAGAATGCGAACGGCGTTCACCATTACGCCCTTTGCATATCCCGGATGCACGCTGCGACCTGTTACTGTGACGGTTGCGGTGGCTGCATTGAACGTCTCGAATGATATCGTGTCCACGCCGCTGCCGTCCAGGGTATAAGCGATGTCTGCCCCGAGTTCCTGAAGATTCAGATGATCCACGCCTCTGCCAATTTCTTCGTCGATGGTGAAGCAGATGCGGACGTCCGGCCTGGGAGACGAGTCATTGAGCATGTCTTCCGCCAACTGCATGAGAATGGCGACGCCTGCCTTGTCATCGCTTCCGAGCAGCGTTGTGCCGTCGCTCGTGATCAACCGTTCCCCTTGATGCTGAAGCAGGTGCGGCTGGCGCTCCGGATCGAGTGTAATGGACGAATCACCCGGAAGCGAGATAACGCCACCTTCATAGGGAGGGTGCACCACCGGCTTTACGTTTTCCCCGGACTCGTCGGGGGCCGTATCCATATGCGCAAGCAGAGCGACGACAACTGAATCGGTTCTCTCGTCACCGTTCATCGTGCCGGGCAGTGTGGCGAGCACATACCCGTACTCGTCCATGCTAGCGTCGCCAAAACCGATTTCGAAAAGCTCCCGAACCAAAACGTCGCCGAGATTTTTCTGTTTTCCGGTGGACGGTACCGTTTCAGAATCGGGACTGGATTGTGTGTCGATCTTCACATAACGCAGAAATCGTCGCACCACCGGTGGAAGCATGTTTGTTGACGGCGTGGTTGCCATGTACTCAGTTCACTGGTTTTGTTTGTGTACGGATCAGCGGTCCATTTCGCAAAAGACGGAGATGGCAGAGACAACTTCACGCTCGGTTGTTTCACCCGCAGGTCGATTCAAAAGTTTTCCGTTTACGACGAAAGACGACGATCCTCCTCCATCCAGGTTAAGCGCATTCACAGCTCCCAGATCGAGCATAATGCCGGCAAGATCTGACAGGTTAACGCCCCGACTCAGTGACTGCCGGCCATCGACCACGACCAGTAACAGCGACCCATCAACCGTAATGCCGGCTGCCGTTCGAGGATGCACATTCGGGATCGGCGAATCAAAAAAAATCTCTTCGTCGATTGTCACATACCTGGTGCCGTCTCGAACGAGGGACGGTCCGGCTGCAACAGCGTGCACGACGGGCCAGAACCGGGAAACACCGGACGCAAGGGATCCATCCGGAGCACCGGCCTTGTGTAAGGGTGGATCTGTCCATGCAAAAACGGAATCTTCGACCGACGTTACCCATGCGATTTCTGGAATGCCATTGCCAAGAAAGCCGATCGAAGCACGCGCGACTTCGTATCGAATGTCGTCTCTGAAAATGCCACTCGTTGCCCCTCGAATCATCTCTCCGCTCGAGACAAGTAGACCGATATGGCGAGCCTTCTCATTTTCAGCGAGAAAATATCCGGCATTTACGGATACACAGGCACCGAGATCGTTTGCCATGCTGGAGGTCGTCTCTTTGTTATCCTCCTCGTCGGAAAAGACGACGCGAACATCAATATCAGGCGCAGTCGTCTCTATGCGAGCATACCATGCATGCAAAGGTGTGCGATCGTCGTATCCTTCGAAAATGGTGATCCCGGACGGTAACGGTCCTGCGGAAGGAGTTATGTCGCTCCAGGCGATAGACGGTCGCCCGGACGAAACCGTATACGGGCGACAGCCGACCCCGCCTAAAAGCAGCGCAAGCATGCCAATGGCGACGTGTTTTCGCTGACGCACGAATGTCATCTCATGCCGGGTATGCATTGCGCGATCCAAAATGTATGGTCCAAATTGTGCGATCACAATCGTAAAACCATTCATTTACGTGAGCGGACGTGAATCTCCCGGAGCAAGATTTACGTCAACACCGGGGATCCATTGGTCCGATATACGCCGGAATTGGCGCTTCGTATATAAAATCACTCATGCGCAAACCAAAATCCTGGTGAGAATGTCCAATTCTCGAAGAATCGATTTAATGAATTCGCACGAATACGAGTTGGTCCAGGCGGCGAAGGACGGTGACGCCCGGGCCTTCGAGGAGTTGGTGCGTCGATATGACAGGCGTCTACTGCAGGTTGCCCATGGAATTATGGGGAACATGCAAGATGCCTACGATGCCTGCCAGGAGGGTATCATCAAAGCGTACACGCATTTGCCTACATTTCGATTCGAAAGTTCTTTCGGGACATGGTTAACGCGAATCGTCATCAACCAGTCGCTAAATCTGAAAAAGAAATTGCGCTGGAACAGTCGACTATCGCTGGATCACTATATGAGTGAACCGGATGAGTATCAGAAATCGGACGATACGGATCAGCCGGACGAATTGATGTTGCGGACAGAATTGTCGGCCAGTATCCAGAAGAGTCTGGATCGGTTGTCCGACCGCGAGCGAGCCGTGTTTGTTCTAAAACACCAGCACGGTTACAAGTTGAGGGAAATTGCCGTCATGCTCGACTGCGCCGAAGGCACGGTAAAAAATTATATGTTCAGGGCTACACAGAAGATGCGCAAGACCCTGCATGCACACGCACCGGCGGCAAGCGTTTCTCCCGTGGGGCCGGATTTAATACAAAAGTACGACCAGTGATGAAAACATCTGCCTGTAAGCACGACAAGAAGGACCTTGTTCTTCACTACTACAGTGAACTGAGTGAAGCAGCGACCGCTGACGTGGATGTCCGTTTAAAGGTCTGTCCGGCGTGCGCAGAGTACTATGCCGAGTTCAGCGGAATGGAGGCGATAATCCCACGGTCTCCTTCCGTTGAGCCGGACGAATCCGTAATGACGGCCGTCAGAGCTGTTACAGCCAGGAGATTGCGCGAGAGGGAGGGTGAACAATCTCGACGTCTCGAGCCGCGCGGCTTCGTGCTGCCCGGTCCGATACGGTCGAGGCTCTCATTGGTGACGGCACTGGTCGTCTTTGCCTTTCTTGGAGGAAGATGGTCGACGTCTTCGAACCAAACAGGAATTAGCGTATTTGATGCGCCTTCGATTGCGGATATTTCGGACATTGCGTACGATGCTGAAACCGGTACCGTGCGTATCAAATACCGTACAGTGAGCGCATCTTCGATAGACGGATCGTTCGAAGATAGCCGCGTGCGTTCACTGGTAGAGCATGCCCTGGTCAACAGGGACAATCCCTCGACGCGGCTCCGGGCGGTAAAATTGTTGAATATGATGGACGTTGAACAAATCCGGCCGGATGCGGGGCTGGTCTCAGCACTGGCGGTGATTCTGAAAGACGATCCGAATTCAGGCATGAAGCTTCAGGCGATCGGAGCGCTTCGTCGAATTCACGAAGGCGCTGCGCTCGATAAAGAAATGACTGAACTGCTTCTGGGAATCCTTGACTCTTCGGACAACAGCGCTCTCCGGATCGAGGCATTGGAGCTGCTGACTGCAAGCGAACTGGCCCGGCAGGATTTGAACCGCGTGCTTACCCGGGCGTCTCGCGACGAAAACAGCTTCATCCGATTTCGCGCCCTCGCGGCCCTGGACGATATGCCCCCGGTCGGTATGCCCCGGGACGGTATGCAGGGTACCATTCCGCTTGATCAAATAAAGTAGCCCTGCCGGTGAATCAGGTATTGAAAAACCGAAGAGAACAACATTCTAGTCATACGCGGCGTCAGTCGTGTGTTTTCGCTGGACTGATTTTGCTGACGGGTCTTGTTTCCCCCGCGGCAATCAGCCAGACAGTCTCTCGCGTGCACGATGGTTTCGAGGTTGAAATAGAGCACCGCATGGCCGTCCGAGGCGGCGGTTCCATTCTGCACATCGACAACTATATGGGAGATGTCGAGCTCGTTGGAGAGAGTGGCCGGGAAGTTATCGTTACGGAGGTGGTCTACGTACGGGCGCGTAGTGAGGCCGAAGCTCGTGAACTGGGCATGCGCGCTTTCAGCGATGTCCGACACGTGGACAACAGAATAGAAATAAGCGGCTCGTTCGAACGTGGCGACGGGCGTACACTGCATGTAGTATTGGTTCAAGGCATGCAGGTTAATGTGGAAACGCTGAGTGGAGACATCCTCATCACCGGCGGCGACGGGATCAGTGAAGTTTCGACTGGCAGCGGAGACGTAGAGATTTCAGGCGTGCAGGCCCCCGTACGCGTCAGATCGGGCGCTGGAGACGTGGAAGTATCTGACATCGCAGGATCCGTATCCGCGGCGAGCGGCGCAGGCGACGTGGACGTTATGGACGTGAGCGAAGATGTTGACCTCGTTACGGGAGCAGGGGACATCGATATCAGCTCGATCGGCGGAGACGTAGAGGCAGCGACAGGTGGAGGAGATATCGTCGTAAGCGGCGTTCAGGCTGACGTCATGATCTCAACTGCCGGCGGCGATATTGAGGCGATCGAGATTCAGGGCAATGCTGAGCTTTCGACTTCCGGTGGCAGTATTGAAATGCACACTATTGGAGGTGATGTAACAGCCACCACACTCGGCGGGGAAATCGAGGGGATTGCGATCGGTGGCACGATTGCGGCAACGACGATGGCGGGAGATATTGATCTCCGCGACGTTGCACGGGAAATCACGGTAACCACAACAGTAGGCGATATAACCGTTACCGTGCAGGATGCTTCATTTCTGCGGAACGAGGTAATTGAGCTGCGCGCTCAAAATGGCGACATCGATTTGTTTCTTCCGCGAGACACGAATGCCGACGTGCGACTGGATCTGGGATTTGAAGGAGAATTTGACGGTAACGACCTGTCCAGAGACTTGAGGTGGACCGATATCGTCGAAGATTATCGTCAGGGACGTATCCGCCGGGTCGACGGTCGATTGAATGAAGGAGGCGGGCGTATTGAGTTAAGAACCGATACAGGACGCATCAAAGTTGGTGCCTATAGAATCCGGTCAAGATGAAGGTGAGGGAATACGGGGAGTAGTGCAAGAACGACTGAAACAATTGAATTTGGCGCGTAACCCGAGTGGGGGATTCCCGTAATGCCCGGTACATGATTGCGTCATCATGGAATAATAGCATCGGTATTAGAATGAAACGAACGGCTACGGTCTTGTTGGCACTGTTTGTGGCGAGCGCAGTCGCGCAAGCAGGCGTCAAACCGGGCACGAAGGACACCATAAAGGCAAAGTTTGAGGTGCGTTCGGGCGGTACGTTGTATCTGAATATTGACAGAGGAACCGTCGAAATCGAGTCCTCCGGCAACAACATGGTTTATGTTGAAATGGAGAGGATTGTCAGCGGCGCAAACGCGGAGGATGAAAAAGCCATCCTGGAGCGACATGAGTATCTCATGGATCAGGACGGCAACAATGTGATCGTGGAATCGCGTTTTGACGATAGCGATCCCGGATCGTGGTCATGGCGCCGCATGAGGAAGAAGAAAAAATTCCGCCTGAAGGTGACCGTGCGTATTCCCGAGACGTATAACGTCGACTTTGAAACGGGAGCAGGAAATGTAAAGATCGCAGATCTCAATGGCAGCGTCGTCGGACGGACCGGTGCAGGTACTATTATTGTTGGTGACATCAGTGGTCCGGTTGATGTTTCCTCGGGCGCCGGGAATATCGAGATTGAATCGGTCGTGGGCTATGTTGATGTGCGCTCAGGTGCCGGCAATATTACCATTGATGAAGTAGCCGGTGAGATCAATGCGCATACAGGAGCCGGAAATGTCGTCGCTACGGTTGTCGGGCAACCGCGTGAAGATTCGCATCTGAATTCCGGCGCGGGAAACGTAACCGTTTACCTGGCAGAGGACATTGCAGTGGACGTGGAAGCTACGTCCAGTCTCGGCTCCGCCAGCTCTGAATTTGGACTTACGGTCAAAGGAAAGTGGTTGTCCAAATCATTCGGTGGAAAAATCAACGGCGGAGGCCCAGCGCTTACGCTTCACTCAGGAGTCGGTAATGTTGAGCTGAGGCGGTATTGATCGGCACTCAGCGTTTTTGCTGAAGGGATGGGGTCGAGGCGAATGCCGCGACCCCATTGTCATTGGTGCGCCTACCCGATTTCGACTGCTCGACGAACGGATCGACCAGGTTCGTGTGAGTCAAATCTTATTTATCGTCGCGATCACCATTGTCTGGATTTCATCCATACATTATCGACTGACGTGAAAAACGGAATCTCCGATGAACTTACCATTCTATGGCTTTCTGGAGGCTTTGCCCGCCTGGCCGGCGATCGTCGTCGTCGTGCCGGCTCTTCTTTTTACAGGATACATCGGTGCAGGAATACGACCGAGCTGTTTCGAAAAATTATCATTGACGGGATGGACGTGTTCGGTGGGAATTCCATTTCACTTGGTCCGCGCAACGCGCCGGCACACGCCTACATCAATGCCCCGATCGGGGTGACGGTGGAAGGGGCGAATATCCTCACGCGTACGCTGATGATCTTTGGTCAAGGGGCCATACGTTCTCATCCGTTTGTGATGAAAGAAATCAACGCTCTCCGGGAGAAAAACGCAAAAGAGTTTGATGCGGCATTCTGGGGCCACGTCGGAATGGTTTTCCGGAATCTAATCCGGTTCAAACTGTTGAGCATAACCCGAGGGCGGCTGGCGTCCTCACCGGTCAGCGGCCCGACGGCGAAATATTTCAGGAAACTGGCATGGGTATCTGCCATGTTTTCTTTCCTGACCGACGTGACCCTGTTTGCACTTGGGGGTGAATTAAAGCGCATGGAAAAGCTGGCCGGCCGCTTCGCCGACATCTTCTCATGGATGTATCTGTCTACGGCAGTGCTTCGACGGTTTGAGGCGGATGGACGTCCAAAACAGGATTTGCCGTTTGTACGTTGGAACATGATGCATGCCTTCTCTGAAATGCAGCGAGCATTTGAGCACATCTTCGCCACGCTGAAGATTCCGGGATGTACCTGGATCCTGCGAGGTTCCGTTGCTGCCTGGGTACGAATAAATCGTCTGAGCGGTGAACCAGACGATGAAACAGGCCACGAAATTGCCATTATTTTACAGACACCCGGTCCCCAGCGTGATCGGCTGACTGAAGGGATTTTTATCCCGAGCGACGAAAACTGGCCGCCGGCGAAGCTCGATTGGGCAATGGCGCTGAGTCTCCAGGCAGAACCGATTTCTGGATTACTCAAGAAAGCGGTGCGAGAGGGTCTGATTAAGAGAGATACCGTTGAGAGCATGCTGGAACAGGCATTGGCTCAGGATCTGGTATCCGAGGCGGATGCCGGGCTTCTGAGAAAAGCAGAGGCCGTCCGAGAAGACACGATACAAGTCGATGCGTTCATGCCGGCAGAATATGGCACAGGTGCGGTTGACAGTGACGAGATCGACGTCAACATCGAACGGTTCAAAGATCCGGAAGATGTTATCTAGTTCGAAAAACTCGAAACACACATTGGGTGAAGCGTGTACAAATCAGTTGAATTACAAGTCTGAGAAATTAAGGCATACTCATGGCAACCGACGCGATGAACGAAAGCTGGAAACGGGTTATGAACCAGATCCAGACAATTTGGACCGAGGAAGAGTTTGAGGAAATTGAATTAAAAAAAGCCCGTGGCGACCTCAGAAAAATGGTCGATCTTATCCACGACCGCACGGGCGAGGAAAAATTGGATATCATGCAGAAAATTTCCTCCGTATTGTAATTTGCCGTTCTCAAACAATGTTAAATTGGTAGCCCGGTTCTGATGATCGGGCTATTTTCTTCCCGACGCTAAACGTCGACTATGGCAAAAAAGGCTGACTTCGGAAGCGCGGTTGACGGAAGCACAGCAGAATTCGCTAAGCGAAAGGCAGCTTATCAGGACCTGATATCGGCACTTGAGATCCGAAGGGCCGCCATTGCCGAAGGCGGCGGCAGGAAACGACAGGAAAGAGAGCACGCGCGGGGAAAGTTACTTGCCAGAGAACGCATCGCCCGTCTGTTGGACAAGGGCGAGACATTCTTCGAGATTGGCGCCTTCGCCGGTTACGGCATGTACGAATCCGAGGGTGGGTGTCCGGCAGCCGGGACCGTAATGGGGATTGCGCGAGTATCGCGTCGACTCTGTCTGATCGTGGCCAACGATGCCACCGTCAAAGCAGGAGCCTGGTTTCCGATAACCGCCAAGAAGAATCTGCGAGCACAGGAAATCGCGCTTGAGAATCGCATTCCGATCATCTACCTCGTCGATTCTGCAGGCGTGTACCTGCCGATGCAGGACGAAATATTCCCCGACAAAGAACATTTCGGACGGATATTTCGAAACAACGCAGTGTTGTCAGCCCGTGGGATCCCGCAGATAAGCGCCATCATGGGTAGCTGTGTTGCCGGCGGGGCCTATCTACCGATCATGAGCGACGAGGCACTGATTGTTGAAGGAACGGGTTCGGTATTTCTCGCCGGGCCGTTCCTGGTTAAAGCCGCCATTGGCGAGGTGGTCGATTCGGACACGCTTGGAGGAGCCGAAACGCATTCTCAGATTTCAGGTGTGACCGATTACCAGATGAAGGATGACGAGGAATGCCTGGATACGATCCGAGACCTCGTCGGTCGTCTTGGGGACCGGCCGAGAGCTGGATTTGATCGTGTCGAACCGGTCGAACCTTCTCTTCCCGCAGAGGACCTGTACAGCATCATTCCGCTTTCTTCAGCCCAATCGTACGATATGAAAGAGGTAGTCGCACGGCTCATCGACGCTGGATCCTGGACCGAATACAAAGAGGGTTATGGGAAAACAATTCTTACAGGATATGCGCGAATCGACGGATGGAGTGTCGGAATCGTTGCCAATCAACGTCTGGTTGTAAAAGCTCGAGCCGGGGTTAAGGCTCACGTGGATGAAATGCAGGCGGGAGGCGTGATCTATTCGGACTCTGCTGATAAGGCAGCACGGTTCATCATGAACTGCAATCAGAAGAAAATTCCTCTTCTGTTTATTCAGGATGTTACCGGGTTCATGGTGGGCTCGCGCGCGGAACAAGGTGGGATCATTAAGGACGGCGCAAAAATGGTGAGCGCCGTGGCGAACAGCGTCGTACCTAAATTCACGGTGATCATTGGAAACTCCTATGGCGCCGGCAACTATGCCATGTGTGGTCGCGCATATGATCCGAGATTGATTTTGGCCTGGCCATCGGCTCGAATCGCCGTAATGGGAGGAAGTCAGGCCGCGGAGACGCTTCTTCAGATTCAGTCAGCCAAGATGGAACGAGCAGGTAAAAAGCTTAGTGGTGAACAAAAGGCTGAACAGCTGAAAAAAATCTGCGCCCGTTACGAAGAACAGACGACACCGTATTATGCAGCGGCGCGCCTCTGGGTCGACGAACTTATCGATCCCATTGATACGCGCAAATGGATATCATGTGGCATTGAAATGGCGGATCTCAATCCCGATGTTCCGCCGTTTAATCCCGGGATCATGCAAACGTGATCGTGCCATTCCCCATGCCGGGTTACCGATAATGCATGCAACAACATCAGCTGGAAGAATCTGGAAGCGGTCCGTAAATGTAGACTGGTTAAATCAGTTCAGCGCAGGATGCATGGTATCTCATTTAGGAATTGAGTTTACCGAGGTGGGCGATGATTACATGACGGCACGCATGCCTGTAGACGATCGCACGATGCAGCCGACCGGCCTGCTTCACGGCGGAGCATCGGTAGCACTGGCTGAGACCCTTGGGAGCACGGCAGCCTGCTGCTGCATCGATGAATCTCAAATTTGCACGGGAATCGAGATCAACGCCAATCACGTTCGAAAAGCCATGGATGGTTACGTTACGGGCGTAACGCGTCCGGTTCATATTGGAACGCGAACGCACGTGTGGGAAACCGTAATCACGGACTCGGACGGACGTCTCGTGTGCGCAAGTCGAATGACGCTCGCGATTCTCGATAAAGAGTAGCAACTACCTGCACACGTCGCATCAGAAGTTATCTTCGGGAATGAACGATCTCAGGGCAATGATTCTACCCGTCACCGTCGTCGTCGCGCTCTGGGCATCGAGTTGCAGATCGTCGCAGCAAGCGGGAGATCCGGACCTGCTCGCGAATGCTGCTCATGCGGATGTGCCTTATGCCGTGAAGTCAATCGCCGCGGATTCAGTCGGAGATGTCGGATCGCCTGGGCAGGATGTCGCGGGAGGTGGGAATTCTGCGGGAAACATTCGAACGTACCGAATCCCCGGCTCTTCCGTCACCTTCGATATGGTCGCTGTTCCCGGCGGTCAGTTTACGATGGGTACGCCTGCTGATGCAATCGAACGGGAGGACGACGAATTACCCCAGATGGAAGTGATGGTCGATGGGTTTCTCATCGGTCGCTATGAGGTCACGTACGACGAGTACCTGGTCTTCCAGTACGCTAACAGGGATAGTGATTCTACGGCTGTTGAAGGAAGACGCTTGGACGTGGACGCCGTTGCACGACCAAGCCCTCCCTACGAGGATCCCGCCCATGGAATGGGTGGAAACCGTTATCCCGCCGTAGGTATGACCCAGTGGGGTGCGCTCCATTTTTCCAAATGGCTCTCAGAAAAAACGGGTGAGTTCTTCCGACTTCCGACGGAGGCCGAATGGGAGTACGCGTGCAAGGCAGGTACGGCCGGCACCTCGTCGGGCAATGCAACATCCCGGCTGGATACGACCGCGTGGTTCGATAAAAACTCCGACTACCGCCTTCATCAGGTAGGCCGGAAACGAGCAAATGCCTGGGGGCTGCACGACCTGCTGGGTAATGCCGCAGAGTGGACACTCGACCAGTATGACGGAAAATTCTATACCGAGCTGAAATCGAGCGACCGGCACAATCCCTGGAGGGTACCGGATCGATTGCATCCGCGCACGGTGCGTGGAGGAGCGTATGACGACGGTGCGTCTGAATTGCGATGTTCTTCACGATTTGAATCCAGCTTGAACTGGAAACGTCGCGATCCACAGATTCCAAAAAGTTTCTGGTGGAATACGGACTCGCCTTTCGTCGGATTTCGGCTTGTCAGGCCACTTGACCAACCGGATGCCGAAGAGCAGGAAGCATTCTGGCAGCTCGTTCTCGGAGAATGAACTCGATTTCCTACGCTATATTATCCATAACATTCTCAGAAATATTCTCAC
Organism: uncultured Rhodothermales bacterium; assembly: GCA_964527795.1. GTDB lineage: Bacteria > Bacteroidota > Rhodothermia > Rhodothermales > UBA10348 > SMXL01. The sequence continues at coordinate 9,218 of CAZGOS010000009.1, read as the reverse complement.
CTTGAAAAAACGCATTTCATCATGGATGGATCTGATACACACAAGGAAGGCGTTTCCAGGCGTGAATTCGTGAAAACGTCGGCTGCAGTGGTGGGGTCACTGATGGCCGGCCAACTGCCAGAAACTGCCAGTGCATTCTACACGTCTAACGATGTCATTCGCATCGGATTGATTGGTTGCGGAGGACGCGGAACAGGGGCGACGGTTCAGGCCCTGAGCACGTCACAGAATGTGGAACTGGTTGCCATGGCGGATGCCTTTGAGGATCAGCTCGAAGAAAGTTTCACCAATATCACCCAAGCGGACGCCGATCACGCCGAAGCCGTGCGAGGCCGCGTCGACGTACCGCCGGAACGACGTTTCGTCGGATTCGATGCGTACAAGGAGGTGATACCTCTTGTCGATGTCGTTCTTATCGCTACTCCTCCGGGTTTTCGACCGATTCATTTTGACGCGGCGATCGCAGCCGACAAACACGTGTTCATGGAGAAGCCGGTCGCAACTGACGCACCCGGTATCCGTCGTGTTTTGGAAACGGCGAAACAGGCAAAGGAGAAACAACTGAACGTCGTGGTTGGACTGCAGCGCCATTATGAAATCAAATACCAGAATTGGGTGCAGCACCTTCAGAACGGCATGATCGGCGACATCGTGATGTCCCGGGTCTATTGGAACAGTTCCGGCGTCTGGGTTCGTGAGCGCAAGCCGGAGCAGACGGAAATGGAATACCAGATGCGAAACTGGTATTACTTCAATTGGCTGTGCGGGGACCACATCGTTGAGCAGCACATTCACAACATCGATGTATCCAACTGGGTGAAGCAGGCTTATCCGGTTCGTGCTCAAGGCCAGGGCGGACGTCTCGTGCGGACCGGACTGGATCATGGCCAGATCTTCGATCATCACTATGTCGAATTCGAATACGCTGACGGCAGTCGCATGATCAGCCAGTGCCGCCATATGCCGGGCTGCCGGAACCGCGTGTCTGAAGCGTTTCATGGAACAAACGGTGTAGCGCCCAGGCCCGGTCTCATTGTCTCCGCGTCGGGGCACACACTGTTCGAGCACCGTGGCAAGGATAATCCGAATCCTTACCAGGTAGAGCACGACGAATTGTTTGCGGCAGTAGCGAACGGGGAGTGCAAGTTTGCAGATGCTGAAAACGGAGCAAAATCAACGCTTACAGCGATATTTGGACGCATGGCCACGTATTCGGGGCAGCTCATCGAGTGGGATGGAGCGCTGAATTCACAGATTGATCTGATGCCGGAGCATTTTGCATTTGACGCGGATCCGCCTGTTCTACCTGACGCGGATGGTCGATATCCGGTGCCGATACCCGGCGTCACGGTAGTCGTTTAGATTCTACACGGCCTGTAACATCCAGTTCGTTCACACGAAAACGAACCGAAACGATGTACGGCTCTTCGTTCTCTTCCCAGTGATCATAGGTCGTAGTAACGACCGTACCGTCAGGTAGGACTTCTACACCCGGATAGGTCGAATCCCAACTGTTCTTGTTGTCCATGATCCGGATGCGAAACTGACCTTCGCGGCCATTGACCAGGTCGTCATACGTGCCGACCCAAGCCGGCCAGTCGCCTTTCGTAGGGCTGTCACGGCCCATATCCCGAAATGAACTGAAGAGTCGGCCGTCGGGAAGGTATGTGGCTGTATGACGAGCGCCGGTCAGAGCGCCGGGAAATTCACGCGGCGGACTCCATGAGGCGCCTTCGTCGTCCGAGACCGCCATTCGAATCGGATAGAGTCTGGAAAACAGCAGCAAACGCCCGACACCTTCCGAATCAACACACTATTTCCGTCAGGATTACGATCAGAGAGAACCTTCGGAGTCGAGAACGATTTCTTCCCGGGATCGGGACTGTATCCGTATGCCGGCTGCATCGAATCCGAATAGATCTTCCGGGGAAAATATGCTTCTGAAGTCCTTTTTTCTGAAGAACGGCTCAAATTTGCCTGCGAATTCGTCGAGACGCCTCAGATAGTAGGACGTGTTTTCATCCGGATGGGCGTGGTCCCACTCCCGTGCCGGCCGGGCGGATTCGAAAGCTGGAGAGGCCGTACCGGTTCCACCGATATAATACGATACCCGATCGCCTCTGCGAACCATCGTACCGGTATCTTCCATCTGGTGAATGGCCAACTCGTAGGCGGCGCTCCTCGTGCGGTGGCCTCCCGCTACATCTTGCCGATAACGACTGATCGATTCTTTCAGCGTCTCCGTTCGGGAAAATTCCGACACTTCTTTCCATCTGTGTTCGGTGATGTCTTTCCGGGTTTCCAGATACAGTTGATGAAGCCCGTCAATGTCATCATGAAGCAGTAGTTGGATTGCTTTACGTACGAATCGGCGACCGAAAGACTCCGTGGTTCTCGAAACGAGGGAGGACCCCTTGAATGTCAGTTGGCCATCATAGGCCAACAGTGCATAGTTTTTCATTTTATAGGAGAGCATCTTTCGATACCGCCCTTCATACGCCAATCGGATGCCCGGATGTAATCTGGCTGAAATGGAAGCAACAAATGCCCGTTCGGCATCTTCTCCTGCAACAGACGGTGGCGGGACGAACAGAACGCCGTCCGTATCGACTTCAATGACCTTGCCTTCTTGCGCCCGGATATTCAATATCATCGATTTCAATATCTCCTGGCCCGTTTTAGTAATGCGGTCGGCTTCAGAAAAGTCGTTGAAAGACGCGAGAGAAAACCCCAGATAGCCGTAGAAACTGTTGATGACGATTTTGTAGGCGCTTTGGCGCGCGTCGAGTGCGCTCTTCATCTCGTGACTTTCTGCCGACTGCATCTCATTTCTTGTTTCCAGGCGAAGGTCGGTAAGTCGCTTGAGGAAAAAGGGGAAAAGCTTGAGAGGATCGCGATCAGGTTGGATGTCATAGTTAAGCATGATCGACGGATACAGGCTCTCTACATCCGCATACACGATGGGCCCAACCACTCCCGTATAAAAAATATCGGTGTATCCGCCCCTCGTTTGAGAACCCCACTCAGGATGCGGTAAACTATGATGTTGCCTCAGGTATTCTCGAACAAAAAGGGACTCGATCTTCGATGCCGGGCCGGTCCTGGATACCTGTCCATACGGCATCGGTACCATCCGCGTCAGGTAAAAGGCGGATTCCGAGAGGTGACGGGCAAGACGTTCCGTCTCGATGACGTCGTCTTCTGCGTATCGCATGAGCAGTGGCGGATCCTCACGCCAGATGCGAGAAATATCGCCGGGCTCTACATACGTTCTGTCCGAAGGAGAAAGCCCGAAGTAACGCGCAACCTCTTTCAATCCATATCCTGGCAGATTGCGTTTGACTACATCGTAGGACATGACCTGGAAGTACGTATCCACAACGTGTCGTCCTGAAATATCCAGGGCCGTGAATTCGACGCTGCGCTCGGCGAATCGTGCACTGGAGCTGAAGGTCCTGGGCACAGATCCATCCCGTGCGATCGCAAACGGGATTCCATGCCGGTCACAGCGCTCCATGAGGTACGGGAAATCAAATCCGTAAATGTTGTGACCTTCGAGAACGTCGGGATCCCGCTCAAGAATTCGTTCGATCACCGTTCGGAGCACGTAATTCTCGTCTAAATCCGGTGCTCCGACAATCTCTCTCCAGCCCGTATTGTCCGACATGGCGACCAGTACGACGGCATCGTCCTCCCGAGCGGCATTCGGGAACTCGTGCTCGCTGACTACCTCGATATCCAGTTGCATGCGAAGAACGTCGTCAATGGACATGTCCTTGAATAATGTGCGCCCGCTCTGCATCAGGTATTGCTGTGAGGGTGACCTCACGAGGTAGACGGGGTTCACGATGTCCTCGGTATTCTGTGTCTTCCGTTCAATATGTCGGACGGCGTCCCAATATGCGGACCATGATCGGAACACCACGAGATGCCGGAAATGAAGGCGACCGCGCAGTTTCTGGAAGCGAAAACGATTTCGAGGGAAACCGGTGAGACTGGAAATGTCTGAGAGGAAAAAGAACGGAAAAAATGGCACTTCCGTCTCTCGGGGTTTTGAATCGATCCCGTGGCGTCGGTATATGCGGACGATCGAGTCGTCTGCTCCGCGATCCGTGATCGGTTGAATTGCCACAATGCGCGAGGTTGCATCAAGACCGAATAGCGCAGCATCGTCGGGGCGGTATGTGGATTCCGGCTGAATCATTTTAGCGATTGCCTGAGCATGCGTGCGAACCGGTGACGGCGATGGCCATAAGGAGGACCAGAAAACGGGAAATGTCAAATAATTCCATGACGATATTTGATTTTGGTGTTTCACCGCACCGCGTGATAACTTGCTCGTGCTCTTCAGTAGACATTCGAGGTCCCAAACGGCGCGTAGGGATATGAAATCCTGTAACGATCACTCACCATATGCATCAACTTCAGGCTGACGGAATCGGAAAACGATTCGGACGACGCGTTTTGTTTCGAAAGCTGTCTTTTACGGCAGCGCCGGGTCGGACAATGGCCATTACCGGTGCAAACGGTTCCGGCAAATCAACGTTGGTGCGCATTTTGGCGGGTGTGATGAATCCGACCAGGGGAGAAGTCACGTTGAGAGTGCATGGGGCTGTGGTGGACTCGGAAAGACGGCCCATGCATATGGGTGTGGTGGCCCCATACTTGAATCTGTACGATGCGTTTTCTCCCCGCGAAAACCTTCGATTCGTTGCGCGAGCGCGAGGGATGAACGGATACAGAGAGCGCATCTCGCTGGTGCTGGACGAGGTTAATCTGGCGGCTCGCTCGGACGACCCGGTGGGTACGTTCTCTTCGGGTATGAAACAGCGCATGCGGTTCGCTTTCGCTCTGTTTTCGGAACCGGCTGTCTTATTACTTGATGAGCCGACGGCCAATCTGGATTCGTCGGGGGTTCAGATGGTCGAACATCTTATTGCTCGGGCCGCGCGGAGCGGCCAGATCGTAATAGTAGCTACCAACGATCGCCTGGAAGCCGAAGCCTGCGACGAGATTCTTTGCGTTGAGGATTTTCTATAGGGCGCTTTCAGGAAGCGTTAACAGGCCCTGGCGTGAGCTTACACCCGAACCAGAGCAACGGCGGCGACACTGTAGGACGAGAGACCAACGTTCTTGAGTGTGTTTAAGGCCGACACGATCGTCGCGCCGGTTGTGATTACGTCGTCCACGAGCAACAGATGCTGATCAAACAGACGGTCAGACGGCTCAGCCTGAAACGCGTTTTCGAGGTTTTCCAGCCGCTTCTCACGCCGGCGTCCAACCTGAGACGATGCGAGCCTGTCCCGGGTCAACACTCCGGGAAGAATATCCAGCGAAAGGGCTTTGGCCACACCGCCCGCAATGACTTCCGCCTGATTGAATCCCCGTTCGCGGCGTCGTATTGGATGGACCGGGATGGGGACTACATGGTCCGGCAGTCCGCGACTCTCGAAATCAGTACGATATTTGCGACCCAGTGTGATTCCCAGTCTGAATCCAAGTCGAACCATTCCGCCGTATTTCACCTGACGATGCAGCCTGCGAACAGGTCCGTCGCGATCGTAAAACCAGAGTGCGGTCGCGGAGATCGGTTCAAACTGCGGATCCATGTCGTGCAAAACCTCTCGTACGTCCCAATCCGTGGGACTGTCGAGTTTCGCGATGCACATTTCGCACAAGGGGATATTCTGTCGACCTGCGATCCGTCCGCATGATTGACAGTGATTCGGAAATAAAAGCGTGTGAATCTGCAACACTGAAACGTGCACGGGCTGTCTGGAGCCTGTCAGCCGGCACATGGGATATGCAAAAGTTGTATACTGACGGCGTCCTGAATAAGAGGGCAGGCAGCCGGTCTTTGTAACGGTGATCAGTCACGAATGGCAACGAGAAAACGAAAAGGGATGCTGATCAAGAATACGAACACGTATTCTGTTGAGATAGCGATGGGTACACGCACAATCCAGCTGGGTCCCGGCGACGAAGCGTTGCTCACCGCACCTGAAGTCCTCGACCCCGAGCTCAGATCAAAACTTCAGATCCGGGCCGTTTCGATCGTTCGGCCGGCCACCGACGAAGAGGAAGGTGTCTCGGACGCAGATCCAGTCCAATCAAATAGCGACTGACTATTGGCTACGGCATCGGTTTCGTTTGCACGCTCGATAGATTAAGACGGATGAAAGTACTCGCGCTCGAACCCTGGTACGGCGGCTCCCACAAGGCTTTTCTCAACGGCCTGATGAAACACAGCCGTCACGAATTCAATGCCGTAACCATGACGGCGCGATTCTGGAAATGGCGCATGCACGGCGGTGCCGTGACGATGGCCAGGAAGGTGGAAGAACTGGCGCGCAAGGGTGATCTCCCGGACGTCATATTCGCAAGTGATATGCTCAACCTGCCCGCGTTCCTGGCGCTTGCTCGTCGGTTCATGACGGACGTACCTGTCGTGCTCTACATGCATGAAAACCAACTCACCTATCCGCTACCGGAAGGGAGTGAACGAGACTTCACATACGCGTACATCAACTATCTCTCGTGCCTCGCTGCCGATCACATCGTTTTCAATTCCCGCTTCCACCACGATGAATTCATGGAGGCCCTTCCCGGACTTCTGCGAAAATTTCCCGACTACACGCACCTTAACGCGGCTCGGGAAATTCGAGATCGGTGCAGCGTTCTGCCCCTTGGAATGAAGCTGCGCGACCATGACAAGTACGCCGGTGGTTACGATCAGCACGCCTGGGGTCCGGGGATGCGGCCACCGATTGTTTTGTGGAATCAGCGTTGGGAATATGACAAAAATCCGGAGGCGTTCTTTCGCCTGATGAATCGCCTCGATGATGCGGGTTACTTCTTTCGACTGATTCTGGCCGGCGAGCATTTTGAAGAGCAGCCGGCTGAATTTGAGCGTGCTTTCGAGCGATACGCCGAACGAATTCTACACTACGGATATGCCGAAGATTTTGCGGAGTACAGCAAACTGCTTCACCGGGCGGACATCGTCATCTCCACGTCCGTGCATGAATTTTTCGGCATAGCGATGCTCGAGGCCATGTATTGCGGGTGCCATCCACTGCTTCCGGAGCGGTTATCGTATCCTGAACTTGTCCCGGAATCGCTTCACCGGCCGCTTCTACACGCCCCGATTCTGTACAAAGACGACGACGAGCTCTTCACGGTCATGACCAGCATTCTGCGCGGAGAAGAGCGACCCTTACCGCTGTCGACCCTCAAAGGAATCTCCGAGCACCTGGAGTGGAGTCAACATGTAACCCTTTACGACGATCTTCTGGAAGAGGTCGCTCAAAAAAAGCAGGTGGCTGTCCCGGTATAACAGAAAGCAGGTCTGACAGGCGTCGCACACGCGCCGCGTGCTAATCCATGTTTCCGACCATCGCTTCGCCAAACTCGCTACATTTGAGCAGCGTGGCACCCTCCATCAGGCGCTCGAAGTCGTACGTCACTCGTTTCTGCAGAATCGTTTTTTTCAGAGACGATACGATCAGGTCGGCGGCTTCATTCCATCCCATGTACCTGAACATCATTTCGCCGGACAGGATCACCGAACCAGGATTAACTTTGTCCTGATCGGCGTATTTGGGTGCCGTGCCATGCGTCGCTTCAAAAATGGCGAGCCCGGTTTCGTAATTAATATTGGCACCGGGAGCGATTCCTATTCCACCCACCTGTGCCGCAAGCGCATCGGAGATGTAGTCGCCATTCAGGTTCATGGTTGCGATGACATCGTATTCAGCCGGCCGCGTCATAATTTGCTGAAGGAATGCATCGGCAATGACGTCCTTGATCACGATACCGTTCGGCAATTTGCACCAGGGACCACCATTGAATTCTTCGGCTCCAAACTCATCCTTGGCGAGCTCGTAGCCCCAATCGCGGAAGGCGCCTTCGGTGAATTTCATAATGTTGCCCTTGTGGACAAGCGTGACGCTTTTTCGATTCTGATCCACGGCATACTCGATGGCTGAACGCACAAGGCGTTTGGTGCCCTCTTCCGAGATGGGTTTGATGCCGATGCCGCTGGTCTCGGGAAATCGTATCGTTGTCGCGCCCAGTTCGACGCGTAGAAAAGCAATCAGTTTTTTGACGTCATCCGTTCCTTCAGCATATTCGATACCCGCGTAGATATCTTCCGAGTTCTCGCGGAAGATGATCATTTTTATGAGTTCCGGGTGCCGTACAGGTGACGGTACGCCGTCGAAATACTGAATAGGACGTACGCAGGCGAATAGATCGAGTTTTTGACGCAGCGCTACGTTCAGAGATCGGATTCCGCCGCCAACGGGAGTCGTCAGCGGGCCTTTGATGGAAACGAGATACTCCGAAATGGCTTTGAGCGTATCCTCCGGAAGCCACTCGCCGGACCGGTCATGGGCTTTTCCGCCGGCGAAAACTTCGAACCAGACAAGTTTTCGAGAGCCGCCGTACGCCTTTCCAACGGCTGCGTCCAATACATGTTGTGAAGCCCTCCAGATGTCGGGTCCGGTGCCATCGCCTTCAATAAATGGAATCACGGGGAAATCGGGCACGGACAGCTTGCCGTCCCTCATCGTGATCGGTGCTCCTTCTGTCGGGGGCGTAAGATCTCTGTACATAATTACTGGAATAATCTGAAAAGACGGTCTTCGAATTCGGGCTCGAAGATACGGACGCCCGGTGATCACGGTGAGTGTATCCCATGAATCCCGGATGAGATGTCAGAGTTTTCTGAAGATCGAACGTAGGCGAAGCTCCCACACCTTAAAGGCTGCTTCCCGCACGATCGCCTTGCTCATTTTGGAGTCTCCTTCCGTGCGCTCGGTAAAGATGATTGGGAGTTCCTTGATGCGAAAGCCCTGCTTCCACGCGCGGAAGTTGATTTCGATCTGAAATGAGTAGCCGTTGGATTTGACCCGGTCCAGCGGAATGGACTCCAGCACGCGCCGGTGGATACATTTATAGCCGGACGTAACGTCGTGAACTGGAAGCCGCGTAATCGCCCGCGTATACATACCGGCTGCGTAGGAGAGGATGAGCCGTGAGAGCGGCCAGTTTATGATGCGTACGCCGTCGACATACCTGGAACCGATGACGAGGTCGGCACGGTCGGAAATTACCGGTTCAATAAGACGAGACAGATCTTCCGGATTGTGCGAACGGTCGGCATCCATCTCGCAAACCGCCTCAAAATCCCTTGCGAGTGCGAACCTGAAACCTTC
>CAZGOS010000008.1:0-34137 GCA_964527795.1 uncultured Rhodothermales bacterium | reverse complement strand
GAAAGGGCTTGACTTTGTACCGCGTACGGGATTTGAACCCGTGTTACCGGCGTGAAAGGCCAGCGTCCTAGACCCCTAGACGAACGCGGCAGGTATCGGACCGGGTTTGACCACGCCGGTCCCTGTGGGTGACCGAGGGGAATTGAACCCCCGACCTCCAGGGCCACAACCTGGCGCTCTAACCGACTGAGCTACGGTCACCATTTTGTTATAGCCTAATAATATACCGCGGTTTTCATCCTTTCGACAAGTTGGCGCGATCGTGAACTTTCCATGGACTGCGACTTCAATTTCTGAACCACACGACAGCGGATTTGGCTGGACAATTAGCGGATGACGGCCACTTTCCCGTGGGCCGTACCCATCCCCTTCTTTCCCACCGCTATGACGAGATAAACACCCGACGAGACCAGGCTTCCTGCCTCATCACGGCCGTCCCAGCGGGCTCGACCTCCCCTCGCTTTCAATTTTCGCACCAGGGATCCTGTTGCAGTCAGAATTCGAATGTCAGTTTCTTCTACAAGACCTTCGATAAAAACGTCCGGAGCTGAAGAAGCTGAAAAGCGAGCTGGATTGGGATAAACAAAAAGATTCTTCACTTTGGGAGACGGCGTCGTCGCATCTCCTGAATAGCTTACGAGTCCCAGACTCGTTGAAAAATATACCTCGCCTGTGTCACCGGTTACAGCCACGGAAAGAACTTCGTCTGAAAAGAGCGGCGAATTGTCCTCCGTGAAATGCTGAACGGTTTCGTATCCACCTTCAACGGCTCGCACAAGCCAGGCGCCGTCGTCGGTCGCAAACCAGAGTTGATTCGCCGGATCAACGGCGACATCGTTGATACGAAGCCCGAACAGCATGAACGTACCTTGTGATCGGTCTGCCCATTGCGGCCAGATCGCTCGGGCCGATGGATCTGCAGCAACAATTCCCGTATTGACGAAGTAGGCCGGACCGCTGTCCGTGCCCAACCATACCAGGCCGTCACGGTCCTCCGTCACCGAAAGCACGGTGCGTGAGGGCAACCCCTGACCGGCTCCTCCTTTCTCCCCGAAAAACTGGAAAATGTCGTCCTCCCGGGAATCGGGTACTCCGGTGTCCACGACCAGCAAACCACGCGTTTTCGTAAAATTATTCTCGTCTCGGACCAGAATCCATTTCTGATCAAAGGAGTCGACGAAGACCTGCCCGAATGCTGTGGATCGCGTTGAGAGCCCTTCTCCTATATACGGACCGAATCCCAGCCACGTGCCGTCCGGCAATCGAGCATGGAATGGTAAGGACGTGCCCCTGGTGGTTATCCAAATCGTACCGTCATTACTGCTTCCGATTCCACCCACGATGATGAAATCATCCCCTGCAGCAGGTAATAAGGATGAGTTGTCTCGATCGTATGTCTGCAACTCTCCTTCCGGTGACGCACTTACCACACCGGAACCTTCAGAGCCGGCCCAGGCGGTGCCGGTCAAGTCCAAGTGTATCCGTTTGAATCGATTCTTTCCGTCCAACTCCGGGAAAAAAACGGAGGAGTACGTCGTCCACTCTCCTTCGCTCGACAATCTGTAGAACCCGGTTGTGGGTCCCTGTACTCCGCCGGCCCACAGATTACCCTCGCCGTCAACGTCCAAATCAGAAAAAAGGCCGTCGAATGGACCGCTTGGAATGACAGTAAACTGTGCATCGATTGAGGAAGAACCCATGTCCGGCCTTGGAATGGCGGCGAGCCCTCTTGTCGCATCACCAAACCAGAACCCCACATCGCCGTCCGCCACAACTCCTACTGGATCCTGGAAGCCCACAACACCAACAGAACGATAGTTTCCACCCTGCTCGAACAATAACAATTGAAACCGTTCGACACCGAGCATGAGGTCTTCCGAGACGCTGAAATCCGTCACGGCACGGTTCGACAAAGAGAGAGGCAGATAGCTGCCGTCGCTGTTTCGGCGATACGCATCCGCTTCCGTTCCGGCGAATAGCGCGCCGTCAAACACAGCGAGTGACAACACCATCCGGCTCTCGGGAAGAAAGCCAGATCTATCTACGGTCCAGGATGTCGGATCCTGTAGATTCACCGTGTTGAGGGGTGCTCGCGCTACTCCGTCGACGGTCGCCGCCCAGACAGACTTCACGCCACTATCGTCGGGTCCGATGACTACGTCGAATATTTCAGTTGCCGGCGGATTGTCGCCCAACCGGGTGTAGGCGTCCCGAACCTCAGAACGCACGGGATCAAATACGACGATTCCAAATTGCGTGGCGATAAGTAGCGAATCGTTATGGATCACTATGCGATTGATCCCTCTCGATGCAAACTGCGTCGCGCGTTCGATGTCGCGAAAGGATGTTATCTCCCGCGACGTCACGTGTATGCGATCGAGCACGCCGTCACCGTATCCAACCCAGACAGATTCACGAGCAGGATCAACTCCAATCGTGCGAACATCTACGTTGTGCAACCCATCCACAACTGTAAATACCGTGATTTCTCCCGTTCCAATATCGTAACTGAACACGCCTCCGCTGGTTGCCCCCCATACGTGCGTTTCCGATGCATCTATCGCTCGTATCTGACGCATGGACGTGTGGCTTGCCCATCCCTCTACCTGCGCATGCACGGTTTGATGGGCAACAAGTACAGAAAGTAGCAGGAGTATCTGCGCAGACGGACCGAATGGAAGTGCCCTAAATATTCTCACTTCGGATCAGACATTGAATAATTCAGCGTAAAAGCGATTGAACACGGTAGTCCAATTACGTTCGCCCGGAAACAATCGTGGCTCATGAACGCGAACATGCCGTCAGAGGGTCCGAGTTCCAAACAGATTGCCCTCAAGAGGCCAGGAAATATAATAGGTACCCAGATTCTGCTCGTCTCCGTTTCGCCATCCGTGATAATCCGAACCGCCCGTTTCGATCAGCCCCCGGTTCTTCGCAAGCGCGCCATAGTAGGCGGTAAGAGATTCGTCGTGTGACGGGTGAAAGACTTCGATACCGCGTAGTCCTAGCTGAATCAATCGGCGAATAATCAGATCCGACATGGAATGTCCCGGGTGCGCCAATACACAGACACCTCCCGCCGCATGCACCGTGTTCATGACTTCCTCAGCATGCGGCAGCATTTTAGGCACGAAGGTTTCCGATCCAGGGACCAGGTACCTGTCAAATGCCTCGTCCATGTTTACGGCGGCACCGATATCCACTATTAATTTGGCCAAGTGTAGTCTACCTATGGCTCCGTCAGGTCCATGCCCGCTGTCAACCTCAGTCGGTAACTTAATTCCAGCTTCGCGCAAAGACCGGATGAAAGCCTCGGCCCGCTCTCTGCGTCTCGTGCGCTGATCGAGAAGCAAGGATAGAAACGTCTCGTCTCTTGAATCAAATCCGTAGGCCAACAGGTGAATCTCATCCTTCCCCGCCTCTGCACTTATCTCTGCACCCGGTACGAATTCTATTCCAATGGCTGCGCACGCGTGTCCAGCAGATTCCAGGCCATCAACCGTATCATGATCAGTGACAGCCAGGGTCGAAAGACCGGCCTCGTGGGCTTTCCTGACGACATCTGCAGGAGAAAATCGTCCATCGGAATAGTGGGTGTGTAGATGAAGATCTGCCTTTCGTAGATCCACGCGCGGCCTTATCGGTTCGTTTTAGGTACCTTTGCAGGGAACATAAGAAAGCTGATTCAGATCTCGTCACTAGAAATCGGTCGATCTGTCGTCACAAGGCAGGGGTAATTCTCGTCAAACCGCCTCTCTTCGAACAAATCGCTCCGTATGAATATCGACTCGGATAATAAAACACCACCACATCCGAACGCAGGCTGGGTGCAGCCCGGTTCGGAGATGCGGGAGCCGTCGATCTCCATCGTGACCGTTATCTGGCCATTGCTGCTCGGCCTCGGTGCAGTACTCATAATTGGTTACCTGACGTTCGAACCGGATATGTTTGCCAGAACGGTACGGGCACTGAATCCATGGATCATGATGGGGGCACTGGCTATGGTCGGAATGCGAATTCTGATGGGTGGCCTGCGTTTGAGTTATGTGTCACACGACAAGCTTTCATTTCTGGGTGGTATCAAGGGGCAGCTAGCCTGGGATTTCGCATCGAACATCACGCCCTCGCTTGTCGGTGGCGCCCCGATGGCTGCCTATTACATCGCGAAGAGCAACAGGGTAGATGATCGCGCTCCGATTCGAATCGGTGACGTCACTGCTTTCATGATGTTCATTCTTTTACTCGACCAGGCCTGGTTCACCCTTTCCGTGCCCGTTCTACTGATTGCCGCCGTCTTCATGGAGGTCATCCCGTCGTCTGCGGGTGCTGTTGGATCGTACACGGCGAGTATTTATTTCATTTTGTTCATGGTGTGGACTGTTCTATTCGGCTATGCCACACTATATCGCCCACAGCTTCTAGGAAAAATTGCAGACGGAATCTGTAGGATCTGGTTCTTGCAGCGATTCCGCGAGCGCGTACGACAGGAAATGGAGGAGTATCAGGATCGGGCGAAGATGCTTCGCTCCCAGCCCGTCTCGTTCTTCGTACGTGGCCTGATTCTGACGGGAATGACCTGGGTTTCCCGGTACCTGCTGGTTGTCCTCATCGTCTGGAGCGTTTTTCCCGATGTCAATCATTTTCTTCTGTTCATGCGATCCATCGCCATGACGATCAGCGCTCTCATATTACCGACACCAGGTGGAGCCGGCGGCATTGAAGCGTTATACGTTTTGTACTTCACATCCATGATGCCCACTGTTTTTCTGGCACCAACGCTTCTGATATGGCGCTTCCTCGGTTACTACATCTTCCTCGGGTTTGGTGTGATTATGTCGACCCACCACGTGCACAAGTCCATCAGAAAGCGTAAGAAACAGGCCAACCTCGGTACGCGAGCCAATAGACAACCCACTGAGTCGAAAGAAGCATCCGCTCAAGAAGTGTCAGGCTAGAGAGCCGTCTCAAGAACAGGTCGGCCTGATGGCCATGCGAACATGCCCGCACCCTCAGATAATGACGCCCGCGCCCTCATCAAGCAGTTCGTTTTTCACAGCGTGCACCCGAAACTTCTGTTCGGTACGGCCAGTGATCGATATGCGGGATGGATCGGGCAGATTTATTCCGAAAAATGGACGTCACAGGTCCGAAAACGTGGGCGTAATCTCGGCGGACAGCGTTTTGAAGAGCGGACTGTTCCGGTCGCTTCTGCCGAAGAATATTTTGAACACTTCAACGTGCTCGAGATTGATTTCACATTTTACCGGACGCTCAGAGGACCTACCGGCACACCGTCGAACAATTATTTCGTTCTGCAACAGTATGCCGACGCGGCCCCCGACGATTCGAATTTTATCCTGAAAGCGCCGCAACAGGTTACGGCTCGCAACCTTCGCCGCGGCGGACCCGGAAAACCATCCTATGAAGAGAATCCCGATTTCCTCAGTCCCTCGATCTTAGTAGACGGATTTCTCTCCCCGGCGCGGGAAATTCTCGGGAACAGGCTCGCTGGTGTCATTTTTGAGCAAGAATATCAGCGCAAGTCAAGCGGACCCGAACCGGAAGAAAATATTGCTCAGCTGGACGGTCTGTTCTCCGAGCTCGATACGAACGTCCCGATCCATCTCGAGCTTCGTTCTCCGCACCTGCTCGTGCCGCCATATTTCGAATGGTTGAAGGATCGTGGACTCGGCTTTGTATTCAGCCACTGGACGTGGCTCCCTTCGATCCGGGACCAGTGGAAACTATCTGGTGAACAACTTACATCGAGCAGCAACGAAGTGATCTGCCGTCTATTGACACCGCTTCGCATGCCATACGCCAAAGCATACGTCCATGCGCATCCGTTCGACAAACCCGTCCGGGAGCTGAGCGAATCCGAGCAGGCAGAAAACATGGTACTCGATACGGTGGCGCTATCGATTCAATCGCTGAAACATGACTACGCCGCAATGATCATCTCAAACAACCGTGCCTGGGGGAACGCGCCGTCACTCGCGCAGAAAGTGGCGCAGCGTATTCTGGACGAGCTGGAAAAAGAGGATCAAAACTGGGGTTCCGGTGCCTAGATCGCGGATATTACGCGGCGTCTCAGAAATAATCGCGGCCGCTCTAGTACTAGACGCGCCCGTAATCGTCTTCCAGACGAATGATGTCATTCTCGTCGCAGAGACCCAGTTGTGTCTCGATGATCACGAGAGGTTCGTCACCGGTGTTCTGCACCCTGTGTACACCTCGTACCGGAATGAAAACGGATTCCCCTGCTGAAATATCACGGTCTTGTCCATCGAGCGAGAAAACTCCCCTACCCGATACGATCACCCAATATTCACTTCGGTGCTCGTGCTTTTGCAGGGAGAGACGTTCGCCCGGATGCACGATTATGCGCTTTACCCGATAACCATCTTCGTTCAGGTACTCTTCCCAGCGACCCCAGGGCCGATCGTCGGCTTCCAGCCAGTTCATCTTGTTCTTGGATTCGCGTTGAGTTTGAAAATCAGGACTCCACTGCAACCGCTTTTGGAGCGGCTTCGACCGATTTCCCGAAGGTCTTAAGTCCACCTATCAGAATCGCCATACCGAGAATCATCGAGAGCCACCAGGGAAATCCGAAGCCGGTTGGGATTGTTCCAATTAGAATGGCTACGGATCCGACGAATGCTGCATATGGAAGCTGGGTTCGCACGTGATCGATGTGATCACATCCTGATGCCATCGAGGAAAGAATCGTTGTATCCGAGATCGGTGAGCAATGGTCTCCCCAGACCGCGCCGGCCAGAATGGAGGCAACCGCCGAATACAGGATGTGATAGCTTTCTATATCCGTCATGTCATTGGCACTCATGACTGCCCAGGTAAGAGGAAGGACGAGCGGAAGCAGGATTCCCATGGCGCCCCAACTGGAACCGGTTGCAAACGCGGTGGCAGCCGCCAGCACAAAGACGATTGCCGGGACGATACCTGGAGGCAAGGTGTCACCCAGCACCGAAACGAGATATCGGGCGGTGTAGAGCACCTCCGTTATATCGGACAGCGACCATGCGAGCACGAGTATGATCATGGCGAACAACATGCCTTTCAGTCCGCTGTACCAGGCCTCGACTATTTCCCCAACCGTCAGAATTCGTTGTACCGATGAAAGAAACGCCGCCACCAACACGCTCAGAAGAGAAGCCCACATGAGCGCAGTATAGGAGTCGGCCTCCCGCATGATGTCTCGCAGCGTCTGCTCCTCGCCCGTTGATCCCGTAACATATAATCCTAGCATTACTGCAACGATCAAAACAAGTACGGGTACGACCGCATTCACCATGCGGTGTGGTTTCCCTTCTTTCGGAGCCAGCTCTTTGCCACTTGCTGCGGCTGCATCCACCTGTGCATCAGGTCCGAGTACTTGTCCCGTCTGGTGGGCGCGTAGTTCGGCGCGGTACATCGGGCCGAAATCTCTGCGCATCGATGCCACGGCAAACACGAAAAAAATGGCCAGAACGGGATAGAAACTGTAAGGAATGGATGAAAGAAACATGCCGTATGCAGACGCCTGAACATCGGGGAGCGTTTCGAGCGCCGTTCCAATCAGTCCGACCTCAAATCCAATCCACGTCGTGACGAGTGCGATGCACGACACCGGTGCAGCCGTCGAGTCGACGATATAGGCGAGTTTCTCCCTCGAAATCCTCAGGCGATCGGTGACGGGCCGCATCGTATTGCCAACCACCAATGAGTTGGCGTAGTCGTCGAAAAAAATGGCGACACCCAGAATGCCTGTTGCAATCTGGCCGCGCTGGGGAGAACTGGCCCATTTTACGATTCGGTTCACGACGCCCTGCATTCCCCCGTTTTTCGAGATAATGCCGACCATTCCGCCGATCATGAATGAGAAGAGTATGATGGAAGCGTGATCCGGGTTGCTCAACGCTCCCAGCACATAGACCTGGAACGCGTCAAGCATTCCGCCCCAGGCTCCCTGGAACGAGATTCCAATCGCAAGCATGGCGCCGAACCAAAGGCCCAGAAAGAGCGACGGGACTACGCGCTTGAAAACGAGTGCGATCAAAATCGCCAGGAACGGCGGCATGATAGACAGCCAACCGGGCATGGATCGGGTCGACGCGGTCGCCACGACCTGATGCATCCTTTTGAGCTGAATCTCGGTTTCCCCACGCTCCGATACGGTGATGCCCGGGGCCAGCCAGGATCCGTCGTCCTGTTCGACGAGGGCATGTTCCGTGCCGCCGACAACGACAGCAAACGCGTCCGCACCCAGAGAATCATCAGCGACGGTCGCCGTGATATCGAATCCGACGTTTGTGAGAACGAGATCCTGCACGCCCACCTCGTACGTCTGTGCACGAAGTGGAATCGCAAAGACTCCCAGGACGACGATGGTGATAAATACGCGTCTCATTAGATCCGTCCCAATGGTTAACCTATCCTGACGTTCCGAAAATGCGATCGCCTGCATCTCCCAAACCGGGACGGATATAGGCATTTTCATCGAGTTCCCGATCGATGGAAGCCGTAACAATGGGTACATCCGGATGGCTGTTGAGCAGCGTCTGAATACCCTCCGGCGCGGCGACCAGGCAAACAAAGCAGAATTTACGCGCGCCCCGGCGCTTCAGATGATTGATGGCCCCCACGGCGCTTCCACCCGTCGCCAGCATGGGATCCACAACGATCACTCGCGCCCTGTCCAGTCCGCCCGGAATGTTGGCATAGTAGTCCACCGGTCGATGCGTTTCTTCATCGCGATACATGCCCAGGTGGCCGATACGCGCTTCCGGCAGAAAACGGACGAAGCCGTTGATCATGCCCAGACCGGCTCGAAGTATAGGTACTACAATGACTTCTTCGTCGATTTCGAAACCGATCGTTTTCTCCAGAGGCGTAGATATTTCGACTTCCTTGCTTCCCAGGGAGCGAAGGACTTCGTAAGCCAGAATCGTTGAAATATCCGAGAGCGTTTTTCTAAAAAGCCCGTACGGTGTCTCCAAACGGCGCAATGTGGTCAGGTCCCTCTTGAGAAGAGGATGATCAATTACGGTAACCTGATTCGAAGCATCCGGCATGATTGTGAGTGAAATCCTCGCGCGGCTACAGGTTCTTCTTTTGACTAAACTTCTCCCAGGGCTTCCGTTCGAAATAGCTGTCCGTAATCTTCTTCAGAAGACCCGATAGCAATATCAGAGAAACAACGTTCGGAAGCGTCACGAGTGAAAGCGCTACATCACCAATATCCCAGATAGTAGATACTGCCAGAACAGCACCGACGAAGTGCATGATCAGGAAAATCATTTTGTACGGAAGAATGGCCTTTTTCCCCCAGAGATAATTGGCACAGCGATCTCCGTAATAACTCCACGAAATCGCCGTGGAGATCGCAAACAGGAAGACGCACAGCAATACAAGGTACCGGCCCACCGCGCTCATACCTATCGGGGCAAGGCCGCGCTCGAATCCGAGTGTCGTTAATGGCGATGAGTTCCGGACGGCATCGCCATACAAGGTCATTACGGCATTGCCGGCACTATCGTCGGCGCGCGAATCGCTCGGAAACACGGTCCCGGAGAAGGGTATCGTCTGTTCTGCGTCGGTAAAGAACCGATCAACGGCGATATCGAAATAGGCCAGTCTTGGATCAGAATCAGACGCAACTACCGGATACCCGTCCTCGATTTCAAACTCGGCCGGTCTGGACGCGGATTCAAACGATCCGTTCTCACCAATCTGTACATAGGAAATATTGCCGTCACCGAGGTCGAGTTCGGTCGGAACCCTTGCATTGAATGCGCCGGTCGAGATAATGACAAGACCTGTCATTGTGCAGATCACAATCGTATCTATAAATGGCTCCAGAAGTGCCACGACACCCTCAGATACAGGCTCATCCGTTTTTGCAGCAGAGTGAGCAATAGGCGCGGACCCCTGCCCCGCTTCATTTGAGAAAAGTCCACGCTGAACGCCATAACGCATCGTCACAAGGAAGACGCCAATGCCGGTTCCGGCAACACCCGCCGTCGGATTAAACGCTTCTTGAAAAATCGTACCGATTGCCGGTATGACGGAGCCGAAGTTTATGGTGAGTATGACGAGTGCTCCCAACACGTAGAGACTCGCCATCACCGGCGCAAGGATACTCGTGACGGCGCCAATACGCCGAATTCCTCCAATAATGACCATACCCACGACCAGCGCCGTAAACAGACCGGTAATCCACGTGGCAATTCCAAAGTTGTCAGCGACCTGGGTTGCGATCGTATTCGCCTGGATGGCATTGCCGGTAAAGAATGACGTGACCATCAGCATGAATGCAAAGAAGACGGCGACGGGTTTCCAATTCCAGCCCCATACCTCTTTGATTCCGTGTTCGATGTAATACATGGGTCCGCCTGCAACCGTGCCTTCCCAGGCGTGGCCCTCGTCAATATCAACACGGAAGTGCTGGGCCAGTGTGACCTCGCTGAACTTGGTCGCCATACCCAGAAGAGCCGTCATCCACATCCAGAAAAGTGCTCCCGGTCCTCCCCAGTGGATGGCCAACGCAACACCGGCAATATTTCCGATACCGACCGTGGCCGATAACGCGGTAGTCAGCGCCTGAAAGTGTGTGACGTCCCCAGGATGCTCAGGATCATCGTATTTACCGGATGTCACGGCGAAGCCGTGACCAAGCCTGCGAGCCTGGATAATGCCCAGGCGGATGGTTAAGAAGGTGCCTGCACCGAGCAGGCCAACCACCAATACCGGCGAGAGATAATCATTGATGAGTTCAATTACATGTGCCAGGGCTTCCATCTATATAGCGGCTGGTTGCAGACGGCGGAGATTTCGTATTGTGGGGCCAAATCTGTCCGGAGAAGCGTGCGTATGGCAAAATGAACCTGGTAAAAGAGCGTCGTTCCAGGACTGTGCATGCCGGACCCGAGGTGCAGAAAAGGCCTGAATTCCCACAATAATTCGAATGACGCCCAATATAATGTCCTCCATACGGGTGAGCAAACGAGGACTCGGGTCATACGCGGCGCCCTCTTCCAGTACATGGGCTCTGGACAAGCGGACTAGGATCGCAAAATCGTCGGATCGATGTCTTCTACTTTCCCGTTTTTCACGACGAGTGTGCGCGCGGGAAATTTCTTGACAAGGCGGTAGTCGTGGGTCGCCATCAGGAGCGTCATACCCTGTCTGTTCAGGCCGATCAGCAAACGCTGAATATCGTCGGCTACCGCCGGGTCCAGATTCCCGGTCGGCTCGTCGGCGAGTATGATCCACGGATCGTTGACGATGGCCCGGGCGATAACGACACGCTGCTGTTCGCCTCCAGAAAGTTCGTGCGGATACCTGCGACGCTTGTGCCCGAGCCCGACCCGGGAGAGTACGTGCAGTACGAGATTATTGATCTGTTTGCTCTTTCTACCCGTTACATGGAGGGCAAAAGCGACGTTTTCGAACACGGTCCGGTCAGGCAGCAGCTGGAAATCCTGAAAAACGATCCCCAGGGAGCGTCGTAAAAACGGAATCTCTGCGTCCGTTATCTCATCCGATCGATAGTCTGCAACACGAACCGTACCCACCTCCGGTTTTGAGTCCATGTAGAGAAGGCGCAGCAGCGTGGTTTTTCCGCTTCCGGTCGGTCCCACGATATACACCATTTCGCCTCGCTCGATTCGAAGCGACACGTTGTGAAGTACGTCTTTGTGGCCACCCTCGGGAAGCCGGTATGAGGCGCTTACGTTCTGGAATTCGATCACGTTGTTTCAGAAAAGAGTGTGAGGGTATTTGGGGGACGTTAAGGATGCGGTTTTCTGCGCGACTCGGGCCACCCAGTGTATACGTTCGGCCGAATCGTTCGCTTGCTTTAGCGAAAAATCAGCGTAGGCGGCTTCGAGACCGAATGGGCTCCGGCGCAAGATATCTCGAATCTCGGATATTTGATAAGCCCGCTGCACATGCTGTTCCTGAAAAGTACCACTTGGTGTGGCCAGCTCAAAAAGGGTCTTATGCAAGCGAAGTTCGGCGTCGTATGAACTCCTTCGGACATATGAGAAGGCATCGCACGACCCTGATTCTTCAAAAAACAACTGATTGTTGAGTGAGTTTGCCGGCGTTGTATGATCAAAGACGAATAGCGCACCAGGTACCAGTATGCCTGCAACAGCGGAAATAAACTGCTCCACAGCGGTCGAATCGACCAGGTAATTGAGTGCGTCATAAAGCAGAATCGCGGCATCAAAACGCTCGCCCACAGGTAGTCGTGAAAAGTTCAGGTGCGAAAAATCGACATCTGAGCCCATTTCGACTCCCTTCTGCTTTGCGACTTCGATCATTTCAGCGGATCCATCCGTGGCCAGATAACGCACCGGATTCCTTTCTCCGAACAGTAGCGCGAATGAACCCGTGCCGCAGCCCAGTTCGATGACAGAAGCCGGTGACACTCCGTGATGATCGAGTAACAATTCTATGTATTCGACCCAACCTGGATAGTCCACGTGCACCATTACGGCGTCGAAACCAGCAGCGAGCACTGTATATGGAGCAACTTCTCGTATCATGATTTAACCGGCCATCTTCCGCCTTCGCCTTGCTATATCGACTGCGAGAAAAATGGCGCTTCTCATGCTGTCGGGAGCAGCAACACCTTCGCCCGCAATATCAAACGCGGTACCGTGATCGGGCGACGTGCGAACGATCGGTAGTCCTGCGGTGAAATTTACACCGCGGTCGAAAGCAACCGTTTTGAACGGCACCAGTCCCTGGTCGTGGTACATGGCGAGCACGGCGTCATATTTTAAATACGCCGACATACCAAAAAAACTATCGGCCGGAAACGGCCCAAACACCTTCAGGCCCGATTCACGAGCTGCCTCGATAGCGGGAATGATCGATTCCTGTTCTTCGTTACCAAGAATTCCAGCCTCACCTGCGTGAGGATTGAGTGCCAGGACGGCAATTAGAGGATGGGCAATGTCGAAATCACTCTTGAGGGTGTCCGCGATATTCGTAAGGGGATCGAGAATGGCCCTTTGTGTGATACGTTTGGGCACATCCCGAATGGAGACATGTCCCGTAACCAGCCCGACGCGAAGCTGCTCGGCCACGAGCATCATCGTGAAGGAAGTCGCGTTGCACCTTGAAGCAATAAATTCGGTGTGTCCCGGCACACTGAAGCCTGCGAGAGATACGGCTTTCTTGGAAATAGGGGCCGTTACCATTGCATCGGCTCGATGCTCAATACAGAGATCCGTCGCATATTCAACGGCGCGCATGGCAAGTTCTCCCGCTTCGGCGCTGATCTGCCCGAACCGGATTTCCGGCGCCGCATCTTTTGTGACGTCGGCGACCACGATACTGACCCTGGAATCAGACTCCACGCCCTGCGCAAACGGAATGAAGTGAAGGTGCTCGAAGCCCAACCGGTCGGCGTGGTGTTGAAGGACGTGTATGGACCCGACAACGACCGGGTTCATCATCTCAAACAAACGTGAATCCGAAATACATTTCAGGATGACCTCTGGCCCGATTCCGTTGGCATCCCCGATGGTGAGTGCGATTCGAGGCCGATACCGGCTCGAAGAGTCCTCTTTTTCTTCAGTCACTCGATGCAGGTCCTTCATCATCTTTTTTCTGCAAGGGCTCTGCGGGCTCCGGCTCTGTGCAATACACGCGCGTCAGGAGCGATTCATCTGTATGAAATCCCTCAGATACTCAACCAGTAATCGAACTCCGAATCCGGTACCTCCTACCGGACGATAGGTCTGTGCTTTCTTCAGAAACGCGGGACCGGCGATGTCGAGATGGATCCACGGATAATCGACAAAGTGCTCCAGGAACTTCGCCGCCGTGATGGATCCGGCAGAGCGCCCGCCGACATTTTTCATGTCCGCCACATCCGATTTCAGCAGATCCGCGTAGTCTTCAAACATGGGAAGAGCGTGCACGAGATCACCGCTGCGCGAACCCGCAGCCGTCATGTGCGCGATGCGGTCGGCTTCGCCGATTTGATCATTTGTCATCACACCAGCTACAAAGTCGCCCAGCGCCACGACCACGGCTCCCGTGAGCGTCGCCAGATCAATAACGAGCTCGGGATTGTACGTTTTGGCATACGACAGCGCATCGGCGAGAATCATTCGGCCTTCGGCATCGGTGTTCAGGACTTCCACGGTCTTGCCCGAGTGCATGTGAATTACGTCGCCCGGCACGTAAGCGGACCCTCCGGGCCGATTATCCGTCGCCGGAATGAGGCCAATCACAAAAACGGGCAATTCGAGTCGGGCGATTGCTTCCATAGCGCCCACGACCGCCGCCGCTCCGGCCATGTCGGACTTCATCGAATCCATTGAGTCTTTCGTAGCCTTAAGGGAAAGCCCCCCGGTATCGAATACAATGCCTTTGCCGACCAATACGATCGGCCGCTTGTTACGCGCGTTTTCGGGCCTCCACTCCGTCACGGTAAACGTCGGCGGCTCGACGCTGCCGCGATTCACGGCCAGAAGGCCGTTCAAGCCTTCCTCCTCGATCATGGCTTTATCCCAGATGGACGCTTCGTAGCCGTACTTTCGCGCCGATTTTTCAATCGCCTTCGCCAACTGCGTCGGCGATTTTTCGTCGGGCGACAGGTTTACGAGATCACGAGCCGTGCAGACAGATTCAGCGACGACGCGACCGCGCTCAGCCCCCCGACGGGCCTGTTTGTCACCCTCCGACGTCTGCACGACGAGGCGCTGAACCTCCGTTTCCTGTTCGTTGTCCGTAAAATATCGGGTAAACCGATAGGACCCGAGCAGGAACCCCTCTACCAGGGCCTGGCTGGCGACTTCGGTTTCAAGTTCACTTTCGGGTACCGTCACGGCCACCGTTTCAGTCACCAGTGATCGCACGATTTCGGCGCCGTCCGCTGCCGCGCGGCGAAGTTTCTCCGCATCGACAGCGTCTTCGTCCCCGAGACCGACCAGTACGACGCGCTGCGCCGAACCGATCTCAGGATAAACGATGGTTGAACCTCCAAGCTTTCCCGTCACATCGGAGCGTACGCGCTCCACGGTAGCCCCAAACTGTTCTACAAGATTTTTCAGCCCGTTTTCGGCTTTCTGCTCTGTAATTGGAACAACGAGCAGATCGACGTCTAGCTCGGAGAGTGGAATAGTCGAAACAGATACCTTCATCCTACAGATCCCTTGCTCTGCTCATTGATCAGAGACGTTAAATATTCTGCGTCCTCATCCGCGATTTCATCAACCTCGTTACCGGACGCCTCCGTTAGTTCGATAAATCTGGGTGCCTTCTCAATGACAAGCCGCATCGTTTCCTCCAGAGGTTTACGGACAAACGCGCCTGATGCATTGCGATGACCTCCACCACTGAGCGCCTGCGCCCACGCGTGTACGTGATTTTCGCCCTTTGATCGGAAACTGATCTTCGTGCCTCGTTCCGTTTCGGTAAATAGCAGTGCAACGCGCACGCCTTCCACGGAGAGGATGTGATTGACAAATCCTTCTGCCTCTTCGATGTCGGCACCTGTCTCATTCAGCGCTCGACGGGAAATCACCATGGATCCGATTTGTCCATCGTAATGAAGTTCCAGCGTTGAAAGCACGCGACTCAAAAGTCGTATTCCTTCGGGTGAACGGCGATCAAATATGTCTGCGTGGATCCTGGACGAATCGAGACCACCTCTTTCGATTAGATCACCTATCAGATGGTGAACGCGAGCAGTAACGTTGCTGAATCGAAAGGAACCCGTATCGGTCATGACGGCGACATAGAGAGCCGCGGCAATATCGGCGTCGATTGCATCGAGGTCCCAGGCTGCGAGAATCTCGTAGACAAGTTCACCCGTCGAGGAGGCCCGTTCGTTGCTCAATACCAGATCGAACCAGTCTTCGGAAGCGGTGTGGTGATCGATCAGAAGCTTTTCCCCGGGCGCACTTCGATACGAAGGGCCAACGTCGCCGAGCCGGTCTTCGCTGTTCGTATCTACGATGATGAGTACATCGGCCCGGGCGATCCGCTCACGCTGGGGAATGGACCCGTCGAATAGCTGGATTCGATCAACCTGAGGAAGCCAGTCGAGCGTATAAGGAGCACGGTCGTGATTTACGAGAAAGACGTCTAATCCCTGCTTCTCGAGAAACAGGCCGAGCGCAATCTGCGATCCAATTCCATCGCCATCCGGACGCGTGTGCGTCGTAATAGCGGCGCTCTTGCATTCTTTGAGAGTTGAAACGAGCTGGTCCAGCATCGGCGTCTTTGAGAAGAAAAAATCAGTCACCCCTAAACGCGAATGCGAATCTATTGTTCAGGCTGAATGCCGTCACGGGTAAAGCCGCAGAGCCGACCATGCACCTGATTCAGGCGTGAACCTGATGCGATCGTGAAGTCGGTTGACGCGTCCCTGCCAGAATTCCAGGGCGGTCGGCACCAGGCAATACCCACCCCAGAAATCCGGAAGCGGCACATCGGTGCCTTCAAATCTCTTCTCAATACGTCTGAATCGTTCTTCCAGGTGTTCGCGGCTCTGTAAAGGTTCGCTCTGTAGAGAAGCCCAGGAGCCAATTCGACTGCTGCGCCCGCGAGTTCGAAAGTACCGCGCCGACTCTTCGGAGCTCAAGCGCTCGACCGTACCCTCGATACGTATCTGCCGCTGAAGTACAGCCCAGTGGAAAAGAAGAGCCGCGTGCGCATTGTCATCCAGCTCGACGGCTTTTCTGCTTCCGTAGTTTGTATAGAAAACAAATCCATCCGGACCGTACGCTTTCAGAAGCACCATGCGGGATGATGGCCGTCCGTCCCTGGTCGCCGTAGACAATCCCATCGACTCAGGTAACAGGATCCCGGACTCGCTCGCGGCGGTGAACCAGTTATCGAAGAGTACGAATGGATCCGATGACTCTGTCGCCTCTGAAAGACCCGTTACGACGCCTTTTCCCGCTGTCCAGAATAGTCGTAGCCTAGAACCGAGTCTCATTCGATGGTGATGTCTTTTCTGTGGTCATGAGGTCGAAAAATATACACTGAGGACCTACCATCCTCCCGCACGAACAACTAACGCGGTTGTTCATGCAGCCGTCCGCCCATCAACTGAAGTATTCTGTCCGATACCCTGGCGAACGCCGGGTTGTGGGTCACGACAACGAAAGTCTGGCCCAGATCGTGACACAACCGAATCATCTCTTCCTGGAGTTTTTCTGCCGTGCCCGTATCAAGGTTTCCGGTAGGTTCGTCGGCCAGAACGAGGTCCGGTTCATTCATGAGCGCGCGTGCCACTGCGACGCGCTGTTTCTCGCCACCTGAAAGTTCGGCCGGACGATGATCCCTGCGTTCGCTGAGTCCCAACCGATCCAGCAGCCGGCAGGCCCGTTCCGTCGCCTCTTTCATGGACGCTCTTCGTATGAGTGCCGGCATGGTCACATTCTCTTTCGCCGTAAACTCAGGCAGAAGGTGGTGGAACTGAAAAATGAAACCAATCGAAACATTGCGAAACGCAGACAGCGCTTCATCGGATTTGGCAAAAACGTCTTCACCATTGAAATAGACTTTGCCTTCATCCGGGCGATCGAGGGCACCGATCAGATGCAGAAGCGTGCTCTTCCCTGTACCGCTTTCGCCTACGATCGCAACCATCTCTCCACGCGACACCGTCATACTTGCTTTTTCGAGAACAGATAGTCTACCACCGCCGGCATTAGGATACGATTTCGACAGACCTTGAACGGAGAGCAGCGGTCCATCAACGGGCGGTGAATCAGGTCGATCAGTCATCCGAGCGAGAGATTTGGTACTTGCCCATTTTGTTATAAAGGTGGGATCGCTGAATGCCAATGGCCTCGGCAGTCTTACTGATATTCCAGTGGTTGAGGGCAAGCTTGTTCTCAATAAAGAGCTTTTCCGCCATGTCCCGGAATTCACTGAACTGTTCAAACTGGTCGAACAGGTTCAGTATCGGACTTGCAGCCGACCCTCCCTGGCTGACGAAGAGCTCGACATCCGTGCCGGTAATCTGCTCGCCCTGGCTCAGGATCAGCAGACGTTCCACCACGTTGTGCAGTTCGCGTACGTTTCCGCGCCAATCAAATCGTTGCAAACCGCCCAGAGCCTCCTGCGAGAAGGGTTTCGGTTCAAGTCCGTTACGACGCGCAATTCGTTCAGCGATGTCGGCGGTAATAATGGGGATATCTCCTCTACGTTCTCGAAGCGGCGGAACGTGTATGAGAATGACGCTGAGTCGGTGGTAAAGATCTTCCCTGAATTCGTTCAATTCGATCTGGTTTCGAAGATCCTTGTTCGTGGCGGCAATGACACGAACGTCCACCGGCAGCGCTCGATCGCCGCCGACTCTCATTACCCGGTTCTCCTGAAGAGCGCGAAGCACCTTCGCCTGCGCAGACTTGCTCATATCACCGATCTCGTCGAGAAAGAGTGTACCGTTGTGGGCCTGTTCGAATTTGCCGATGCGCTGTTTCGTGGCACCCGTAAACGATCCCTTTTCGTGTCCGAACAACTCGCTCTCAATGAGTTCGCTCGGGATGGCGGCGC
Organism: uncultured Rhodothermales bacterium; assembly: GCA_964527795.1. Classification (GTDB taxonomy): domain Bacteria; phylum Bacteroidota; class Rhodothermia; order Rhodothermales; family UBA10348; genus SMXL01. Next base: position 15,603 of record CAZGOS010000008.1, on the reverse strand, counting down.
AGTTCACTTCGACAACCGGTCCACTGCTCCGCTTCGATAACTGGTGAATCCACTTGGCAACCAACTCCTTTCCGGTGCCGGGCTCTCCCGTGATGAGGACCCGGGCCTCGGTGGGTGCCACCCGTTCAATTGTTTCCTTGATATGGACAATTGCCGGACTTTCTCCAAGGATTTGCGTCAGATCACCCTCGTGCCTTTCGGCGATTGTCTGACGCATGCGTTGATTCTCGGTCTCGAGCTGTCCGCGGTCCAAAGCGTTTCGTACGGTCAGCAAGAGGCGATTGAGATCCGGCGGCTTCTCAATGAAGTCAAATGCCCCCAGCCTGGTTGCTTCTACGGCCGTTTCGATCGTGCCGTGACCCGAAATCATGACGACCGGAATATCCCACTGCTGTTCGGATGCTACCTGCAGAACTTCTATTCCGTCCACCTTCGGCATTTTGACATCCAACAGAACGACATCATACCGATTAGCTTTCAATTTCTCGAGCGCCGCTTCCCCATCTTCGGCCTCATCGACACTGTAGTCCTCGTATTCGAGAATCTCACGAAGTGTACGCCGGATACTCGCTTCGTCGTCTACTACAAGAATGGTGGGAACTGCCATATCAACTGACTTATTCCTGGCGTAAAACCGGTCGCGCTACACGTCAGGTCAATTACTGTGAACCGCTGATTCGCGCCAGATAGAATTCTGCGTCCTGCCCTTCTGACGTACCCGAATAATCCGCTTTCAGTTTTTCGTAAACGCGACGCGCAGAGCTGAAATCACCCGCGTTTTCATATGCCCTTCCCGCCTTCACCAGATAGTCGGGTGACGTTACGACGCTCTCAAAGATTTCCGCAGCCCGCAGATAGAGATCCGCGGCTCTTGCGTGGTCAAGTTTGGTTTCATGGATGGCGGCCTCTCCAGCAAGTGCGCTGGCTCCAAGATAGTCTGCTCCTTTTTTGAACGCCTCGAAGTACTCCAGGGCTTCGTCGAGGTCGCCAGTCCTGTACAGCGCGTCCGCCGCATAGAATCGGGCGAGGTTGCCGGCTTTCGTATTGCCATAATCGTCTGCAATCTCAATGAGCCCCGCGAACGACATATCGCCATCAACCGCAGCCGTATAATCTCCTCTTTCGTACCGGCTCACGGCCTCGGTCATCATATCGAGGGCCTCGGCGTTGCGCTTCGACTGCATATACGAATTACCGAGTATTGCGGCCAGAACGATTACTACTCCGGCCAGGGCGCTGTAGACCACTGCCCGGTTGTTTTCGATTAACCCAAGTGCTCGCGCAGAGAATGTGACGACCTTGTCTTCACGCAGTTCGTGCTTTCGGGAGACTTTTCGGGTTGGGGTTAGCGTCGACATAGGAAAAAATGATTCGAACACATGCCGGCAATTACCGACGTGATACTTGGTACGTCTTATCTGTCTAGCCTGGGAAACTATCCCATAACGAAGGACACCGCAACGTCTACGTCGTGCATCGGATCCTGCTTGCATGAATCTTCGAACTTCTCCGACGCTATTTCCAGCCTAATTTTACGAACGAAGAAGGTTTTCTACTCAAGGCACTAAAATTGCGTTCAGAAGCAAACAATTTTCTTAACCAATATTTTTCCTGAATAGGATGCACGAGTCCGCCCTTCTTCCGAGCTTTCAGTTTATTGACTCTCTGGTCGGCGGCTACATCGTCGCCCGGCCCCAACATCACCGAAATTGGATCTCGCTTTATGGCTATCAGACTTGGAATCAACGGTTTTGGTCGCATTGGAAGACTTGTCTTCCGTGCAATCGTCGAACGCGGAAAAGACATTTTCGACATCGTGGGTGTGAATGATCTGACCGATGCCCACACTCTCGCCCACCTCCTGAAATACGATTCCGTGCACGGACCCTTTCCGGGGGACGTCTCTGTGGATGGCACGGATCTGGTAGTCGGAGGAGAACGATTTAAGGTGCTGTCCGAGGCTGATCCCCGTAATCTTCCGTGGGATGAGCTGGGAGCGGATATTGTTGTCGAGTCGACTGGTTTCTTCCGGACGCGTGAAAAGGCGGCCCTTCACCTCACTGCAGGGGCAAAGAAGGTCGTCATTTCGGCACCAGGGTCGGGCGCTGTCGACGCTACGATCGTGATGGGTGTCAATGACCATGTGCTGACCGGAAATGAGCAGGTGATTTCCAACGCCAGCTGTACGACCAATTGTCTGGCGCCCATGGTCAAGGTACTGGACGATGCCTACGGCGTCATCAAGGGGTTCATGACCACCGTGCACGCATATACCTCCGACCAGCGTATGCTGGACGCACCCCATAAGGATCTTCGCCGGGCGCGTGCCGCCGCCATGTCGATTATTCCAACGTCGACCGGCGCAGCAAAGGCTGTTGGTCTTGTGCTTCCGCACCTGGCCGGGAAGCTGGATGGTTTCGCGCTGCGCGTACCAACTCCGGATGGTTCGATCACCGATCTGACGGTCGAAGTGGGAAGCGAAACGACTTCGGAAGGCGTGAATGCCCTGTTCGGTGCGGCGGCTGGATCTTCGCTGAACGGTATTCTCGAATACACGGAAGACCCGATTGTGTCGAGTGATATCATTCACAATCCGCATTCCTGTGTATTTGACGCCCTGTCCACGATGGCCATGGGAAATTTTGTTAAGGTCGTCGGTTGGTACGACAACGAATGGGGATATGCCAATCGCACCGTGGACCTGGTTCAGCGTTTAGCTGCAGATTCCGATGGCGAATGATCGAAAGGTCCCGTCGCCGGTGAGCCCCGAGTTCACACAGACAAGCTTCGCCCGGCCGGGCGAATTGACCGCAGCGTAGTTCCCGGTAAGAGCCATGGGAAAAGTATGCATAGGTTCGCTCAACCTGTCTGGAAGGAGCGTACTCGTCCGCGTCGACTTCAATGTACCGCTGCAGGAAAATGTGGATGGAAAGCTTATCGTCGCCGACGATACGCGTATCCGCGCTGCGTTGCCGACCCTCGAGGCCATCGTCGCAGCCCGTGGTCGAGCTATTCTTCTCAGCCATCTCGGGCGCCCCAAAGGTACGCGGGATGCGAAATACAGTCTTGCACCCGTCGCTCAACATCTGAGTGGACTCGTTGAGACTCCGGTATCATTCCTGTCGTCCTGCATCGGGACGGATGTGAGCGAAGCCGTGGATAGCCTGAGACCCGGATGTATTCTGCTCCTGGAAAATACTCGCTTCGAACCCGGTGAAAAGGTCAACGACGGCGTTTTGGCTGCTTTCTGGGCTGGGCTTGCTGATTTATACGTGAACGACGCCTTTGGGACCGCGCATCGCGCCCACGCATCGACCGAGGGCGTGGCGCATCTCGTCAAAACGGCGGCGATGGGATACCTGGTTGAAAAAGAGGTGCACTATCTGAATCAGCTAGTGACGAGTCCGAAGAAACCGTTTGCAGCCATCATTGGCGGTGCAAAAGTTTCCGATAAAATCGGCATCATTGAGTCGCTGCTCACTTCCGTCGATGCGCTCTTGATCGGCGGAGCCATGGCGTACACATTCATGCGCGCGCGCGGTCAGCATGTAGGAAATTCGCTTGTCGAAGAGGATCGCATTCAACTTGCCGCCGATTTGCTCGGAACAGCACGCGACCGCATCCACATTCCAAACGATCACATAACGGCGCCTGCATTTGATAACGACGCTCCTCATCACACTGTATCCGGCGACATCCCCGAGAATGAAATGGGCCTTGATATTGGGCCTGAAACGGTGGAAACGTACAGACAGATCTTGCTCGGAGCCGGAACGATCATCTGGAATGGACCCATGGGCGTGTTTGAGATGCCCAATTATGCGCGTGGAACAGTCGCGATGGCCGAGACGCTTGCAGATGCGACGGATCTCGGGGCCCTCACGGTTGTTGGCGGAGGTGATTCGGTAACTGCTATTACGCGCGCGGGACTCGCTGATCGTGTGAGTCACGTTTCGACGGGCGGTGGTGCGATGCTCGAATTTCTGGAAGGCAAAACCCTACCCGGCATTGCGGCGTTGACGGACGCGGAGTAACTCCGCGCACGACCCTGCGATGAACGCGTCAACCAACATCCCACCGTCAGATTCCCGTCCAGTTGTTACTGACGGTCTCAGTAAAACGTATGAGAGCCTTTTCGGCGGGCGGAAAGTTGTCGCGCTCGACTCGCTGTCTTTGTCGGTAGAGAAAGGCGAAATTTTCGGCCTGCTCGGCCCTAACGGCGCCGGAAAAACAACGCTCCTGAAACTGTTACTCGGAATCGTGCAGCCATCCTCGGGAAGCGCGCGTCTTTTCGGTCGGTCGATCAATCTTCCGATCGCGCGCGCCGGACTCGGATTTCTTCCCGAAAACCATCGATTCCCGCCTTTTCTTACAGCCTCGCAAACGCTTCTGGTTTATGGCCGCCTGGCCAATCTGGACACGGTCGACATCCGGCTGCGGGCTCCGGAGCTGCTGACAAAGGTCGGACTATCGGAATGGGCGGACGCAAGGATAAAGGAATTTTCCAAAGGCATGACCCAGCGACTCGGGATCGCACAGGCCCTGCTGAATGAACCGGACCTTCTTTTTCTCGACGAGCCGACGGACGGCGTAGATCCTATCGGACGCAGAAAAATCAGAGACCTTCTCGAGTCCCTGAAAGCCGACGGCATGACCATTTTTCTGAATTCCCATCTGCTCTCTGAAGTAGAGATGGTCTGCACGCGCATCGGTATTCTTCACAGAGGCCGGCTCGTACACTACGGAAGCGTGCAGGAACTGACCCGAACGGCTGGAATTTATCGGATATACGTGGCGCCGGGTGACGCGGCTATCGTCGCTGAATCTTTTCCTTCGATCACCATTTCACCTTCAGATTCGGCAGAAGCGGGCTCATTTGTCACTATCGACGCTCAAAACGTGGAAGAGCTCAATAATTGGATCGATCGTTTTCGGGAGTACCGGGTTCGAATCCTCTCGATCGTCCCGGACCAGGCATCCCTGGAGACTCGTTTCATTGAAATCATCGCCGAACTGGATGGCGATTCTGCCAATATTCCCCGGTTTACCGATTCGTCTGCTTCTTCCGGATCGTCCGACTCTCTGCCCGCAGAGGATCATAAGGAGGGAGTTGCATGAGACAACTGAACGCCACGCTGCTTCTCACTTTTCGGGAACTCTGGGCTATGAAGATCACCCAGGGCATTTTTGTCGTGACGACCATTGCCTGGTTGCTTCTCACGTTCACCCTGAACCTTGATGTGATTGAAGGATCCATAGCCGCACTGCGCATATTCGGCTTTGAAACGTCGCCCCTCGAAGTCGCACGGAATCCGGAGACAGGAGCCATTTTACGCGATGCTGAAACCGGCAGGGCCATTCGGGAGGCCTTGAGCCTGGAGCGGTTCGTTCTTGGTATCAATGAGTTCGTATTCGGGGCTTCGTATCTGTTCGGCACGCTGCTGGGTCTGTTTGCAACCATGCCTCTGATAAGCGGATTTGTGGAGCAGGGGCGCATCGACCTCATGCTATCCAAGCCGGTCAGCCGGACGAAGCTGCTCACGGGCCATATAATCGGTGTGTGGACCATCGTCGTAATGCTTGTCGCCTATCTGGTGGGCGCCATATGGCTTGTCATTTCAATCAAGACAGGGGTCTGGCTTCCAAGATTCCTACTGTCTATCCCTTTCATCGTCGTCATGTTCGGCGTGATGTACTCCATCGTGCTCGCCATTGGCGTGGGCGCACGAAGCACCGGCCTGGCTCTTGTAACGGCTTACGGCTGTGTGTTCTTTTCAGCGATACTGGCGGGGAAGGATCAAATTCTGCCGCAGCTGAACGACGTGAGCGCAGCCGTATTCGTAGGACTTTACCACGTTATTCCCAACTATATCGAGGTGATCGCCATTATCTCGCAACTGGTGGAGGGGGAAACCGTTAGCTCCTGGTATCCGCTCATCTCCTCCCTGCTCTTCGGGGTGATTGTTTATGCGATCGGCTATCTCATATTTGCACGCAAGGATTACTGACCGGCGCCATTTTCGTAGCGTTGACCGGTGGATCGCAGGACTTTTTGTTCTCGTCTTATCAGGTTGCGGACCGGGTGCCGACGTGCCGCCGGACGTTCCGGATCACGTCCGCAGCGCCAGACTCGTGCTTGGCGAAGAAACGGCTGTTGCGGGCGGAGTCCGGATTTCCGAATTCTACCGTTCGTTCATGGTGGAAATCGAGCGGCATTTCGATCTGCCCGAGCAGAATGCCGGAACGGTTGCCGAGCGGAACCGGGAACTTCTCGAACGATTCGGTCTCGATCCGATCGTTGACGACGTAACGCTCTTTATCGCCTTTCGAGAGTCCGAGTTGCATTCAACACCCGGATTTGTGCTTCACGCTCCTCTCCCGAAAGCAGCGCTTGAAAAGCTGGCAGACAAGTGGGATGCATTCGAGATGCTCGACGAAGCATCGGAAGAGCTGCGCCGGATTCGCAGCGATATTCGCCGTGATTTTCGCAGCGATATTCGCCGTGATTTTCAGAACGAATTGCCCGTCTTCGCGATAACCGGAGAGGACCCTGCCATCCTTGTGGCCAGACCGTCGAATGAGATGCTGACGGCCTCCGGTTCAACGGCGTTTCTGAGTGATATGATTGAACGCGCGACATCAGCGTCCAGGGCTACGACTATCAAGAGTACTTCGCTCTTTCTCCAGGTCGGTGGGGCGGATGCGTGGATAACAGCAACCAACATCCCGGCCATGGTGGAAGCGATGTCAGGCGACGCACTTCCAACCGAGTTGGAGAACATTCTGTCTGCAATAACCGGCGTAGGAGCCTCGCTGCAGTTGGAAGACGACGCCGTCAAAATGAACGTCTATTTCGAGCCGGAATCGGGGATCGACGAATCGGACCTGTCGGATCTTGTGCGCGGAGCGATCGCCCTGATGAAACTGGAGGCAAGCCGGGCCAGGGAGGCGGAGGTTCTATCCGACGTTCTTAACCGGATCGATGTGTCGGAATCGAGCGGTTTTTCCCGTGTTCAACTCAGGATAACAGAGCAGGATCTGGAGAACCTGATCAGAGACGTCGATTGGGACTGATTGCGAACGGATCTTCCGGAACCGATAATCGTTTTTGCTGGCCACACAGATTTCTCCGATTCCCCCACCACGTGAATCGCAGGAAATATTTTGCGCCCCGTTATGCTGTACCGCGCCGCAAGTGAGATCAATTTTTCCGTAGACGAGTTACCCGCCGTCGCCCTGCCGACCCGCGTGCTGATGACGTCGCCCGAGTTCTTCGACGTGAAGTACGTCATTAACCCTCATATGGCCGGGCATGCTGGAACAATCGACTATGCCAGGGCACTCGACGAATGGCATGCACTGAAAGAATCGTATGAAGAAATCGGTCTGAGTGTGCACGCCGTTGAAGGAAAACCCGGCCTTCCGGATATGGTTTTCTGCGCCAACCAGACCCTGCCGTTTCAGATGCCGAAGGGCGGTCGAAATGGTGTCGTACTGAGCGAAATGGTTGCTGATGAGCGACGCCGGGAGGTCGGATATTTTCGCGACTTTTTTAGCGCGTTGGGATACCAGACGCTTTCTCTGGATACGGATCAGACCGTCAAATTCGAAGGGATGGGAGACGCCCTGTGGCACTCCGGACGATTTCTTCTCTGGGGCGGATACGGTTATCGCACCGACAGCCGGGCTTATGAAATCATCTCGGAGTTGGTTGACGTGCCGATCTGTCTGCTTGAACTGACGGATCCTGATTTCTACCACCTGGATACGTGTCTCAGCATTCTTGACGAATCAACGGCCCTCATGTATCCGGGAGCTTTCCAGCCAAAAGCTATCGAGCTTGTTCGCGCCCTTTTTGACCGCGTACTGGAGGCTCCGGAAAACGAAGCGCGTGAGCTATTTGCGTGCAACGCACATTGCCCTGATCGGCGCCATGTTCTTATTCAAAAAGGATGTGAAAAGACGAACAACGTGCTGCGAAACGCTGATTACATCCCGATTGAGTTGGATACGAGCGAATTTCTCAAAGCCGGCGGATCTGTTTACTGTATGAAACAGATGTTCTGGTAATCCGGCCCCGAATTCTCTACCCCGTTCGAAACAGTTATTCCTACCGTAGAGTGTAGGATGCGCTCACGAATACGTGCCGGGTGGCTGCTGGAAAAAACTGGGGACCAACCGGCCCGACATTTCCAAACATGAGTACTCTTTCATCAAGGATATTGTTGATATCCAGGCCGAGCCGAAGCCCTGCAAACGATGACGACGGAGGAAACTCACAGCGGATAGATGCATCGACGAGCGCATAGGCGTCGTTGACCAGACCATCCGACCTGGATCCATCCGGAAGTCGCCCGTGAGCGTTATCGATATACTGTTTGCCAACGTACGACGCGTGCAGACTTGCCGTAAAACCTCCCCGGGTAAGCGTCGCGTCTATGTTTCCGGAGACGTCAGGAAATCCTGCAATCGAATTGCCGTTTCGCCGTACGGATACCGTCGAAGATTCCCCGTTGGAAACATACTCGTCGAACGAGATGAATCGGTTGCGACTGATCGTCAGGTTGCCGCCCAGGTCTAAACCTCGTGCAATCCTTACAGCCGCGTCCATTTCCAGTCCTGCATGGCGCGTCCGCTCTGCATTACCCGTTCGAGGCACGCCGAACTGGTCAAGTCCGCCTGACGGTACGATCTCATTCCGAAAGTCCATGTAAAAGACGTTCACCGTGGCTCGATACCGGTCTCTGTTCACGATGAGGCCGAGTTCCGCATCGATGAGCCGCTCCGGGCCAACCAGCGCTCGATTCAGATTCAAACTCCCATCTCCGTTACGCTCAAAGGCCGGTGTAAATCCCGCCCCGGCCTCCTCACCGTCGTAAAGCGATTTGAGGCGAGGTTCGCGATTGGCCAACGCGAGGCTGGCGTAGCCGGACACAATCTTTTCGGGATTGTATGTCATACCGATTCTTGGATTTACAAAGACATAAGGCTTGTGAAATCGAGTGCCGAAGAATGCTTCGTCGTAAATGCCATATGCCCTGTACGTGAGCTGCAGGTCGGCCTGAACGGCCCATCGCTCGCTTGCTCGGTGAAGCGTTGATCCGGATACGGCAGCAATCACTTTCTCACCCCGAAAAGAATAGACCTGGACATCGTTGGTCGATCCGACCAGATTCTCCGGAATACCGGAGGCTGTCTGAATCCGACCCCACCTGCGGGATCGGTGCAGCCGAAGCTCGGCGCCGATACGTGTTGTCGTGCGCTCGCTGGAAATCGTGACGCTTGGAATCCATCCCACCTGCCACTGATCCAGGAAAGCTCTAAAGAGAACCGAGACATCCGGTTTCGACAGAAACAGCGGAAGCGATCGTTGGTCGTCCGGAACGAATCCGTCCGGCAGTCGCAGATAATCGGCCGAACGAAAGGTGCCGCCGAAATCGAAATACCCCTTCCCCTGAATCCAGAATAGCACCTGGTTCAGTCTGACTTGCTCAGACAACCGAAGGTCGTGGTGGACTTCAGCATGCGGCTGGCGGAAGTTTTCGACATCCCGATCGAACGAACTGAAGTTGTATGTACGATCGATCCGGGTTCCAAAATCGTCAATGATTGTCTTTTTGTTCGCCGCTTTGGGAATACCTGAATAGGCCAGTCCATCCCTCTGTGGGCCACCATAGACCTGGAACGTTAGTGAGGAGCGTTCCCCATAGCGGGTAAGACCTGAAAAAAATCGCCAAAAACGAGTCCAGGACCAGTCCCGGTAACCGTCCGACAGCAAACGACTCAGGCGTCCAAAAAATACATAATTACCACCAATGAGCCCGGAATTGGCCTCCAGAGTGTACCTGCGTGTTCCAAACGAGCCTGCGCCCAACTCGGTGCGAAAGTACGGATAGGCCCGATACGGCATCGCACGAATATTCACGGCACCACCGATGGCGGCCGGTCCATAGAAGGACGAATTGGCCCCGCGCTGGATCTGTATGTCTTCGACGGCCCCCTGAATGTCAAAAAAATTGATCCAGAATACGTTGAACTCCTCCGGATCGTTCTGCGGTACACCGTTGATGGAGATGGCCAAGCGTCGCTGCCCGAATCCCCTCATCCGCAGTGTTGAATATCCTATTCCGTTACCGTTTTCCGAATAATATGTGACGGACGGACTGCGAGAGAGATGAACGGGCAGGTCCTTCATTTCGGGCAGTTGTTCCAGCTCCTGTGAGGTAATGTTGCTTGCCGTGACGGGATGCAACTGGAAGCGCGCGCGACCCGCCGTGATGACGACCTCATCCTGGGGAAGCGTCTGACTGTCCAACGTGATCCTGAGACGCGTCCGGTTTTCGGTTCGCAGATCGAGCCCGCGCGACCGCGACGAATACCCCACGAAAGAAACCAGGAGTTCATACACACCCGGTTGTATGGCGTGAACTTGAAATGACCCGGCGCCATCCGTAGACGTCCCATATCGCTGCAGACCAGTATCGGGCAGTATCAACACAACGGAAGCACCAGCCAAAGCCTCTCCATTTTCCGCAACTACCGTTCCCGAAACTTGCCTCTGTGCAGTCGATGTTTGCACAAATAGTGCAAAGACAAAAGCCAGGCAGCTGTAGCGACGAACCATGAGCGTAGGTAATGTTTGATCGTACAAATTGATGGCAATAAAAAAGGTCACCCCATTCAGTTCTGTGGAGTGACCGCGGCTTCTCGCTGGAAAAAATCACCGGAGAGCATGCCCAATTCGGCTGTTTTCCTTCGCCGGAATGACCCGGATCAGGTTCGAAGGGTATTGTCTCAGCCCAAATCCAGCGGGCACCCCCAACAGAAGTCAAACAGAATGTCAATCAACCTGGTCGCGTATACCCTTGATCCTGAAATCGGTTCTCGAATCGGTGCTCACAACCGTGCTCACAACGGTGTTCACATTGCTGCTCACATCGGCGCTCAGAATGAGCCGACCAGGGGATAAAACGAAGCGCTATCTAAGATTTCTCCGCGTCGGATGCAGCGGCCGAGTCTTTCTTTTTCTGATACCGGTTCCAGGCGAAGACGCCGGCAAACGCGATGATCATCGCGATCAGGCTCATGGCGGAATTGCTCATCGCAATGAGTCGCTGCGTTCCCACAATAGAAGAAATCACGATCTCCTGAGCACTATGCTGCAACACACGAACGTGCAGGGTGTCCTGCTCAACGCGGTGAGCGATTGAGTACGGCAGGGAGAGTTTTTCTCGGATCAGCGTACTACCGTCCGGCATGGCGATTCTTAAATCCAACTCCGCGTGCGTGACATCCTTGCGATCCGCACGATCATACCTTGTTACCTCCGCGACGGCGGGGCTACCTTCGCGTACGGTTCGACCGAGGTCGAGCGCAACTTTGGCCTGGTGTGCGCTCAAACCAAGGAGCAAGAGTGGTACGATCCAGGATATCCGGGCAATCAATCGGCTCGGAGTCAGAGCCGGGCGGGTCTTATCAGGCTTCAAGAGAGGAAAAGATACGGCTTCCAGGTGTCGTCAAGTGATCCAACGAAGTCGCGAATGTACATCACATAACTCGGCCGAAAAGGCTTTCTCGAAAGCTTCATTTTAGATTCCGCCGATGTCCTGTTTCCCTTGCGATTATTACAGGGCACACAGGCCGCAACCAAATTTTCCCACGTGTCTCGTCCTCCCCGAGACTTTGGAAAGACGTGATCGATGGTCAGTTGGTCTTTGCTGCCACAATATTGGCACCGGTGGTGATCTCTGCGAAGCACGTTTTTCCGAGTCAGCATAATCTTTTTGTATGGAACTCGAACGTACATTTTAAGACGAACAATGCTCGGCCAGGGCACCGATAGATTTGGCGAGCGAATAAATCGTCCAGACTCGGCTTCGACAAGTTCTGCTTTCTGGAGAAGGACAAGAACCGTCGCGCGCTGAACGCTCGTGATTGTCAGAGCGCGATAATCCTGATTAAGTACGAGGACGTGGCCGGTCATGCTGCCGGCCTCCCTTTCTCAGATTGGAAAGAACGGGATTGAACACGGGACGTGTTTGAAACAGATCTGGATTCGAAGGCGGTACCTCCCTATGAATACGCAATAACGGCCTATTTGTTGAATGTTGGAGCGAATGTTACAAAGAAAACAATTATCAAACTCTTACGAAAGTCGATCAGTTAGTACAATAATGGATGCATAACGGCCAACTTAATATTAAACGCTTCCCCTAGAACTCCTGTTCTTTTGTCGCCTCGATCTCCGGAAGATTCCTGTCAAATCGCTCGATAGCCTCAATAATGCCATCCACCACCGCGATATAAAATGCTGGTGTGATAAACTCGTAATCGTCGCTCGGACGGTGGTAGCCCTCGTGATCTTCCACGCCAAAAACGATAAAAGGGATGCCGGCGCGGTGAAACGGTCCATGATCCGACGACATCGTCCAGTCATCCCGTCCGGTACCGGGTTCGTCGTGTCCAAACAAAAGAGTAAAATCGCGCCCTTCATCAACGTCTTCGATTATCGCGCGAAGTGCCGGATAGTGGCTCGTGCCGGCAGCGTAAATTTCACCGGCTTCGTTGCGACTGATCATATCCAGATTCACGTTCATAACTATGGCGTCTATCTCCACACAGGGTTCCTCGATAAACGCACGCGCACCTCGTAGTCCCTTTTCCTCGGCATCGAAGGCGGCGATTACGATTGAATGTTTCGGAGTGTGCTCCAGGAAATACGTTGCGATCGCTTTTAATGCTGCAGCGCCGGATGCATTGTCATCGGCGCCATTGTAAATCTGCCCCCCGCGTACTCCGACGTGATCGTAGTGCGCCGACACGACCAGGTACTTGTCCGGATGCTCAGATCCGGCAATCAAACCCAGAAGATTCGTGGCAGAAAGTTCTGCGGAGTTTCGACCGTTAATTGCGAACGGTTGTTCGTAGGAAGCGCCACAGGACGGTAGTCCGACGGATTCAAATCCCTTTTCCAGGAATTGCCGTGCTTTCGCGCCCCCGGGACTGCCCGCATCGCGACCCTCATACTCGTCGGAAGACAGAATTTTGAGGTCTGCCAACAGACGTGAGGAATCGAACCTTTCCTGCGCGGAAAGCGGCAGTGCAATCGCCGTGAGTACGACTGTCAACAGAAGCCTGCGTCCCATGAATATACCCGATTTATGGAGTGGCGGTAACGGCCATCGCGTCTGGCGGTTTCTTTCGAACGAACATCACCGGCAAAGAAAAAGGGGACCGCGACTCCGTTCCCGCTGTTAGTCGGGTAGGCTCGCGTTCTGATCGATTCGCCCCGGCAAGGACGACGCGAATCGAGTGCATCAGCGAGATTTTCGCTGAATCTGGCCGTTTCTTGACCCGGAGCCAAACGGAGAGCTACGTTTTTTCCCCTTTGAGACCCCTGGCAGCATGTTCGGCCAGGAGGTTCACGTCATAGGATCTTACCCGGTTGGATCGGGATTCGTATCGGGCCAGGCCGATCTTAATGACGCGCGCGACCAACTCGTCAAACGGGACACCGCTTGGTTCCCATAAATAGAATGAGAGAGAGCCGGGAATGGTATTGATCTCATTGAAGTACACTGCGCCTGATTCACCATCCATTAAGAAATCGACGCGCGCTACGCCTGCGCATCCCAGCAACCGGAAAACCCTGACGGCCATTGATCGGATGCGCTCAGTGAGCTCAGCGGGCACCCGTGCCGGTATGATGCGATCCTGAGCAGCCATGCCTCCGGGAGCTCCGCTCGTCTTTATGCCTGCGTTTCCTTTCGACTGTGGGCCGTCGGCCATGTACTTGTCTTCATAGGAGAGAAATCCTTCCCGGGTCACCGGCTCCTCGAGTACGCTGGCGATGGCTTCGTCCTCGTCTCCCAGGACGCTGCAATTGATCTCTCGAAGGTTTTCGACAGCCATCTCTACCACGACATCCTCGTCGTAGCGATAGGCTTCTTCAATCGCTGCGTCCAGCTCATCCGGGCTCGCCACTCTGCAAATGCCGATAGACGATCCAAGCTTGACGGGTTTCACAACGACGGGAAAACCAGGCGACGACGAGAGTTCGTCCAGCCACCGCGTTTCGTTTCCGGCCCATTCTTTCTCACGAACGCGTTTCGACGGGACCACTGGAATGTCGTAGGCCCTGCAAAATGTTTGCGCGCGAACTTTGTCCATGGCAAGCGCCGAAGCCAGCACCCCGCTGCCGGTGTACGGTATGTCCATGAGCTCGCAGAAGCCCTGCATGCTTCCGTTTTCTCCCGGACCGCCATGAAGCCCGAGAAAGAGAACGTCCACTTTCCACTCCCGCGTCGGCCCGGAAAAGAGTCCCGATCGCCCGACCTCTCGCATGTGCAGGCGACCCGCAGCGCCGGGTACGATCTCGATACGAATCGCACGACGCAAAAGCCCCGGCAAATCTTCGTAGCCGCCGATTTTCAGTAATTCCTCTCCGGTGTACCATAAGCCGTCCTTGGCCAGATAAAGCGCGACCGGCGCATAGATGGTTCGATCCAGGACGGCAGCTGCCTGCAGCGACGTAATGATCGAAACCTCGTGTTCCGGAGAAAGACCCCCGAAAACAATACCGATTTTTTGTGCGGACATGCTTGGGTACGGCTGAATTGTGTCGATAAAATACGGTGTGGAAGACTTTAGACCAGTATGAAGCGTCACGAGCCATTTTGCTTGCATGGCGCCGTGCACTCGCCGATCTTCTGCGGCGGTATTCTATATATGCAACTCGCACTCATTTCAGATATACACTCCAATCTTCCGGCGCTCGAGACCGTGATCGAGCGCATTGATGAAGAAAATATAGATGCTATTATTTGCCTCGGTGATGTTGTCGGGTATGGCCCTGATCCTGCGGCGTGTCTGGAGATCATACGAAACCGTTGTTCGGGCGTTGTTCTGGGCAATCACGACCTCGCCGTAGCTGAAAAACGATTCCAGGCAAATCTTCCCCGAGACGGTCGCAAGGCTGCCCAACATAATCGAAACGCTCTGAACAAAGAAGATCTCGATTATCTGCGATCGTTACCGTTCGTCATTGAGGAATACGAAGCGACATTCGTTCACGCAACGCCGCAAAATCCGGAGTTGTGGCTTCGAATGACTTCTTATCAGATGTCACAGGTCCAGTTTGAGCACTTTCAGACCAGCGTCTGCTTTCAGGGGCATACGCATCGCCCGGCAATCATCTCCGATAAACTCGGAGTGCTTCAGGTTCGCCCCGGCCATCGTTATCTCGTAAACATCGGCAGCGTCGGCCAGCCCCGTGATGGTGATCCGAGAGCCTGTGTGGCCTTTTTCGATACCGATACCTGTTCATACAGGCTCGAGCGAGCGGAATACGACATCGAAGCTGCCGTGGATCGATTCAACGAGGAAAACCTGCCAAAGCGGTTGGGTACGCGGTTGACACAGGGAGTCTGAACACCGCGCGTTAGCCCGAATTTACAACCAGTTGCCCCCGGTTATAAATCGCCCAGGCCCGACCGACCATTTTGCTCCCTATGAAGGGTGTATTTCTACTACGTGATCGTATATGTGACTGTTCAAATGTCCACGACGTGCTGTCATCGAATATGGTGAGGTTGGCACGAGAAC